>CAIRTN010000058.1 GCA_903881515.1 uncultured Rhodospirillales bacterium | reverse complement strand
GCGCATCAGGCCAAGTTCGCCCTCGGCGGTGATCTTGACCCAGCCCGAAACGCTGCATAGCCTCATCAAAGAGCCACGCCGCCCGAGCGCTTTTCAACAGCAGACGGGACATCCCCCCCACATCGGGCGAGCGATACCTTTTGCGGCCATACGCTTGCCCAAGATTGCGCAGTTCAGCATGAACGCAGGGAGCACCATACGTTTGGCGAGAACTGGCGTGCACCGTCTTGATGCGCTTCAGCAACACCGCGTCAGCCTCGGTATGTACGGACGGCGGGCGATGCAGCCACGCATAGAAGCCAGCCTTCGACACGCCGAGCACGCGCCATTGCCGCAACTGGGAATGTGGCCTGGTGCGCGCTCATGAACCTGAAGATCCGGACGGGAGCGTGCCGGTCTCATGAGCGAGATCGCCCGGGTCACGGCCAGCAAGAACAGGATCGACCATCTGACGACGGAACTCGGGTCAATAAGGCGGACGGTATTTTGGCATTTTCAACACCTCTGGTGAAAGCTTCAGGGTGCCCACAAAAACGGGGCAATCCCACCGCTCCCCTCACCCGGCACCATCGCACGCCTTGCTTCCCCCGTGATTACCGACCTAACGTCGGTGCAGCCGGCCGGACCGGCGCAGGGGGACGGGCGTGAGCGAACAGGCCAGACACGGCGGTTTCATGGTGCTGAACGGCGCCATCGTTCCTTACGAAGAGGCCCGCATACATTGCCTCGCGCCGGCCATCACCTACGCCGCCGCCGTGTTCGAGGGCATCCGCGCATACTGGAACGCAGAACAGCAGCGCCTGCATGTGTTCCGCCTCGACGACCACCTGCACCGCCTGCAGTACTCAATGAAGGTGATGCGCTTTGAGGCGCCCTACAGCATGACGATGCTGCGCGCCTCGGTGCTCGACCTGCTGCGCGTCAGCAGGATGCGGGAGAATGCCTATCTGCGGGTGCAAACCTATATCGACGGCGACGGCGCGATGGGCGCCACCGGGCCGCTCGGCATGTTCGTCTCCTGCGTGCGCCGGCCGCCTTCGAAGCTGTTGCAGACGGGCATCCGCGTCGGCGTCAGCTCCTGGGCGCGACTGGCCGACAATGCAGCCCCGCCGCGCGTCAAGGCCACGGCCAACTACGTCAACGGCCGGCTGGCCTCTATCCAGGCGCGGCAGGACGGCTACGACAACGCCCTGCTGCTGACCGCGAACGGGACGGTGGCCGAGGCGCCGGGCGCCTGCCTGTTCATCGTCCGCGACGGGCGGCTGATCACCCCCGATGTCGCCGACGGCATCCTGGAGAGCATCACCCGCGACACTTTGCTGTGGGGCGCGCAGGCTTGGCTCGGTCAGACCGTCGAGCAGCGGCCCATCGGGCGCAGCGAACTCTATGCGGCCGACGAGATCTTCCTCTGCGGCACCGGCGCCGAGGTGCAACCGGTGATCGCCGTCGACAGGCTGCCAGTCGGCAATGGCGAGGTCGGCCCGCTCGCCGCCGCCATGCAGCTTCGGTATTTCAACCTCGTCAGCGGCCGCGATGCGGCACGGCCGGACTGGCGCACCGAGATCGCGGCGACCGACTGAACCGACACATAACAGCCAGCTATGGCGGAAGGAGACCGGCGATGAAACTGTGGATCGGAGCGGCCGCGATGGCCGCGGTACTTGCTCTCGGCGGCGGCACGCGGGCCGACGGGCTGGCCGATATCAAGGCGCGCGGCAAGCTGATCTGCGGCCACACCCAGGCCAGCGAGCCATTCGGCTATCCGGATGCCACGACGCGCCAGTTCGTCGGATTCGACGTCGATGTCTGCCAGGCGCTGGCCCGCGGGCTCGGCGTCGGCGTCGAACTCAAGGCGATGTCGGTCGAGGCGCGTATTCCGGAGTTGAGGACCAAGCGGGTCGACGTGCTGGCGGCGATCCTGGGCTACTCGCCCGAGCGCGCCACCCAGGTTGATTTCAGCCACCAGTACTACGTCTCCAACCAGAAGATCATGGTGAAGTCGGACTCCGGCCTGAAGACGCTGAAGGATCTCGCCGGGCGCAAGTTGGCGGGCTCGAAGGGGTCGAGCTCGGTCGCCATGGCGATCAAACTGATCCCCTCCGCCAACGTGCTCTCCTTCCAGGACAGCCCGTCGGCCTACCTCGCCCTGTTGCAGGACAAGATCGATGCCGCCATGGCCGGCGAGCTGATCCTCGCCCGCTTCATCCGCCAGGCGAAGGAACAGAACCAGGGGACGCTGGAGATGATCGCCGAGCCGCTGTTCGTCGAGCCGCAGGGCATCGGCGTCAACAAGGGCGAACCGGCGCTGCTGGCGGCGGTGAACCAGGTGCTGCTGGAGATGGACAAGTCGGGCGAGTTGCAGACCATCTTCGACCGCTGGGTGGGCAAGAACTCCGCCTACGGCTTCACCCGCGCCTACAAGGTGGAGCCGATCCCGACGAACTGACGCCGCCCGCATGACGCTCGACTTCGCCTTCCTGCTCGCCGGGCCGCAGGCGGCACAGCTGGCGGCGGGTCTGGCCACCACCTTTCGCCTGTTCGCCGGTGCCTGGCTGCTGGCGGTGGCGTTCGCCGTGGCGCTGGCCGTGCTGCGCGCGGCACCGCTGCGCCCGGCGCGCTGGCTGGTCGCCGCGATCGTCGAGTACCACCGCAACGTGCCGCTGATGGTGCAAGTGCTGATCTGGTATTTCGGCGTGCCGCAGATGCTGCCGACGGCGCTGCGCATCTGGGTGAATCACCAGGACAGCGAGTTCCTGTTCGCCCTGATCGCACTCGCGCTCAACACCGGCGCCTTCATGTCGGAGGACATCCGCAGCGGCATCCGCGCCATCCCGCCGACGCAGATGGAGGCCGCCCGCTCGCTCGGGCTGCGCTTCCTGCCGGCGATGTGGCTGGTGATTCTGCCGCAGGCGCTGCGCATCGCCGTGCCGCCGATGCTCAACCAGACGCTGATGCTGTTCAAGAACACCAGTCTGGCCATGGCGATCGCGGTCGGCGAGCTGACCTACCGGGTGCGCGAGATTGAAAGCGAGACCTACCGCACCTTCGAGATCTTCCTGCTGGCGACGGTAATCTACCTGACGATGTCGTTCACGCTGATGGGGCTCGGCGCCTGGTTCGCGCGCCGCTTCCCGCCGCTGGTCCGGGCCTGAGCGATGCTCGACATCCTGGCGCAATTCGGCGTGCTGTTCCTGATCGGCGGCTATCCGCAGGGGCCGATGGGCGGGCTGGCAGGCACCGTCATCCTCTCCGCCCTCAGCCTGGCGCTGGCGTTTCCACTCGCCGTCGGCCTCGGCATCATGCGCACCAGCGTGCAGCGCCGCTGGCGCTGGCCGGCGACGGCCTGGGTGTTCACGCTGCGCGGCACGCCGTTACTGATGATCATCTTCTGGGCCTATTTCGCCGTGCCGCTGCTGGTCGGCAAGCAGGTCTCACCGTTCACCACGGCGGTCTGCGCCATCGTGATCTACGAGAGCGCCTTCCTCGCCGAGGTGGTCCGCGCCGGCTTGCAGGCGGTCACGCGTGGGCAGATGGAAGCCGCGCGCTCCACCGGGCTGACCTATCTGCAGGCGATGCGCCACGTGCTGGTGCCACAAGCGCTGACCAGCATGCTGCCATCGCTGGTCAACCAGTTCGTCTCGGTGATCAAGGCGACCTCGCTCGCCTATGTCATCGGCGTGCCGGAGGTGACGCTTGCGGCCCAGCAGGTCAATTCGATGGTGCTGACCCGGCCAATGCAGGTGTTCCTGATCCTGGCGGCGCTGTATTTTTTACTCTGCTTCACGCTCAGCCGCCTCGCCGACGCGCTGGAACGCCACCTCACCCGTCGCCGCGCGCCCTGAGCTCAACGGTTGCCGGCGTTGTAGGCGGATGACGCGGCCAACTCCTGAGATGCAGCACCCCGACGGCGCCGACTCCCGAGGCGCGAACCAATCCGGACAGCGGTTCCGCGACGCCGCTTGGCGTCACTTCGGCATAGGTTGTGCCCACGATGGAATGGACCACCCTTGCAAGACATTTCAACAATGGCGGAGTGAGCAGAATTCGGCGAGATAACCGCTCAGCGTCGGAAGGGTTTGGCCAACGATGCCACTACACCGCGACACGTTCGTTTTCTCTCGGGCACGGTGGCCGTTGGCATTGGGCTTGCGCACGTAGGCGTCGCGTTAATATTCGCGGAGGTGCTGGGCACCGTCCTAATCGTCACACGGCTCGAAACTGCCGCCACTGGCTTCTTCGCGCGGAGGTATCGATCCACACAAAATTGAGAGCAACGCGATGTGTGGAGCCGCAACTATGGACCATGACGCCACTAAACAATCGGCGTCCCCCTCCCACCCTTCGGGTGATCCTTGTTGCCCCACACAATTTTCGATCGCCGCAAGGGCGAAACAAGTATCCCGCAAGTCTTTGATTTCAAAATGGTGGGCGCAGTAGGACTCGAACCTACGGCCCGCTGATTAAGAGTCAGCTGCTCTACCAACTGAGCTATGCGCCCGACCGTCGCGGGAGCGGCCGTATAACAAGGTGCCACCGGCTTGTGAAGGGCCCTTCGCGCCGCAATCGGTCCGGGAGCTATCACAGCGACATAGCAGACCTGCACGCACGACGTCGGCCGCCCCCATCTTGCCCACGCGCCCAGTTCCTGCAAGCTTCCTGCCCATGACCTACCCGATGCGGCCTCTCCTCTTCGCGCTTGTGCTCCTGCCCGGCTGCACGCTGGTTGACCAGCGCACGTTCCTGCGTACGCCGCCGGCGCCTGGTCCGGCCGAGACCGCCCGCGCCACGCTGCCGGCACGCCCGCTGGTCAGCATCCGCTTCCCCGTGGCCGACCCCACCTGGCCCACCCAGGTCGCCGACGCGCTCGCCACCGCCCAGTCCCGCCGGCCAGACGCACAGTTCGACGTTCTGGCCGCCATCCCGCTCTCCGCCCCCGAAACCGAGACCCAGGCCGCCATCGTCCAAGGCTCCGCCGACGCCCGTGCGGTGGCCGATGCGCTCGGCCAACAGGGCGTGAAACCTGACCTGCTGCATCTCGGCCTGCAAGGCGACCCCGGCACCCCCGCCCGCGAAATTCGCATCTACATCCGCTGAAGGGTCCGGTCATGCGCATCGCCCCGCGGCTGCAGGGCCTGTTGATGCTGCTCGTCACCGCTGCAAGCTGGGGCCTGAACTGGCCGGTGCTGAAATTCGTGATGGCGGAGTGGCCGCCGTTTCTGTTCCGCGTGCTCTCCGGCATTGGCGGCATCAGCCTGCTCGTCGTCGTCGCCCTCGCCCGCGGGGAGAACTTCCGGGTGCCGCGCGGTCAGTTCCCGCGCCTGGCCATCGCCGCCATCCTGAACATCACCTCGTGGATGGGACTGGCCACGCTGTCGCTGTTCTGGCTGGCGGCCTCCGAAGCGGCGATCATCGCCTATACCATGCCGATCTGGGCCAGTCTGATGGCCTGGCCGGCGCTGGGCGAGCGGCCGAACTGGCAGCGTGTAGCCGGGCTGGCGCTGGGGCTGGCCGGCGTCGGCGTTTTGATGGCCGGGCAACTGCTCTCGGCTCCGGCGGCCGATCTGGTTGCCAAGCTGCCGGGTGTGGCCGCGATCCTGGGCACCGCGCTGATGTTCGCCGGCGGGGCGGTGTTCACCAAGCGCTACCCGGTGACGATGCAGCCGGTGCCGATGCTGGCCTGGCAGTTGGCGATCGGCATGGCGCCGATGCTGCTGGCCGCCGTGGTGTTCGACCGCTGGAGCCTCGCGCGCGTCACCCCGCTCGGCTGGGGGGCGCTGGGCTATGTGTCGATCGTGGCGCTCTGCGTGTCCTATCTGGCATGGTTTCGCGCCTTGAAGCTGCTGCCCGCCTCCACCGCGGCGATCGGCACGCTGCTGGTGCCGGTCATCGGTGTGTTCAGCTCGGCCGCCGCGCTGGGCGAGCCGCTTGGCTCGCGCCAGCTTCTCGCCCTGGCCATGACGGTCAGCGGCGTGGTGTTGGCCTCGCGCGGCCGATAGGCGTTTACTCGGCCGCCGCGCGGGCTTCGGCGACCCGTGTGCGGGTGCGCATAGTCACGAACTCCTCGGCCGCGGTCGGATGGATGCCCACGGTGTGGTCGAAATCCGCTTTGGTCGCGCCCAAGTTGATGGCGATCGACAGCCCCTGGATGATCTCCGGCGCATCGTCGCCCAGCATATGCGCGCCCACCACACGCTGCGACGCCTGGTCCACCACCAGCTTCATCATCGTCTTGCGCGTGCTGCGGCCCGACAGGGTGTGCCGCATCGGGGTGAACCGGCTGACATAGATATCCGCCGGCCCCTGCTCGGCGGCCTGTTCCTCGGTCAGCCCAACCGTGCCGATCGGCGGCGAGGAAAACACCGCGGTCGCCACAGCATCCAGCCGCCAGGTGCGCGGTCCGTGCCCGAACAGCCGCTCGGCCAGCGAATGGCCCTCGGCGATTGCCACCGGGGTCAGGTTCATCCGGTCCGTGACATCGCCGATGGCGAAGACATTCTTCGCCGATGTCGCCTGCTGCTCATCGACCATGATCGCGCCCGCCGCCGTCGTCGCGACGCCGGCGCCCGCGAGGTTCAGGCCGCCGGTATTCGGCGCCCGGCCAACGGCCGCGAACACCAACCCGGTGTCGATCACCGTGCCGTTGTCGAGCGTCACCCGCTTCGCCAGCCGGTCCGGATCGACATTGACGATCCGCCGCCCCGGCCAGAGCTTGACCCCTTGCGCGGTCAGCGCATCGGCCAGCGATGTCCGCAAATCCTGATCGAACCCGCGCAGCGGCAAGTCCTGCCGCATGATCAGGTCAACCTTCGCGCCAAGCCCGGCGAAGATCCCGGCGAACTCGACGGCGATATAGCCCCCGCCGATCAAGGTGACATGCGGCGGCAGTTCCTTCAGGTCGAACGCGTCGTCGGAGACAATGCCATGCTCGGCACCGGGGAATTCCGGGCGGATCGGTTGGCCGCCAGTGGCAATCACGATGCGCTCCGCCGTCACCGGCTTGCCGCCGACATCGAGCGTGTGCGCGTCGATGAATTTCGCCCGGGCGTCGAACACCTTCGCCCCGGCGCCGTCCAGCATGCGGCGGTAGATCCCCTGCAGGCGATTGATCTCGACATCCTTCGCCGCGATCAGGTCGGCCCAGTGATGCCGGCCGGCCGGAACATCCCAGCCGAAGCCGCGGGCATCTTGCATCGCCGCGCCGTATTCGCTGGCCATCACCATCAGCTTCTTCGGCACGCAGCCGATGTTGACGCAGGTGCCGCCCCAATGACGGTCCTCCGCCACACCGACGCGCGCGCCCAGCCCGGCGGCGATCCGCGCGCAGCGCGTTCCCGCAGAGCCGCCGCCGATGACGAACAGGTCGAAGTCGTAGCTCATGAGCCGATGCCGCCCAGCGCCAGGTATTTCACTTCCAGGTATTCCTCGATGCCGTAATGCGAGCCCTCGCGGCCGAGGCCGGAGGACTTCATGCCGCCGAATGGGGCAACCTCGGTGGAGATAATGCCCTCGTTGATGCCCACCATCCCGTATTCCAGCGCCTCTGCCACGCGGAAGATGCGGCCGACATCCCTTGAATAGAAATACGCCGCCAGGCCGAATTCAGTGTCGTTGGCTAGCCGGATCGCCTCTTCTTCGGTCTTGAAGCGGAACAGCGGCGCCACCGGGCCGAAGGTTTCCTCGCGGAAGATCATCGCCTCGCCACGCACATCGGCCAGGATCGTCGGCTCAAAGAACGTGCCGCCGCGGCTGTGCCGCTTGCCGCCGGTGATGACGCGCGCGCCGCGCTGAAGCGCGTCGGCGATGTGCTCTTCCACCTTCACCACCGCGTCGGCGTTGATCAGCGGCCCCTGGGTCACGCCGGGTTCCATACCGTCGCCGACCTTCAGCGCCTCGACGGCGACTTTCAGCTTGGCGGCGAAGGCCTCGTACACCCCGTCCTGCACCAGCAGGCGGTTGGCGCAGACGCAGGTCTGTCCGGTGTTACGATACTTGCTGGCCATGGCGCCAAGCACCGCAGCATCGAGATCGGCATCGTCGAACACGATGAACGGGGCGTTGCCGCCCAGCTCCATGCTGGTTTTCTTCACCGTCGGCGCGCATTGCGCCAGCAGCTTGGCGCCGACCTCGGTGGAGCCGGTAAACGTCAGCTTGCGCACCATCGGATTCGACGTCAGTTCGGCGCCCAGTTCGCCCGAGGCGCCGGTGATCACGTTACACACCCCGGCCGGCATGCCGGCGCGCTCGGCCAGCACGGCAATCGCCAGCGCCGAGAACGGCGTCTGCGACGCCGGCCGGATCACTCCGGTGCAGCCCGCGGCCCAGCCTGGCCCGGTCTTACGGGTGATCATGGCAGCCGGAAAATTCCACGGCGTGATCGCGGCGAACACGCCCACCGGCTCCTTGGTGACGATGATGCGCCGGCCCTTGGCGTTCTGCGGAATGGTATCGCCGTAGACGCGCTTGCCCTCTTCGGCGAACCACTCGATGAAGCTGGCGGCGTAGGCGATCTCGCCCTTGCTTTCGGCCAGCGGCTTGCCCTGCTCGGCGGTCATGATCACCGCGAGGTCGTCGGTATTGGCCAGCATCAGTTCGAACAGCTTGCGCAGGATCGTGCTGCGCTCTTTCGCGGTCAGCGCGCGCCAGGCCGGCTGGGCGCGATGCGCCGCTTCGATCGCGGCGCGGGTTTCGGCAGCCGACAGCGACGGCACCTCGCCGATCGGCTCGCGGTTGGACGGGTTGCGCACCACGATGGTCTTGCCGGATGCGGCCTCGATCCACTTGCCGTCGACGTAGTTGGCCTGCCGGAACAGGCTCGGGTCCTTCAGCGGCAGCGGAGATGTGGGGTTGAGCATGGCGGTTCCTCCCGGATGCGATCGGGGGAAACTAGGACGGAATCCTGGTCCGCGACAGAGGGGAGGTCAGCTGATACCAACGACCGCAGGCGATGACTCTTCCATCGCCGGAGGGCGTTGGTATCGCGCGCCGGGTTGGCGTATGGCGGCGGCGCGCCAAAAAAGACTCATCCCGACCGACGTTGACCCATTCTTCATGGGTCAACACTTCAGGCGGTCGGGATGAGATACTCAAGCAAGGCCTGCCGGAATGGCAGGATCGACTTGTAGACCGCCAGCTCCTCCGGCAGCGCCGCCACTGCATCGGCCAGGTCGCGGGCGATTTCCGGCGTGGTGACCACCTTGGCCAGCGGATAGCAATGCACCCGGATGGTGAAAAGCACCGTCCCGTCGGCGCCGACCCGGCTCAGGGTCTGCCGTTCGACCTTCAGGAACACGCTCTGCCCGGCATTCTGCGCGGTGATCGCGGCGTTCAGCGCCCGCCGGCCATGCCCCTTGGGCTGGTGCAGCTCCGGATCATCCACCAGCGACCAGTTGTAGCGCTCGACCAGCTTGCCCTCGGCCAAAGCTGCGAAGAACCGGTCCACCGGGCGGCCCAGCCGTTCGCCGTAAAACGGCACCGGGCCGTGGATCGCCATCATCGGCCGGCCGATCTTTTCCGCCAGGCTCCAGCGGCTGGGAAAGCACAGCACCGCGGCCGACAGCACCGGGCCCTCCGGCGAGGGCCGCATCAGGCACAGATCCTCCTGCACCAGCCTCCCGGCGAGTTCCAGCGGATCGATCACCGGGTGTTCGATATCCCAGGCTTCCCCGGTGATCCCGTTGTGCAGCATCGCGCCGTCACGCTGGAAGCAATCGGGATAGCGCCGGGCCAGCACGCCGCACACGCGCTGCAACACGGCCAGCCGCACCGGCTCGGTGCCATCAAGCGCCGCGAAGACGACGTTGCGCCGTGTGTCCAGCAGCGACTGCCGCTGGGCGATTTCCGCCGGATAGCACTCGTCGAGCTCGATCATCTCATCCGGATCGCGCGCCACCAGCCCCATCGCCATCCGGAACGGCCCCGGAGCGAAGGACAGATGGATGCGCTGCGCCGGCAGCATCATGCGGCGCGCAACGCCATCAGGCAGAAGATCTCGAACAGCATGGCCGCGCCGATCTGTGCCGTGTTGGTGGTGGCGTCGTATTGCGGCGCGACCTCGACCACGTCGCCGCCGACAATGTCGCATCCCGCCAGCCCGCGGATGATCGCCTGAACCTCGCGCGGCGTCAGCCCGCCGACTTCCGGTGTGCCGGTGCCTGGGGTGAACGCCGGGTCCATCGCATCGACATCGAGACTCAGATAGAACGGCCCGTCGCCGATCACGGCCCGCGCCCGCTCGATCACCGCGACGGTGGTCAGGCTCTGCATGTCCTCGGCATGGATCACGGTCATGCCGGAGGTGTATGAGAATTCGTACAGCATCTCGGCAGAGCCACGGATGCCGATCTGGATGCTGCGCTTGGGGTCGATGACCCCGTCCAACGCCGCCTGACGGAACGGCCCGCCATGATGGAACCGGCTGCCCTCGGCCGGGGCAGAGGTGTCGCAATGCGCGTCGATATGCACCAGGCCCACCGGCCGGTCCCGGCCCACGGCGCGCAGGATGGGATAGGAGATCGAATGATCGCCGCCGACGCTCAGTGGCAGCACCCCGGCATCGATCACCCGCGCGTAGAACGCCGCGATATCCTCGATGCTGTCGGGCAGCGAGTAGCGGCTGCGGAACGGCACGTCGCCAACATCGGCGGCACGCAGTTCGGCCTTCGGCGTTACCTTCAGCGCATGGTTGTAAGGCCCGATCCGCTCGACCTGCCGCACCGCGCGTGGCCCAAGCCGCGAACCGGCACGGTTGGTGACCGCGAGATCCATCGGCACGCCGATCGCGGCGACCTGCAACCCGCCGAAATCCGCCAGATCCGGCGCATCCGGCCGATATTCCAGGTCCAGCAGGGTGGACACGCCGGAATAGGGCAGCGCCCGGCGCCCCTGCGCGTTGAACGCCACCGTCGCCGCGCGGCGGAACGCGGGGTCGTCAACCACGTCGGCAGCATCATTGCTGTAGCGCGCACGCAGGGCGGCAAGGCGGTCGGCAAAGTCTTGGCTGGGCATGCCAGGCTCCGGACGGTGAAGGCGCCTTTATGTCGCCTCCCACCGCCGGGGCCAAGCAGGATCATCCCAACTGCATCGCGCGCGAGGTGTCGAAGGGCAGCAGCATCGCCGACGAATTCAGCATCGCCAGCGCGTCCATCCCGGCCCCGGGCACGGACAGCGCATCCGGCAGGATCAGGCCGGACGCGAAATCCAGGCTGGCGGTAAAATCGCCCATCGCGGTCGGATCGTCGGCTAGGTTGCTGACGACGCCGGCCATATCGTCCGCGGCGTGAGTCACCGCCGCTCCGGCCGCGCCGGTTGCCGCACCCGCGCTGACCGTTGCGGTGGTCAGCGTGCCCTTTGTCGTCTGTGCCAGCTTCACCGCCGTTGTGGCTTGAATCAGTCCCGCCCCGGTTGTGCCGGTGGGGCCGGTTGCCTTGATCGCGGAGGCATCGAGGATCGAGGTGACCTGCGATGGCGCCAGGGTCTTGTTGGCCTGCAGCATTAGCGCCGCCACCGCGGCGGCGTCCGGTGCGGCGGCGGAGGTGCCGTAGAACGGGTTGAACACACTGGTCTGCGCTCCGTCGGTGGCCAGGAAATCCACCCCGCCGGGGGCCACCGGCGTGGCCAGCCGGTTGCCGTTGGCATCGAACAGGAACTGCCCCGGCCCGGCCGAGGAGAACGATTCCACCGTGTTCGCGCCGCCGAACCGCGCGGTGCTGCTGTAGGCCACAGCACCCACCGTGTTGGCCGCCGCCACCTCCTCGTGCCCGATGATGGTGCCGGAACCTTTTCCAGCCCGGCTGTCGTTGATCACCGTGCCCTGGCCATAGACGACATATTTGAACTCGCCGGGCAGCGCGCTGCCGGCATTCTCGAAGATGGCCAGACGGAACCCGGTGCCGCCAGTAGTGTTGGTGAATTGCAGGATCTGCACCGGATCGCCGCCGACATCGTTCTTCAGTGCATAGGCCACGACGTGGTTGCTGCTGTCGTAGAGCACCATCCCCAGACTGTTCGCCGAGGAATGGCCGCTGCCGATGCTGGCGAAGGGCTGATCCCATTGTAGGTCGATCGTTGCGGTGGCGCCCTTGGCGATGGTCAGGCTCTGCGTGGTCGACGGCGCCGTGGCGGTGCCGAAATTCTCCGCCACATAGCTGCCGCTCACGCCGGCCAATGCGGTTTTCATTCCGGTGAATTTGGTCTCGAAGAAGTTGCTGCCCTCATTGCTCGCCGAGGTGAAATAGCTGACGCCGGCGTTCACCACCTGCTGCACCGCCTGCGCTATAGCGCCGCCCTGCTGGTAGAAGGATTCGTTGAGATAGGTCACGTCGTCGACGATGATATTGGCGCCGGCCGAGGCCAGTGCCTTGATGCCGTTGGCAAAGTCGGCAACGCCGTTGAACGCCGAGTAGA
Organism: uncultured Rhodospirillales bacterium; assembly: GCA_903881515.1. Taxonomy (GTDB): domain Bacteria; phylum Pseudomonadota; class Alphaproteobacteria; order Acetobacterales; family Acetobacteraceae; genus CAIRTN01. The sequence goes on along the minus strand of CAIRTN010000058.1, from coordinate 1,485 downwards.
ACACGATCTGCGCGCCCGGCGCGATCTTGTGCACCAGTTCCGCCATTGCGGCGCCTTCGTCGTGGCCGCCGGTGGGGCCTTCCTTCAGGATCTTCACCCCGGCGCTCAGATCGCCGCGCTGCACGTCGGCCGCGTAGCCGCCGGTCAGGTTGAAGCTGTTGGACATGATGCCGATGGTAATGCCCTTGCCGGTCAGTCCGTAGGTCTGCGCCGCGACATCGGCCAGCAGCCCCATCGCGGCACCAGCGCTGACCAGGCTGCCGGCGGAGGGGGCGACCGTGGTGGACAGGAAGGCCGGGCGATCCATTCCCGGCGCCTGCGGCAGTCCTAGGGATTCGAGCGGCCAGATATCGGGATCGTCGAGCGAGGGAAGTTGGAACGGGTTGAGCAGGCGCGTGAGAGCAGCGTTCATGGCGACGGGATCCGGGTCCACAGGGCGGTGTCTCTGAACCGCCCAAAAATTCGGGAACGCGCCGATTTTCCGCGCTTCGTGTCTATCTGAGCGACACGTCCCAAAAATGAGGACATCCGGTTAAACTAGGGTAAACGCCGCGCGTTTTACCGCGCGGCGCTTACTAGCGCTGTCTCAGGTGGTCGAACGCCCGGCCGCCAGGTCGATCAGCCGGCCCCAGTTCGCGGCGGCGTGCAGATGCGCATAGATCGGCCCCAGCCAGCCGAGGCGGCGCCAGTCCAGGAAGGTCTCGTCGGACACCGCATCAAGCCGGTCCGCCTGCAACACCTTGAAACCGCGCACCCGTGCCGAGCCGCCGGCGGTGAAGCTGACGGTGGCTTCCTCGTCGCGCAGCAGGCCGGCCGCATCCAGCGCCCGCGCCAGGGTGGCGCCGGCGCGCAGGTTGTCGCGCAGGGCTGAGCAGAAGCCGATTGCTTCGTTCAGCACCTGGGTCGGCTTGCCGTCTTCGAACAGCCGCGCGCCGTTCTCGCTCGACAGGCAGGCCGCATCGGCTTCCATGCCGACATAGGTGGTTTCGGCGGCGGCATCCTCGACGAAGATGAACGGGAAGGCCCGGACATAGGCCGGGACATAGGCATCCATCCGCCACACGCCTTCGGCGTTCACGAACAGGTTGCCTGACTCGTTCAACCCGATCAGCACCACCGGCATCGGTTCCGGCCCGGCGGTGAATACGATGGGAAAGTGCCGGGCGACCATGTCGAACTCGCCCAGCCCGATCGGCACTGTCTGCGCCTTGGCGGTGAAGCCGTAGCCGGCGGACCGGTCCAGGCGCAAATGACCATGCATGTCGGGATTTACCCCGACCACGCGGCTGAAAAACAACGGCAACATCGGTGCCTCGGCGACGCTAGCGGACATTGTGATCTCCTTTAATCCCGGATTTCCCGGATGAGTGCGGATTTCCTTGTACAGGAGGGCCGAATCTGGCATGAATATCAGTGTGTTGTGGGCGATGAGGAATCGCGAGGATGGAACACCCAACGGGTGAAGCTGATGTCGGGTCTCTGCGG
>CAIRTN010000057.1 GCA_903881515.1 uncultured Rhodospirillales bacterium | reverse complement strand
AGCGTTGCTGGGGGCGACGGCGACGGGGGAGCGGCGGGTGCGGGCGATGATCGCCCGGTTTGGGTTGCAGACTTTCCGCGATGGGCTGGCGGATCTGATGGATTATGCCGAGGCGCAGGCGCGCAGTGTGCTGGCCTCGATCCCTGATGGTGACTACGAATTTGTCGATTACTGCGATGAGGATCTGCCGGGCGGCGAGCCGGTACGGCTGGTGCTGAAGCTGTCGATCCGCGGCGATTCGGCGATTTTGGATTTCACCGGGACCGATCCGCAGGTGGCGGCGTCGCTGAATGTGCCGACGGGCGGGCGGGAGCGGCATTCGCTGGTGCTGGTGGGCGTTTACTATGTGCTGTTCACCTTGCACCGGGGCATCACGCTGAATTACGGGCTGACGCGGCCGTTCACCTGCATCATGCCGGAGGGCAGCGTGGTGAACCCGGTGTGGCCGGCGGCGGTGGGGATGCGCAGCCTGACCTGTGCGCGGCTGCGTTCGCTGGTGTTCGGGGCGTTCTGCCGGGCGGCGCCGGAGCGGATGCCGGCGGCGCCGGCGGGGTCTTCGAGCATCGTCAACGTGATGACCTCGGACGACCGGACCGGGCGGCGGCTGATCGCGGCGATCAACCCGATCGTGGGCGGGGCCGGCGGGATGCCGCATCGCGATGGCACCGATGGGTCAGGCGCGGATGCGGCGTATCTGAAGAACACGCCGGTGGAGATCACCGAGGCGGAAGTGCCGGTGCGCATCCTGAAATACGGGCTGGCGACCGATACCGGCGGGCCGGGGGAAACCCGCGGCGGCACGGCGACGGAGTTGATGTTCACGGTGGCCAATCCGGGCAGCATGGTCACCGCGCGCAACCGCGACCGCTGCCGGTTCCAGCCCTGGGGCACGCTGGGCGGGCAGCCGGGGGCGGGCTCGACGTTCACGCTGAATCCGAATGGCAACCGGGCGCGTGAGTTGGGCAATGTGGATACGGTGAAGCTCGATCCGGGCGATGTGCTGCGGATTGTCTCGCCAGGCGGCGGCGGGCGGGGCAATCCGTTCAAGCGCAATCCGGCTTTGGTGTTGGCGGATGTGCGGGCGGGATACGTCTCGGCGGGCGCGGCGCGGCGGGAGTACGGCGTGGCGATCGTGGACGACGCGGTGGATGCGGACGCGACGGCGGCGTTGCGGGCGGGGCGCGTGGTGCCGGAAGGGCTGTACGCGTTCGGGCCGCAGCGGCTGGCGCACGAGTTGGTGTGGACGCCGGCGGCCTATGCGGAGATGGGGCGGGCGATGGCCGCGGCGCCGATGCACTGGCGCGCGTTCCTGAAGCACGCGCTGTTCGAGGCGCTGGGGCGTGTTCCGGTGGCCGATCCGGTGGCGCGCTTGCGAGAGGTGCTGGTGTCTTTGGCGACGCAGCATCCCTCGCTTTCGGGATGCTTGGCTCCGTGATCGAGCAAGCAAGTGAAGGAAATTTTTTGTTTCTTTTTTATAAAAAAGAAGCCTTGTTCTTTTTTGAAAAAAAGAACCAAAAAACTTTTACCCATTGCTGGATGAGGGGCGCGCGGAGATGACGCAGGCGGTTGAGTGGTTGGGCGGGCAGCGGGCGGCGATGACGGCGCTGTTGCGGGAGCTCGTTGATATTGACAGCGGGAGTTACAACAAGCCGGGGATCGATGTCGTGGGGGCGGGGATCGAGCGGTTCCTGGCGGGGCATGGCATCGCCGTCGAGCGGGTCAGGCAGTCGAAGCATGGCGATTGTTTGCGGGCGCTGGTGGGCGGCGAGGCGGTGATGGCGCGGGGCAATGCGCGGGCGAATGTGGTGCTGATGGGGCATCGGGACACGGTGTTTCCGGATGGCGAGGTGATGCGGCGGCCGTTCACCATCGAGGGCGATGTGGCCTATGGGCCTGGTGTGGCCGACATGAAGGCCGGGCTGGTGATGAACGCGTTTGTGCTGGTGGCGTTTCACAAGTTCGGCGGTGCGCCGGCACCGTTGGTGGGGTTGTTTACCGGGGATGAGGAGATCGGCTCGCCGGAGGGGCGGCCGGTGATTGAGGCGGAGGCGCGCAATGCGCGGGCGGTGTTCAACAGCGAGCCTGGCCGGGTGTCGGGCAATGTGGTGACGGGGCGGAAGGGGGGCGTGTTCTCGGCGTTCCGGATCACGGGCAAGGCGAGCCATTCGGGGGGGAATTTCGCCGAGGGGATCAGCGCGATCGAGGAGCTGGCGCGCAAGGTGCAGGCGCTGCATGCGCTGACGGATCTGGATCGCGGGATCACGGTGAATGTCGGGTTGATCAGCGGTGGGCAGAGCGTGAACACGGTGGCGCCGTGGGCGGAGGGGCAGATCGATCTGCGCTATGTGACGCCGGCGGATCGCGACGAGGTGATGGGCAAGATCGAGGCAATCATCGCGCGGAGTTCGGTGCCGGGGACGTCGGCGACGCTGGAGATCAAGGGCGAGTTCATGCCGCTGGTGCAGTCGGCGGAGGCGAAGCGGTTGTTTGAGCTTTATGTCGCCTCGGCGGCGGAGACCGGGTTCGTGACGGCGGGCGAGTTCACCGGCGGGTGTGCCGATAGCGGGTTCACCGCGGCGATGGGGGCGCCGACGATTTGTGCAGTGGGCCCGGTGGGGGGCAAGGCGCATAGTCCGGAGGAGTTCCTGCGGCTGGATAGTTTAGTGGCAAGGGCGCAGGCCTGCGCGCGCGCGATCGAGCGGTTGGAGGCGGCGGGATTCTGAGTGGTTGGCTCCGTGACTGTTGCAGGCAAGTGAAGGAAATTTTTTGCTTCTTTTTTATAAAAAAGAAGGCCTGACCTTGTTCTTTTTTGAAAAAAAGAACCAAAAAACTTTTATCCGAAAGGATTTCGGAGGGCGGGATGGCGGACACGGTCGATGTGCTGATTATTGGCGCCGGGGCGTCGGGCGCGGCGGTGGCGTGGAGTCTGGCTGAGACGAAGATGCGGATTGTCTGCCTGGAGCAGGGCGGGTGGACGCGGCCGGAGGAGTTTCCGAGCACCGGGCGGGACTGGGAGGCGCGGCAGAACGGGGATTTTGCCACCAGCCCGAATGTGCGGGCGAGGCCGGCGGATTATCCGATCAACGACGATAATTCGCCGATCAAGGTGGTGAATTTCAACGGGGTTGGCGGGAGTACCGTGTTGTACACGGGGCATTTTCCCCGGCTGCATCCGTCGGATTTCAAGGTGCGGACGCTGGATGGTGTGGCCGATGACTGGCCGGTGGATTACGAGACGCTGGCGCCGTTCTTTGCCGAGAATGACCGGATGATGGGGGTTTCGGGGTTGGCCGGGGACCCGGCGTATCCACCGAAGCAGCCGCAGATGAAGCCGTTGCCGTTGGGGCGGACGGGGGCGCGGTGGGGCCAGGCGATGAACAGCCTGGGGTGGCATTGGTGGCCGTCGGATACGACGCTGGCGACGGAGGCGTATGAGGGGCGGGCGGCGTGCATCAACCTGGGGCATTGCACGCCGGGGTGCGCGCAGGGGGCGAAGGGGAGCGTAGATATCACGTACTGGCCGGCGGCGTTGCGGGCTGGGGTGGATCTGCGGACGGGGTGCCGGGTGCGGGAGATCGTCACCAACGATGCGGGGATGGCGACGGGGGTGATCTACTACGACGCCGAGGGGGTGGAGCGGTTCCAGGCGGCGGAGGTTGTGGTGCTGGCATGCAACGGGGTGGGCACGCCGCGGTTGTTGCTGAATTCGGCGTCGGCGCGGTTTCCCGAGGGGCTGGCGAATTCGAGCGGGCTGGTGGGGCGGAACTTGATGTTCCACCCGTATATCCAGGTGTTCGGCTATAGCGACGAGGCGGTTGACGGTAATCGGGGCTCGCCGCTGTGTCTGTGGAGCAAGGAGTTCTACGAGACCGATCCGGCGCGGGATTTCGTGCGCGGATATATGTTCCAGTTCAATCGCGGGACGGGGCCGGTGAGCGAGGCGGTGATCAGCACCGAGAATGGGCGGTTGCCGTTTGGCAAAGAGCATCACACCGTGTTTCGCAGATCGCTGCATCGCAAGATGAGCCTTTCGGTGGTGGTTGAGGATCTGCCGGAGGCGCATAACCGGGTGACGCTGGATCCGGTGTTGAAGGACGGGCACGGGATACCGGCGCCGAAGGTGGATTACACCGTGGGCGAGAACAGCCGGCGGATGATCGAGCACGGGGTGGCGCGGGCGAAGCGGATTCTGGCGGCGGCGGGGTGTGGGGATATCGGGGTGCAGAACCCGATTCTGTATGGCGGCTGGCATCTGTTGGGCACGGCGCGGATGGGGACGGACCCGGAGCGGTCGGTGGTGAGTGAATGGGGGCGGTGCCACGATGTGAAGAACCTGTTCATCGTCGATGGCTCGATCTTTGTGACGGCGGGGGCGGTGAATCCGACGTCAACCATTCAGGCTTTGGCGCTGTATATTGCCGATCAGATGAAGCAGCGTTTGGCGACATTGTTCGATTGAGGGTGCGATGACAGAGCAGGCGGTGCTTTCGGCGGATGAGCGGCGGGGATTGGCGGGGTTTGCCGGGGTGATGATTCCGGCTTCGGCGGAGTATGCGGTGCCGGGGGCGGATGATCCGGCGATTGTCGCGGATATGGTGAGCACGCTGGGGCGCGATGCGCCTTGGGTGCGGGCGGCGTTGCAGCGGCTGGATGCGTTGGCGGAGGGGTGTTTCGCGGATCTGCCGGAGGCGCGGCGGGAGGACGTCGCGCATCGGTTGCGCGAGGAGGGGGGTGCGGCGTTGGCGACGCTGTGCCGGGTGGTGTTGCAGTGTTACTACCGCGACGACCGGGTTTTGCTGTCACTGGGCATCGAGCCGCGGCCGCCGTTTCCGAAGGGGCATGTGCTGGAACAGGGCGACTGGTCGTTGCTGGACCCGGTGCGGCAGCGGGCGAGCATGTGGCGGCGGGTGGAGTGAGTTAGGCTCGGCGGCCCTGGTTTAGGATGTAGAAACCGGCGGCGACGAGGATGGCCATGCCGGCGAAGGTCAGCGCGTCGGGCACGTGTCCCCAGACCAGCCAGCCGAGCAGGGCGGCGGCGGGCAGGCCGCTGTAGCGGAAGGCACCGACGACGGAGACCTCGCCGTGGCGCATCGCGACGATCATCAGGTAATAGGCGAAGGCGAGGACGAAGGCGGCGCTGATCAGCAGCGCGTATTCGTGGGCGGAGACGGGCTGCCAGCCTTGCACGGTGGTGATTGCGACGGTGATCAGGGCGGTGACGGCGCAGCCGGTGATGGTGATGATCAGCGAGGGAACGCGGGAGGCGATGGTGCGGGTATAGACATCGCGCGCGGCGTTCAGGGCGGTGGCGCCGAGGCAGAGCACGGCCCACCAGGTGAAATTGGCGCCGCCGGGGCGGACCACGAGCAGCACGCCGGCGAAGCCGATGATGACCGCCAGCCAGCGTTGCCAATGCACGGCCTCGCGCAGATAGACGACGGCGAGCATCACCATCAGCAAAGGTGCGGCCATGTTGATGGTGGTGGCTTCGGCCAGCGGGAGCTGGAACAGGGCGTAGAGGTAGGAGATGGTGCCGGCGACATCGAGCGCGGCGCGGATCAGGGTGCGGCGCTCGAGGGCCTGCGGCAGATAGCGGGCGTGGCCGGTGGCGAGGACGGCGAGCAGGACCCAGAGCGTGCAGAAAATGCCGCGGATGGCGATGGTCTGCGAGGGCGGCAGCGTTTCACTGGCCAGCTTGGTCATCGTGTCGTTGATGATGAGCAGGGTCATTGCGGCGGACATCGCCAGGGCGCCGCGCCGGTTGCCGAGCCGGCGCGGGTTGGTTGCCTGGGTCATACCAGGGGGCGGGCCTGTGGGTGTACGCTGCGGTGGGTGGCGAAGGCAGCGAGCTCGGGGCGGGGGGTGGCGAGTTTTGCGAGGTCGGGGCGGGGGCGGGCCAGGCCCTGGATGCGGCTCCATGCGGATTCGAGGGCGGCGGAGGCGTCGAGCAAGGCGAGGTCGCCACGGAAGCGGCCGGTGATTTGCATGCCGAAGGGCATGCCCATCGGGTCGGTGCCACAGGGAAGCGAGATGGCGGGGTTGGTGACGAGGGTGACGAAATAGGTCAGCGCCAGCCAGTGATAGTAGTTGCGCAGTTGGGTGCCCTCGAGCTCCGCCAGGTAGAGCTGGGTCCAGGGGAAGGGAGTGACGGGGACGGTGGGGGAGAGGATCAGGTCGTAGTCGCGGTAGACGGTCTGGAAGCGGCGGAACAGGCGGGTCTGTTCGCTGTTGGCCCAGGCGGAGTCGGCGAGCGTCATGTTGGCGCCGATTTCGTAGTTGGCGCGGATGTTGGGGCCGAGGGAGGCGGGGTCGGTCTCGTAGGCGTGCTGGTAGCGGGCGACGAAGGCCTGGGCGCGGACGACGTCGAAGCAACGATCGGCTTCGCCCATGTCGAGATCCAGGCGGTCGCAGGATTTGAACAGATGCGACATGGCGGCGATTTTCTCGCGCATGGCGGTGCGGATTTCCGCCCCCACCGGGCATTGGCCGAAATCCTCGGTCCAGGCGACGCGCAGGCGGGCGAGGTCGACGGGCTGCGAGGTCATCGCGGCGGTGCGGTCGATCGGGAAGCCGAGCGGTTCGCGGTCGTCCATGCCGACCTGGGCTGCGAACAGCAGGCGGGTGTCGGCGACGTTGCGGCCCATCGGGCCGATCACCGAGATCGGCGTCCAGCCGTGCGGGCGGGTGTCCATCGGCACCAGCCCGGGGGAGGGGCGGAAGCCGACGACGCCGCAGATCGCGGCGGGGATGCGCAGCGAGCCGCCGGTGTCGGAGCCGGTGCAGACCGGCAGCATTTCGCAGGCTAGGGCAACGGCCGAGCCGCCGGAGGAGCCGCCGGGGTTGAGCATGGGGTTGAAGGGGTTGCCGGTGGCGCCCCAGACCGGGTTGCGGCTGTTCGCGCCGGCGCCGAATTCCGGCACGTTGGTCTTCGCCAGGATCACGGCGCCTTCGGCGCGGACGCGGGCGACCATGGCGGCATCCTGCTCGGGGACGTGTTCGCCGTAGAGCGGGGAGCCGTAGGTGGTCAGCAGGCCGCGGGTTTCGTGCAGGTCCTTGATGCCGGTGGGCAGGCCGTGCAGCAGGCCGAGTTCCTCGCCACGCAGGGCGGCGGCTTCGGCGGCCTGCGCGACGCGGCGGGCCTCAGGGAGGTCGGTTGCGGTGATGGAGTTGACGGCTGGGTTGAGGGCGATGATGCGGGTGACCGCGGCCTCAAGCAGTTCGACCGGGGAGATTTCCTTGGTGCCGATGCGATGGCGCAATTCGGTGGTGCTGAGCGACAACATGTCCATGACGGCCTACCTGTTTTCCGAAACCCGGGGCATCATTGCGCGTCGCGCCGACGGCGTCGATGTTTCGGCCCTCCCTTTTGCCTGACGGAGCCTGCGCGTGCATCCCATGACTGGCTTTCCCCCTTCTGCCGACGATCAGGTGACCCTGGCGAATTGGCGGACCTCGCCGTTCAATCGCTGGGCGTTTCAGCATGTGCGGGAGATTGTGCCGTCGGCTGATATTGCGAATGACCCGGATCATGTCTGGGCTTTGCCGGATGCGTCGATGGATCTGTCCGGGATTGCGGTGGCGGGCGGGAGTTTCGCGGCGTTCCTGGATGCGACCGATACTGATGGGCTGGTGGTTCTGCATCGCGGCGCGATGGTTGGCGAGATCTATGGCAATGCGATGACGTGCCACACGCCGCATATCCTGATGTCGGTGTCGAAATCGGTGCTGGGGCTGGTCGCGGGGATTTTGTCGGAGCGCGGGGTGCTCGACCCCGAGGCGCTGGTCAGCGATCTGATCTCGGAGATTGCGGGCTCAGCGTATCGCGGTTGCCGGGTGCATCAGTTGCTGGACATGCGGGCGGGCGTTCTGTTCGACGAGAATTATCTGGCGACCTCGGGGGCGATCATCGCCTATCGCAAGGCGCAGGGATGGAATCCGCTTGAGCCGGGCGAGACGCCATCGGACCTGCGCAGCTTCTTCCCCAGCCTGGTTGAGGCGGATGGGCCGCATGGCGGGCGGTTCCATTATGTCTCGCCGAATACCGATCTGCTGGGCTGGGTGATCGAACGGGCCACCGGGCAGCGCTATGCAGATGTGGTCAGCAGCGTGCTCTGGCAGCCGATGGGGGCGGAGCGCAGCGCCTATATCACGGTCGACCGGTTCGGCGCGCCGCGCTGCGCTGGCGGGTTCTGCGCCACGACGCGGGACCTGGCGCGGATCGGGCAGTTGATTGTGCAGGATGGATGTCGCGACGGGCGGCGGATTCTGCCGGCGGGGTGGGTGGACGATATTCTGACCGTCGGGGATCGGGCGGCCTGGGATGACGGCGATTTTGCGTCGTTCTTTCCCGGCAGCCCGATGCATTACCGCAGCAAATGGTACGTGCAGCACGGCGATGCGCCGCTGCTGTTCGGGATCGGGGTGAATGGCCAGAACCTGTTCATCGACCGCGCCAACCAGATCGTCATCGCCAAGTTCTCGTCGCAGGCGGCGCCGCTGGACGAGGCGCGGATCACGCTGACGATGCAGGCCGTCGCCGCGATCCGCCGGCATTTGACCGGGCTTTAACCGCAGAGGAGACGTCCATGCTGCCCTTCATCGTGCACGATGCCCGCTTCAACGCGCTGGTGTTTGGCCATGCGCTGCTGGAGAAACTGTGGACCGGATGCCGCTGGGCCGAGGGGCCGGCGTATTTTCCGGCGGGGCGGTATCTGGTCTGGTCGGACATTCCGAACAACCGGATGATGCGGTTCGACGAGACCGATGGTTCGGTCTCGGTGTTTCGGCAGCCGAGCCAGAGTTCCAACGGCAATACCAGGGACCGGCAGGGCCGGCTGGTGAGCTGCGAGCATGGCGCCAGGCGGGTGAGCCGCACCGAGCATGATGGCAGCATCACCGTGCTGGCCGATCGGTTCGAGGGCAGGCGGTTGAATTCGCCGAACGATGTGATCGTGAAGTCCGACGACAGCATCTGGTTCTCGGACCCGACCTACGGCATCGACAGCAATTACGAGGGCACGGCGGCGGAGTCGGAGATCGGGGCGTCCAACGTGTATCGCATCGATGGGCGGAGCGGGGCGATCAGCTGTGTGATCACCGACCGGGTGAAGCCGAACGGGCTGGCGTTTTCGCCGGACGAAAGCATTCTGTACGTGGCCGATACCGGCACCACGCATTTTCCCGAGATGCCGTCGACCATTTCCGCCTACACGATGAATGCCGACGGGATGCCGGTGAACCCACGGCTGTTCGCCACCTGCCCGGACGGGTTGTTCGACGGGTTCCGCGGCGATGTGCACGGCAATATCTGGACGTCGTCCGGACGCAGCGTGTTCTGCTTTGCGCCGGATGACACCCATATCGGCACCATTCCGGTGGGCGAGATCGTCGGCAATGTCTGCTTCGGCGGGATAGCGCGGAACAGGCTGTATATCTGCGGGCAGACTTCGCTCTACAGCCTGTTCCTGAACACGACCGGTTAGGCCTGCTCGCGCAGCCAGGTGGCGATGCGGTTCACCGCCTCGGCCAGGGTGTCTGTGCTGGCGGCGTAGGACAGGCGGAGATAGCCCTCGCCATAGGCGCCGAAGCTGGTGCCGGACAGGGCGGCGACGCCGGCCTCGTCGAGCAGGCGGGACTGTAGCGTGCGCGAGTCGAAGCCGGTGCCGGAGATGTTGGGGAACGCGTAGAACGCGCCGCCGGGATTGACGCAGGTGACGCCGGGCAACTGGTTCAGCGCGGGGATGATGTAGGAGCGGCGTTTCGCGAAGGCGGCGACCATTTCGTTCACCGGCTCACGCGGGCCTTGCAGGGCGGCGATGCCGGCGAACTGCGCCGAGGCGTTGACGCAGGAATGGCAGTTGATCGCCAGCTGTTCGGCGCGCTTGACCAGCGCTTCCGGCCAGACGCTGTAGCCCAGGCGCCAGCCGGTCATCGCGTAGGTCTTGCTCCAGCCGTCGAGCAGGATCAGCCGGTCGGTGAGCTGGGGATAGCTGGTCAGGCTGACATGCTCGCCGTCGTAGAGCATTTCGCCGTAGATCTCGTCAGACATCACGGTGACGTGGGGGTGCTGCTCCAGGCCGGCCACCAGGCGGTCCAGCTCGGCCTTCGGCACGACGCCGCCGGTGGGGTTGGCGGGGCTGTTCAGGATCAGCAGGCGGGTGCGCGGCGTGATCAGCCCGAGCACTTCGTCGGCGCTGAACGAGAAGCCTTTGCTTTCATGCAGCGGCATCGGCACCGGGGTGGCGCCGGAGAACTTGATGACGCTCTCGTAGATCGGGAAGCCGGGGTTCGGGTAGATGATCTCGGTGCCCGTTTCGCCGAACATCATGATGGCGAAGAACATGGTGACCTTGCCGCCCGGCACCACCAGCACGCGCTCGGGCGAGATCTCGACGCCGTGGCGGCGGTGCAGGTCGGCCGACACCGCCTCGCGCAGCGGCAGGATGCCGTTGGCCAGGGTATAGCCGTGATGCCCGTCGGCGAGTGCCTTCTGCGCGGCCTCGACGATATGGCCGGGGGTTTTGAAGTCGGGCTGGCCGATGCAGAGGTTGACGATGCTGCGGCCCTGACGCTCCAGCGCGTTGGCACGGGCCAGCACCTGGAAGGCGGCCTCGGTGCCGAGTTCGTTCATGCGGGCGGCGAGAATGGGCATCGGTGTTTCCTCTCGGCTTGGACCGGGGTGCACTACAGCGATCGGGCGCGCGCTACAATCCCAGCGCGTCGCGCAGCCGGCCGGTGGTGACGCGGATCGCGACGCCCTGTTTCCAGAAGCGGTGGAAGCGGATCGGCTTGATGCCGGAGATTGGCATATCCAGCGGGGCGGCGGGTTCCAGCAGGTGGCGGGTGAGTTGGGTGCCCATCGCGGTGGCCATCGCCACGCCGCGGCCGTTATAGCCGAGGCAGGCGACGAGCCCGGGCGCGGGGGTGTGGAGATGCGGGTAATGGTCCTCGGTGATCGCGAGCTGGCCGTTCCAGCCATGCGTCCAGGCGACGCCCTTCAGCACGGGCCAGAGTTTCTCGGCATAGCGCATCATCCAGGCCATGCTGCCGGTGCCGGCGAGATCGACCTGCCGCGAGCGGCCGCCCATCAGCAGGCGGTTCTGCGCGTCCAGCCGGTAATAGGTGGTGATGTTGCCCAACTCGTAGACCGAGGAGCGCAGCGGCAGGATCTGCCGCGCCACGGCGTCGGGCAGCGGGGTGGTGGCGACGATGCCGGAATAGACGGGGACCACCGAGCGGGCGAGGCCGGGCCAGAGCTGGTCGGTGTAGCCGTTGGTGGCCAGGATCACCGTTTCGGCGCTCAGCGTGCCGGTGGGCGTTGCGACCTGCCAGCCGCCAGCGTTGCGGGAGAGGCCGGTGACCTTGGTATCGCCATGCACCGCGGCGCCGGCCTGCATCGCCGCCTGGGCCAGGCCGCGGGCATAGCCAAGCGGGTTCACGTGTCCGCCGCTGCGGTCGAGCATGCCGGCGACGTAGCGGCGGGCGCCGGTGCCCTGTTGCAGGGCGTCGCCCTCCAGCAGTTCGACCGGCATGCCGCGCCTGCTGCCCTGGGCATGGCTGCTGCGGATGCTGGCGGCGTCGCGCGCGTTGTAGGCCAGGCGCAGCGTGCCGTTCTGCGCCGCGTCGCAGGTGATCTGATGCCGGCGGATCAGGTCGAAGGTCAGGTTCGTGGCGTTCCAGCCGAATTTCACCATGCGGGCGCCGAGGTCCGGGCCGAAATCGCGCTCGACCTCGTCGGGGTCGGGTTTCAGGCCGGGATTGACGTGCCCGCCATTGCGCCCCGAGGCGCCCCAGCCGGGTTCGTGCGATTCCAGCACCGCGACATCGACGCCGCGTTCGGCCAGGTGCAGCGCTGCCGACAGACCGGTGAACCCGCCGCCGATGATGGCGACCGAGACGCGGCGGCTGCCGTCCAGCCTGGGGGTGTCGGGCGCGGGGCGGGCGGTTTCGGCGTAGACGCTGGGGGGCAGGGGCTGGCGCATGCGGCAGGCTAGATCGTTCCGGGCATCTGCGGCTAGCCTGCTGTCTTCCCCATCTCCACAAGGTTTCCCATGACCGACGCCGCCGGCCTTTACGATGCCCGTTATCGCGACCCCGCCCAGGCGGTGCCGGAAGAGTGGAACGAGGTGTTGCAGACGATGCTGGGGCACCATTCCGTGCGCAGCTTTCTGCCGACGCCAGTGCCGGAGTCGGCCTTGCAGGCGGCCATCGCCGCCGCGTCCTCGGCGCCGACATCGAGCAATCTGCAGACCTGGAGTGTGATCGCGGTGCAGGATGCCGGCCGGCGCGATCGGCTGCGGGCGCTGGGCGGCGGGCAGCGTTTCATCACCGATGCGCCGCTGCTGCTGATGTGGATCGCCGATCTGTCGCGGCTGCACGCGCTGGCCGAGGAGCGGCAGGCCACGGTGGATGGCATCAACTATCTGGAAGCCACATTTGTTGCCATCATCGACGTTGCGCTGGCGGCGCAGAATGCGCTGGTGGCGTTGGAGTCGATGGGGTTGGGCACCGTCTATATCGGCGGCATGCGCAACAAGCCGGAGGCGGTGGCGGCTGAACTCGGGCTGCCCAAGCGGGCCTTCGCGGTGTTCGGCATGTCGGTCGGCTGGCCCGATCCGGCCGTGACCAACGCGGTGAAGCCGCGCCTGCCGCAATCGGCGGTGCTGCATCGGGAGACCTATGACACCGCGGCGCAGTTGCCGGCGGTGGCGGAGTACGACCCGCGGATGGGGGCATTCCAGACCGAGCAGGGCATGGCGCCGGAGGTCTGGACGCAACGGGTGATCAACCGGGTGCGCGACGCCGGGGCGTTGAACGGGCGCGACCGGATGCGGGCGGCGTTGGGGGCGCTTGGGTTCGAATTGCGGTAGCTGGCGGTTTAAATATTCCGATATCGTAATAATATAGACGCGGGTTTGCGGCTCGGAATCGTGACGGTTCCGGGGCGGTGGCTTGGGGTAGCGGTCGATGCGCGGGGCTGGGGCGGTGGGGTGCGCGATGCTTGCGCGGGGGTGCGGATATACGGCGCGGGTGCGGCGCGGACGGAGTGCGGGCGCGCGGCGGGTTGTGCGGGTGCGGTGCCGGCGGGAGGGACGGGTACGGCGTGCGCGCGGGGCGCGGATGGGTTCGGGGGCGGGAGGCGGCAACTCGCCGGCGCGCCAGAGCAGGAAGATGTTTTCGATCTTGCCGAAGAGACTGGCGAGGGCTTCGGCCAGCAGCAGCAGAATGGGGGCGAGCAGGCCGGCATTCTCGGCCGTGTGCGTGAACCGGGCGCAGCTGTCCCGCATGATGCGCACGATCGGGTCGTTCGCTGCGGGGGTGCTGTTCACGGGTGCGGGCCTTTCCTGTGGGGGGTGATTAGGTTTGTTCTAATAACTTTATCGTTAGATATTGTGAAATGCATTTTCTGCAATTCAGCTATGTGAATGGGTTGCCAAAGCCAAGGGCAACGACCGAAAGCCGCGAAACCGGGCGCGGCCGCCGCGTACCGGCGGGGCTGCGAGGGTGTAGTTGGGGAAGCGGGCGAGGAAGCGGGACAGCGCGATGCGGGCTTCCTGCCGGGCGAGGGTGATGCCGGCGCACATGTGGACGCCGATGCCGAAGGCGAGATGTTTGTTTGGCCAGCGGGTGATGTCCAGCCGGTCGGGGTCGGCGAAGGCGGCGGGGTCGCGATTGGCGGCGCCGATGCAGAGCGTGATCGGGGTGCCGGCTGGGATGGCGGTGCCGGCGATCCGGGTGTCGCGGGTGGCGATGCGGTTGCCGAACTGGTTGGAGCTTTCGATGCGGGCGAATTCCTCCAGCGCCGGGCGCATCTGCTCGGGATCGGCGGCGAGCAGGGCGCGGGCCTCGGGGAGGCGCAGCATCGCCTCCAGGGCGTTGCCGATCATGTTGGTGGTGGTTTCGTGCGCGGCATCGAGGATGAAGATGCAATTGTGCAGCAGCTCGGTTTCGCTCAGCCGGTCATAGCCTTCGCCCTGGATCAGGCGGGTCAGCGTGTCGGTGTAGGGATCGCCGGGATTTCGGCGTCGTGCGTCGATCAGATCGGCGAGGAAGGCCAGGAAGCCGGTAACGGCCTGATTGCCGGCCGCGAGTTGGGCGGCATCCGGCGTGGGTTCCAATGCGGTCAGGATGTCCAGCGACCATTGCCGCAAGGGGCCGCGCCGTGCGGCGGGGATGGCGAAGAGGTCGCCGATGACCTGGACCGGCAGGGCGGCGGCGAAATCGGCGATGGCGTCGAGCTGGCCGTGCGGGGCGGCGGCATCGAGCAGGGCATCGACGCGGGCAGTGATGGCGGCTTCGACGGTTTCGCTGGGTGGGGCGGCGAGCGCGCCGAGCACGAGGCGACGCACCCGCGTGTGCGCGGGGGCGTCGGTGAACACCATGCTGGCGGTGTGGTGTTGATAGAGCGGGGACTCCGGGCCGAATTTCGGCGCGAACTCGCGGCGCTTGTCGCTGCTGAAATGTTTGGCGTCACGATAGACCGCGGAGACGTCGGCATAGCGGGTGAGCAGCAGCGAACCATCCGGCATGCGCCGGACCGGGTCGTTTTCCCGCAGCCAGCGATAGGTGGGGTAGGGGTCCTGGTAGAATTCCTCCGGCAATTTCCGGAGGTCAAAATCCTTCATTCGGTCAGGGCCGCCAAGGCGGCGGGATTGCACAGCACCAGCCGCCCGTCCACCTGATCGACCAGCCCGTCGCGCTTCCAGTGCTGCAACTGCTTGTTCACCGATT
>CAIRTN010000056.1 GCA_903881515.1 uncultured Rhodospirillales bacterium | reverse complement strand
CGGCGGTGCTGGTCCAGGTGGTGATCTGGCCGCCGCGGGCGGCGCAGGCGGCGGCGGTCATGCCGGAGTAGAGCTGCTGGGCGCCGGCCTGGCCGACGGGTGCGGCCAGCAGGACGATCAGCAGGAGCGCGAGCCGGCGCAGGGATGCGGTGACGCGCATGTCCGCCCCCCGCCGCTAATGCGCCGTGTGGGTTTCGACGAAGATCGCCATCCGCGCCACGCTGATATAGAGCTCCTGCATGTGCAGCTTGCGGGAGGCGTCGAGGATCTCGAGGATCACCCGGCGATATTCGGAGTCGTCCAGCGAGTAGAGCACCCAGGGGCCCGCGGATTTCTGCAGGGCGCTGATGTAGAGCTCGAGCGCGGTCATGTGCTCGTCGTTGTAGTGCTCCGCGGGATTGATGAAGTCCTTGTAGACCTTCAGGTCGTCGTCGTGGTTCCGCCGCACCCGTTCCGCGATCGGTGCGGCGTTCTTTTCGCGCGCGGCCTTGAGAACGGCGTAGATACGGGGCTGGGCCTCGGCGTGGCCGACCACCGGGGCCAGCTGATAGAGGCAGGCGCCGGTGTTGTAGGTTTCGCCCTCGGCGAGATAGCGCGAGAGCAGGGCATCGAACTCGGCGACGGCGGCGGCGCGGCGCTGCGGCGTGTGCGCGGCGATGGCGACGGCGCGGCAGTCGAGCGCCAGGCCGATATTGGCGCGGAAGTTCGGGCCCGGCGTGAGATAGACCGAGGGCGCGCGGGCGGCGACGGCGAGCAGGTTGAGCGCCGACGGCAGGCCGTTGGCCGCGTTGGTCTGCACGTCGATGGCGTCGAACAGCGGCGAGGTGGTGTCGATATAGCTGAGCTTGGGAGCGGCGTCGTAGATCAGGCTCGCCGCGGTTGCGAGCATGCGGAGCTGGCCGCGCAGGCGCCATTGGTCGGCCAGTTCGTTGTAGTGCAGGATCATCGGGAAGTCGTCGATGCTGCGGACCCGGCCCACCGTGGCCTCGCTGGCCAGCATGGACTGCAGCATGGCCTGGGGCCGGCCGGCGATGCCTTCGTAGAGGGTGCGGTAGGCGAAGAAGGCGCTGCAATCGAGGCGGAAATCGTCGGCGTTGCCACGGAATTCGCGGGTGTCGACGGTGCAGTTGTCGCCGTTGCGCATCCAGGCGGTGATCATCGGCTCGGCGGCCATGACGCGCTGGTAGTATTTCTCGGCTTCGGCGGGGTTGCCGGCGTTCTGCAGGGTGAGGGCGGCGGCGAGGTATTCGTCGGCCTTGTCGGTGCAGTTGACGCTGGAGATTTCGGGGTTGCGGGGGCGGACGCAGAGCTCGGCGAGGGATTCCTTCTCGCTCGGCGTCTTGATGAAGGCCTTGGCCTCGGCGGTGAGGCCGAAGGAGGCCAGCGAGGCGGCGAGGTACCAGTCGAGATAGTTGTAGTAGCGGGCTTCGCCCTGGCCGATGCCGGTGTAGGTCTTCTAGCCGCCGCCCATCAGCAGCAAAGCCCGCTTGAGGATGCCGGCGTTGAAGCCGTTGGCGCGGGAGGGGACGGGGACGCGCTCGGGCAGAGCCGCCAGCGGATTGGCGGCGGCGTCGCGCAGGACGGACTGGGTGAACTCGGAGGGGACCGGGCGGGCGGCGGCGGGGGGCGGCGTCATCTGGGCGACGACGGCGGAGTTGTTGGGGGCCTGGCCGGGCGGGGCGTCGCAGGACGCGAGGAGGAGAAGGAGGCCGCCGAGGAACGCCAGACGAAGATTGTGCATTTCCACTCCCTTTTCTTACCGCGCGTGCCTGCGCGTTGATCCACATCAAACTACGGGGATTATAGATATTCGTCGCGGGATGGCAATTGGAACGGAGGGCGATGGAGGGGCCGAGCCCCCTGCCCTCCCTTACTTCGCCCTTGGGTCCAACGCGTCGCGCAGGCCATCGCCGACCAGGTTGAAGCTGAGCACGGCGAGGAAAATCGCCGCGCCGGGGAACACCGCGAGCCAGGGCGCCTGGGTGAGAAAGCGCTGGGCGGCGTTCAGCATGCTGCCCCAGGAGGGTGCTGGCGGCTGCTGGCCGAGGCCGAGGAAGGACAGGCTGGCCTCGGCGATGATGGCGCCGGCGATGGCGAGTGTGGCCTGCACCATCACCGGCGGGATGATGTTGGGCAGCACGTGACGGAAGGCGACGCGCCAGGGCGGGTTGCCGAGAGCGCGGGCGGCTTCGACGTATTCGTTGGAGGCGGCGTCCAGCGTGGCGCCGCGGGAAACGCGGACGAAAATCGGCGTGGCGGTGATGCCGATGGCGATCATCGCGTTCTGCAAGCTCGGGCCGAGGAAGGCGGCGAGCGCGATGGCCAGAATGAGAAACGGCGAGGCCAGCATGGCATCGACCAGGCGGCCGACGATCATGTCGGTCTTGCCGCCGGCGAAACCGGCGAGCAGGCCGATCGGCACGCCGACGCCGGTGGCGATGGTGACCGAAATCACGCCGGCGAGCATCGACGCGCGGGCACCCCAGATCACGCGGCTGAACACGTCTCGCCCGTTCTCGTCGGTGCCCATCCAATGCGCCCAGGACGGCGCCTTGCGGATCAGGGACCAGGAGGTCTTGATCGGGTCCTCCGGCGCGATCCACGGCGCGAAGACCGCCACCAAAGCGAAGGTAACGATGACGATCAGGCCAGCGACGGCGGCGGGGCGCTTGCAGAAGCGGCGGACCGCAAGGCGGGCCGGGCTCTGGCTGGCGGCCGCCATGACGGCGCCGGCGGAATTGGCAGTGGTGGCGCTCATGCGGGGAAGCCTACGAAAGAAGGAAAGGGCTTCTTTTTTGAAAAAAAGAAGCAAAAAACTTTTGATCTCTCCGCTTGCACGAGCAGCGGAGCGACCCGGCGGATGTCCGTGCACGCGGAGGGAGAAAAGTTTTTTGCGTCGCTTTTCCGGCGCGGCGCCTTCGCCGTCGCCAGCAAAAAAGCGACATCTTGCCTTCCCCTGCTCATGCCCCGCGCAGCCTCGGGTTGATCAGCACATAGAGCACGTCGGCCAGCAGATTAAGCGTGACGTACACTGTGGCGGTGACGAGCACGACGCCTTGGACGACGGGGTAGTCGCGGTTGAACACGGCGTCGACGATCATTTTGCCGAAGCCGGGGATGGAGAACACCTGTTCGGTGAGCACCGCGCCGGAGAGCAACTGGCCGAGTTCGAGGGCACCGAGGGTGACGACGGGAACGAGGGCGTTGCGGAGGGCGTGTCGGATGACGACGGTGAACTCGACCAGGCCTTTGGCGCGGGCGGTGCGGACGTAGTCCTGTTCCAGGGCGGTGAGCATGGCGCTGCGGGTGTGGCGCATCAGCACGGCGGCGATCTGATTGCCGAGCACGAAGGCGGGCATGATGGTGGTGGCGAGCGACATGCGCCAGTCCTCGGTCAGCGGCACGTAGCCCGAGGGGGGGAGCCAGCCGAGATTCACGCTGACCAACAGGATCAGCATGATGCCGAGCCAGAAGTTGGGCGTGGACAGGCCGGCGAGGCCGATGCCGTTGGCGAGATAGTCCCAGATGGTGTTTTTCTTCACCGCGGAGATCACGCCGAGCGGCACGCCGATGCTGACGGCGATGACGAAGGCCATCAGGCCGAGCTGGGCGGTGACCGGCAGCTTGGTTCCGATCAGTTCCAGCACTGGCTGCCGGATGCGCCAGGAAAAGCCGAGATCGCCCTGCAGCACGTTGCCAATCCAGTGCAGATACTGGATCGGCAGCGGGCGATCGAGCCACAGCTCGGCCCGGATCTGCGCGAGGACCGCGGGGTCGCGTTCCTCACCGGCGAGGACCAGAGCGGGGTCGCCGGGCATGAGCTGTTGCAGGCAGAACACCAGGATGCTGACGAGCAGCAAGGTGGGGATCACCTGGGCGATGCGAGTTCCGAGGTGGCCTCTCATCCGGGGTGGCCTAGCAAGGAAGGTGTTCTTTTTGTGAACAAAAAGAACCAAAAAAACTTTTTCAATTT
>CAIRTN010000055.1 GCA_903881515.1 uncultured Rhodospirillales bacterium | reverse complement strand
GCCAGAGGCGGGCGAGGACTTCGGCCATCATGCCGTTGCCGGCCGGGGAGGCGATGACGGCGGCGGTGCGGGGGCGGCCTTCGGCGCCGAACGGCACGTCGTTGGCGTCGTGCGCGGTGGTGAAATACGAAGTGCCGGCGGGTTCGGCGAACCAGGTATAGGCGGCCTCGACGATACGCTCGGCCGTGGCGAGGCGAGCGGTGTCACCGGTGGCCTCGAACAGCGCCAGGGCGGCGCGGGCCATGGCGGCCTGATCGTCGAGCATGCCGGCAGCGGTAACGCGGCCGAGACGCCAGGCGTGCCGCACGCGGCCATCGGGCGCGCCGAGTGCCGCCATCACGAAATCGAACGCCTCGCCGGCGCGGGCGATCCAGTCCGGGCGGCCGAACACCGCGCCGGCGCGGCAGAGCGCGGCGATGGCCAGGCCGTTCCAGTCGGCCAGCACCTTGTCGTCGCGGCCGGGGCGGATGCGCTGGGCGCGGGCGTTGAACAGCGTGGCGCGGGCGCGGGCGAGGAACGCCTCCTCCCCTGCCCCGCCTGATGGCGTGACCCGGCGCAGGATGGTGTGGCCTTCCCAGTTGCCGTTGGCGGTCACGTCATAGGCGGACTTGAACGTCGCGGCGGCGGGGCCAAGCAGGCGGTCGACCTCGGCTTCGGTCCAGACATAGAAGCGGCCTTCCTCACCCTCGCTGTCAGCATCCTCGGAGGCGGCGAAGGCGGCGCGGCCATCGACCCGCTCGGCCGTCATGTCGCGCAGCATCCAGTCGACGGTCTCGGCGGCGCGGGCGGCGTAAAGCGGGTCCGGGCGCTGGGCCTGGGCGAACGCCAGCAACTCCAGGATCTGCGCGTTGTCGTACAGCATTTTCTCGAAATGCGGCGCCAGCCATTCGGCGTCGGTGGAGTAGCGGGCATAGCCGCCGCCGAGATGGTCGTAGATGCCGCCTTGCGACATCCGTTCCAGCAGCAGATGCACGGCATCGCGCGCATCGGCGGCGCCGGGGCGCATGGCGTTCTGCCACAGGAAGCGGAAAATCGGCGGATTGGGAAATTTCGGCGCGCCGCGCATGCCGCCCTGCACCGGATCGAGGCTGCGCATCAGCCGTTGCGCCGCGGCGTCCAGGCTCGTCGGGGTCGGCAGCGCACCAGGCCGCTCGGCCGCCATCGCTGCCAGGGCGCCGCGCAGCGAGGCGGTATTTTTCGCCACGCTGTCCTTCTGCGTGCGCCAGGCCTCGGCGATGCCGGTCAGCACCTGTCGGAAGCTCGGCTTGCCCCAGCGCGGCTCGGGCGGAAAATAAGTGCCGCCCCAGAATGGATCGCCATCGGGAGTCAGGAACATGGTCAACGGCCAGCCGCCCTGCTCGCCGAGCGCGTGCACCGCGTTCATGTAGAGATGATCGATATCCGGCCGCTCCTCGCGATCGACCTTGATGTTGACGTAGAGCCGGTTCATCAGCGCCGCGGTTGCCGGGTCCTCGAAGCTTTCATGGGCCATCACGTGGCACCAATGGCAGGCGGCATAGCCGATCGACAGCAGGATCGGTTTGTCGTCGGCACGCGCCTCGGCCAGCGCCGCCTCGCCCCAGCCGCGCCAGTGCACGGGGTTGTCGACGTGCTGCAACAGGTATGGCGAAGTCTCGCGCCCCAGTAGATTCTTCGCCTCGGCCATCTCGGCTCCTTGCAGCTTGCATGTGCATCGAACATAGGGATGCCCTCTGGTTCCTGACAGGCGCAAGGCCATGTCAGGGCGAGCCCTTTTATCGGAACCGCCGCATGCCCCGTCTCGACTCCGACCCCGCGCTGTATTTCGACGCGCATCTGTTCGTTTGCTGCAATCGCCGGCCGGATGGCCATAAGCGCGGCTCCTGCGCGGCCAAGGGCTCGGAGGCGCTGCGCGACTATATGAAGGTGCGGGCGAAGGAGCTCGGGATTGCCCGGCTGCGGGTGAATATGGCTGGCTGCCTGGACCGCTGCGAGCTGGGTCCGTGCGTGGTGATCTATCCCGAGGGGGTTTGGTACAAGATCGAGACCCGGGCGGATGTCGATGCGGTGCTTGAGACGCATGTGCGCGACGGCAAGCGGGTTGATCATCTGCTGCTTCCGGCGGGATGAGCGGCATTTATAACGAAATAGATACGATATTCGCCCCCGCCTCTGGCGCCGGGCAGGCGGCTTTGTGTGTGGTGCGGGTCAGTGGTGCGCGCACGCGAGAGGTCGTCGGCGCCTTGTGCAGCCTGCCACCGCCACGGGAAGCGCGGCTACGCGCGATCCGAAACGTTTCGGGCGAGGCCTTGGACCAAGGCTTGGTGCTGTGGTTCCCCGGCCCGGCCAGTTTCACCGGCGAGGACAGTGCCGAACTGCACCTGCATGGCGGCCGCGCCGTGCTCGCTGCGGTCTCAGATGCGCTGGTCACTGCCGGGGCGCGGCCGGCGGAACCGGGCGAATTCTCGCGCCGGGCCTTCCTCAACGGCCGGATGGATCTGCTGGAAGCCGAGGCGATCGGCGACCTGATCGCCGCGGAGACCGAGGCGCAGCGTCGCCAGGCGATGCGGCAGATGGAGGGCGCACTCGGCGCGCTGCTGCGCGGATGGTCGGAACGCCTGCTGCATCTGCTGGCCAGTCAGGAGGCGCTGATCGACTTTCCCGATGAGGATCTGCCGCCCGAAGTCGAGGCCGCGGCGATGTCGCACCTGGCCAGATTGCAGGCAGAGATCGACGCGCATCTCGCCGACGACCGCCGGGGTGAGCGGCTCCGCGAAGGGCTGGTGTTTGCCGTCATCGGCGCGGTCAATGCCGGAAAATCCACTCTTATCAACGACTTGGCGGAGCGCGACGCTGCCATCATCTCCCCGATTCCAGGCACCACGCGCGACGTGCTGGAAATTCGCCTGGATATCGGCGGCGTGCCGGTCACCCTGCTGGACACCGCGGGGCTGCGCGAAACCGAAGACCCGATCGAGGCCGAAGGTGTGCGGCGCGCCCGCGCGCGGATGGCCGAGGCCGACCTGGTTTTACACCTCTCCAGCGCTGCCGAGCCCCCGCCGGACGTTGCCGCGCCGCTGCTGCTGGTGGACAGCAAGACAGATCTGACCCCCGCGAGCCGCCCAGGCGCCATCGGCATCAGCGCCGCCACCGGCGCCGGCATGGATACGCTGCGCGACGCGCTGCGGCACTGGGCCAGCACCCTCACCCAGGCCGCTGGCCCACCACCGCTGACCCGCGCCCGGCATCGCGCGGCGCTGATCGAGGCCGCCGCCTGCCTCGCCCGCGCGGCCTCTGCACCCTTGCCGGAACTGCGCGCGGAAGACCTTCGCCTGGCGCAACGCGCGCTCGGCCGCATCACCGGGGCGGTCGGCGTTGAGGATTTGCTTGATTCCCTGTTCCGGCAGTTCTGTATAGGCAAATGAACGCAAATACCTTCGATGTGGTGGTGATCGGCGGCGGCCATGCCGGCTGCGAGGCGGCAGCGGCGGCGGCGCGCATGGGCGCGCGCACCCTGCTGCTGACGCACAAGCTGGCGACGATCGGCGAAATGTCCTGCAACCCGGCGATTGGCGGCATCGGCAAGGGCCATCTGGTGCGCGAGATCGACGCGCTCGACGGCATCATGGGCCGGGCCGCCGATGCCGCGGGGATCCATTTTAAGCTACTGAACCGCAGCAAGGGCCCCGCCGTGCGCGGCCCGCGGGCGCAGGCGGACCGCAAGCTTTACCGCAACGCGATCCAGGCCTTGCTGGCGGCGCAGCCCGGCTTGACCCTGCGAGAGGCCTCTGTCGACGATCTCGAGATGGACGCCGATGGACGCCTCGCCGCAGTGATCTGCGCCGATGGCACCCGCATCACCTGTGGCGCCGCGGTGCTGACGGCGGGGACCTTCCTGCGCGGAGTCATCCACATCGGCCCCGAGAGCCACCCCGCCGGCCGCGTCGGCGAGGCGCCGGCAGTGCGGCTTGCCGAGGCTCTGGGCCGGCTGAACCTGCCGCTCGGACGGCTGAAAACCGGAACGCCGCCGCGGTTGGACCGGCGGACCATCGACTGGTACTCGCTGCAGGCCGACCCCGGCGATGCCGAACCCGAGCCGTTCAGCACCCTGACCACCGCGATCACCACGCCGCAGATCGCGTGTCGCATCACGGCGACGACCCCGGCCACCCACGAGGTCATCCGGCGGAACCTGCATCTTTCCGCCGTCTATGGCGGCCAGATCGCCGGACGTGGGCCCCGCTATTGCCCGTCGATCGAGGACAAGGTGGTCCGTTTCGCCGAGCGGGAGCGGCATCAGATCTTTCTTGAGCCGGAAGGCCTGGATGATGACACAGTCTATCCGAACGGCATCTCCACCAGCCTGCCAGCAGATGTGCAGGCCGCGCTGCTGGCGACCATTCCCGGCCTGGAACACGCTCGCATCATCCGTCCTGGCTACGCCGTGGAGTATGATTATGTTGACCCGCGCGCCTTGTTGCCGTCGCTGGAGATGAAGGCCCTTCCCGGGCTGTTTCTGGCCGGTCAGGTCAACGGCACCACCGGCTATGAAGAAGCCGCGGCGCAGGGCCTGATGGCCGGGCTCAACGCAGCACGGCGCTGTGCCGGCGATGCTCCGGTCGTGCTGGACCGGTCGGAAGCCTATATCGGCGTGTTGATCGATGATCTGACGACGCAGGGGGTGACCGAGCCGTATCGGATGTTCACCTCACGCTCCGAATACCGGCTGTCGCTGCGCGCCGACAATGCCGATCTGCGGCTGACCGGGCTTGGAATCCGCTGGGGCTGTGTCGGAACCCCTCGCGCCGACTTTTTCACGGACCACCGCGACACGCTCGCGGCCGCGATGGCCCGTGCCGAGGCCGAAACGCTGTCGGCCACGGCGCTGCGTGCTCTCGATGTGACCGTCCGCGATGATGGCCAGGCACGAACAGTGCTGGGCCTCTTGGCGCGGAGCAATATCCCGCCGGCGGTTCTGGTGGGCGCGTTCCCCTGGCTTGCCGCGCTCGGCGCGCGAGTGCGCGGCCAACTCGAGACGGAAGCGCTATATGCCGGGTATCTGCCGCGTCAGAACGCGGATATCCGGGCCTTCCGCCGCGAAGAAGCGGCGCTTTTGGATCCCACGCTGGATTACGCCGTGATTGGCGGGCTTTCGACCGAAATGCGCGAGAAGCTCGCCGCCCACCAACCCGCGTCTTTGGGGGCCGCCGCGCGCATTCCGGGCATCACCCCCGCAGCCCTCGGCGCCGTAGCAGCGCATATCCGTCGCCGCGACCGGTCCGCGGCGGCCTGAGGACACTGGGATGGCCCGCCCGACTGTTTCACGTGAAACACCACATCCGCAGCGCGCCGTTGTTTCACGTGAAACACGTGAGCGGCTACAAACCTACCTCGACCTCCTGCTGCGCTGGAACCGCACGATCAACCTGATCGCACGCGGCGACGAAGCCAACGCCTGGGATCGCCATGTCGAGGATTCGCTCGACCTCCTCCCCCTCCTGCCGCCCAGCTTCAGCCACGCGATCGATCTCGGGTCCGGCGGCGGATTGCCGGGCCTGGTCCTGGCCATCGCGACCGACCGGCCCTTCCATCTCGTCGAATCCGACCAGCGCAAGGCCGCCTTCCTGCGCGAGGCCGCGCGCGCCGTTGCCGCTCCCGCCACCGTGCATGCGCAGCGCATCGAGGGACTGAACCTCGCCCCCGCCCCCCTGATTACGGCCCGTGCCCTGGCGCCACTGCCGAAACTCCTGGAATGGGCCAACCCATTCCTGGCACCCGGAGGAATTTGCGTCTTCCCCAAGGGAAAATCCGCCGAGGATGAATTGACCGCGGCCGCCGCAGGGTGGCACATGCGCGTTCAGAAGACCCCCAGCCGGACAGACCCGGCCGCCCTCATCCTCAGCATCAGTGAGATTGCCCGTGTCGGACCAGCGCCCCATCGAACCGCGCCAACCGGCTGATCCGCCCCGCCGGACACGCATTCTGGCCATCGCCAACCAAAAAGGCGGCGTCGGCAAAACCACAACCACGATCAACCTCGCGACTGCCCTAGCCGCGGCCGGCGAACAAGTGCTGCTGATCGATCTCGACCCACAGGGCAATGCGTCGACCGGCCTGGGATTGAGCCGCAATGACCGGGCAAATGGAACCTATTCCCTGCTGCTGGAAGACGAAGCCGCCCCCGGCACCATACGGCAGACCTACATCCCCAATCTTTCGCTGATTCCCGCCGATCCGGACCTCGCCGGCGCCGAAATCGAGCTTGTTGCCCTGCCGCACCGCGAATCCCGCCTGCGCGACGCCCTGGGCAGTTTGCTCGCGGCCAACCAGCACAGCATCGTGCTGATCGACTGTCCGCCCAGCCTCACTTTGCTGACGCTGAACGCCCTCGTCGCCGCCGATGCGGTTCTCGTCCCACTGCAATGCGAATTTTTCGCCCTCGAAGGTCTCAGCCAGCTCATGCATACGATTGAACTGGTCCGGCGCAATCTGAACACCACGCTGCGGCTGCACGGCATCGTGCTGACTATGTTCGACCGCAGGAACAACCTCTCAGACCTCGTCGCCGCCGACGCCCGCGGATTTTTCGGCGAAAAGGTCTATGAGACCGTCATTCCGCGCAATATCCGCGTGTCCGAAGCCCCCAGCCATGGAAAACCGGTGATCCTCTACGATTTCCGCTCGCCTGGCGCCCAGGCCTATGTCCGCCTGGCCCATGAATTCCTGCAACGCGAACGCGCCGCGCGCGCACCGGAGACCGCCGCATGAGCGCCAAGGAAGTCAGCCCCCGCCTCGGCCGGGGCCTCGCCGCTCTGCTTGGCGATTCCACACCGGCGCCGGCCGCGGCAACTCCCCCTGCTCGCCCGGTCGGATTGACCAGCATTCCCGTCGAGCACCTCGAACCCGGCCCATTCCAGCCGCGCAAGACGATGGACCCCGAGGCGCTGGCGGATCTGGTCGAATCCATCCGCAACCAGGGGGTTCTGCAGCCGCTGCTTGCCCGCCCCAACCCCGCCAACCCCGACCGCTACCAGATCATCGCCGGCGAGCGCCGCTGGCGTGCCGCGCAGCAGGCCGGGCTGCACGTCGTCCCGGTGCTGCTGCGTCCGCTGACCGACCACGAAGCAACCGCCGCCGCCCTGGTGGAAAATCTACAACGCCAGGATCTCAACGCGATCGAGGAAGCCGAAGGCTACCAGCGCCTGGTCGATGAATTCGGCGGCACGCAGGAAAGCGTCGCGCAATCCGTTGGAAAATCGCGCAGCCACGTCGCCAATACCCTGCGACTGCTAAACCTGCCTGCTACCGTGAAAGAGGAAGTCCGCAAGGGCGCCCTCACCGCCGGTCACGCGCGGGCGCTGGTGGGCAAACCCAACGCCGAGAAGATCGCCATGGCGATCATCGCCCGCGGCCTCAGCGTGCGTCAGACCGAAGCCATGGCCTCCAGCAAGCCGCCAAGCGCCCCGTCCGGCCGCGCGACGGCTCACAAAGACCCCGAGACCATCGCTTTGGAGCAGGATTTGACGGAACGCTTGGGTCTCAAGGTCGAAATCGGCTTCGACGGCAAAGGCGGCATGGTGCGCATCCACTACCGCTCGCTTGATCAGTTGGACGGTCTGATCGCCCTGCTGACCCCAAACTGAGGCTCACCGGCGACGCGCCGCTGCTGAACGCTGCGCCAAGCCCAAAACTGCACTCATCGCCAAGGCAATATCAGGCGCGCCGGTGCGCTTGCAGGCACGCTCGGCATCCCAGACCCTTTGGCAAGCGGCCTGCAGCGCTTCCGCAGACCACAGGCCCAATGCCTGCACGAAGGCCCCTTCTCGCCGGAAAAACACCGGCGGCCGCGCTGCTTTCGCCGCCTCGGATGCCGGCATCCCACCGGCCATCGCCAACCGTACGCGGTGCAACCGTTGCAGATGCACCAACGCCTGCCGCAACACGCCCACCCCGGTCAGCCCCTCCGCCACCGCCAACTCAAGAGCCCGGTCGGTTGCCTGGATATCGCCCGATGTGGCGGCAAAAAGAGCATCCTCCATCGACAGCCCAGACAGTTCGCCGACGCTGACCCTCGCCGCCTCCATATCCACACGCCCACCGGGGCCGGCGTAAAGAATGAGCTTTTCAATCTCCCGCTGCGTCACCGCCATGTCGGCGCCCAGTTGATCACCCAGCCAGGTCAGCGCATCGCTATCAACCTGCACGCCGGCCTCGGTCACCATCTGCCGGATCAGCGCCAGCAGGTCTCGTCCCTGCACAGGGTAACAGGCGACGGCGGCCGCGTCGCTCGCTGCCTTGAACAGCGCGCGCAGCTTGCCCCGCGACGGCAATCCTGGCGCCTCGACAATCAGGAAGCCCTCACCACGCCCCTGCAGCGCTCGTGTCACATGTCCCAATACGGCATCGGTCGCATCGCGCAACCGCACGACCCGACGCCCGCCGGTCAGCGACATTGCGGCCATTTCCTCGGGAATCCGATCGGCCGCATCGCGCTCAAGCTCAATCAGTCGGAAGGGGTCATCAGTGCCACCCGCCACCAACTTCACCAGGGCAGCACCCCGGGAGCGGATCAGGCCGACATCCTCGCCATACAACAGAATCGCCCGGCACGCTCCGGGGTCCCGCAGAAACGCATTGGCTCGCCGTGCGTCAATTTCCAAGAGAATCTATCCCGCGGTATCGCGCTGGCGAAACCATGTCGCCAGCTGCAGCGTTACCTGATCTGCCAACGCCTCCATCATCCGGCGCTGCAAGGCTTCGCTTTCCAGATCGGCTGCGAAATATTGCTGGTTCAACACATTATAAGCGTCCATATCCTGCGCACGCCCACTCGCCAACGTCGCCCTCTGCGGCGATTGCGAGTACAGCACCCACGCCGCCGAAGCCATGAACCGGACCCGCGAAGAGGTGTTATCGCGTTGGATTCCAATTGGTTCAGCGTTCAGCGTCAGCGAAACCGACAAATCATATCGGCGTGCAACACGAGCGCGTCCCCGTTCGAACCGGGACTTCAATGCTTCGCGCAGTAGTTGCCCGTTACGCTCTCCGATCAAAAGCACTTCGGTCGCTGCGAGTCCCTCTTCGGCGGACCCAGTCGCGCTTGGCGCATAAACCGGCCGCCAACCACAGCCCGCCAACAGACCCGCCACCGTCAATCCAGCTATTTGCCGACGGCCAAGGCGTCTCATGTGACTACCCCGCCACAACAAAATTGACGATGCGGCCCGGCACGTAGATCCGCTTCACAATCCGCTTGCCAACCAAGCCGGCCGCGACATTCGGATGGGCTTCGGCCATCGCAACCGTCGCAGCCTCACCCGCATCGGGTGCCGTCTCGACGGTTCCGCGCAACTTGCCCATCACCTGGACTGCAATGGTCACGGTCTCCGCAGCCGCCAGGGCGGCGTCGCCAATCGGCCAGGACAACTCGGCCACAAGACCGCTGCCGCCCATGAGCGCGAAGGCTTCTTCCGCCAGATGCGGCATCATCGGCGCAACCAGCCGGGCCGCCATCTCCAATGCTTCCCGTCGCGCCCAGGCCATGCCATCGTCATCGCCGTTACGCTCGGCCTCTGCGATCGCGTTGGAAAACTCGTAGATCCTGGCAACAGCAACGTTAAACGCGAAATCCTCCAACGCCTGAGTCACACCGATGATCGTGCGGTGCGTCGCCCTGCGCAGCCGGCGCGCGGCGACGGAAAACGTCTCCGGCTCTGCTCCGCGGCCCGCATCGCCGAGGGCCTCGACCAGGCGGAACAGCCGCTGGGTGAACCGGTACGCGCCGAGCACGCCGGATTCTGTCCACTGCATATCCCGCTCGGGCGGGTTGTCCGACAGGATGAACCACCGCGCGGTATCGGCACCGAAGCGGGCGATGATCGCGCCCGGGTCTACGGTGTTGCGCTTGGATTTTGACATCGCTTCGACCCGGCCGACCGTGACCGGCGCGCCGGTTTGCCGCTGCACTGCCGTGCCATCGGCGCCAAATTCGATCTCTTCCGGATAAAGCCAGGCTCCGTCCGCGGATTTGTAGCTTTCGTGCGTCACCATGCCTTGGGTGAACAGGCCGGCGAAGGGCTCCTCGACCGAGACATGGCCGGTTGCCTTCATCGCCCGGGTGAAGAAGCGCGAATACAACAGATGCAGAATCGCGTGCTCGATGCCGCCGATATACTGGTCCACCGGCAGCCAGTGATCGACCGCGGCGCGCAGCACGGGCGCTTTGTCGCCCGGGCTGCAGAAGCGGGCGAAATACCAGGAGCTGTCGACAAAGGTGTCGAACGTATCGGTCTCGCGCCGTGCCGCCGCGCCGCATTTCGGGCAGTTGACGTGCTTCCAGGTGGGGTGGTGATCCAGCGGATTGCCAGGCCGATCGAACGTCACGTCCTGCGGCAACTCGAGCGGCAGCTGGTCGTCGGGGACCGGCACCACGCCGCAGGCTTCGCAATGGATGATCGGGATCGGGCAGCCCCAGTACCGTTGGCGGCTGACGCCCCAATCGCGCAGGCGCCAGTTCACCACACCCTGGCCGGCGCCGATTTCTTCCAGCCTGGCGATAGCCGCAGATTTCGCGGCCTTCGGTGCTGAGAGCCCGTCGAGGAAGCCGGAGTTGATGATGACGCCGTCACCATCGAAGGCCTTGTCGGCAACACTGAAGCTCGCCGCGGCCTCGCCCGTGGGCAGGACCACCGGGGTAACCGGTAGAGCGTATTTGCGAGCGAAATCGAGGTCGCGCTGATCGTGCGCCGGGCAGCCGAAGATCGCGCCGGTGCCGTATTCCATCAGCACGAAGTTGGCGATCCATACCGGAAAGGTCGCACCGGGGATGAACGGGTGCGCCACACGGAAGCCGGTATCGATGCCGCGCTTTTCGGCGGTTTCGATCACGGCCTCGCTGGTGCCCATGCGGCGGCATTCGGCGACGAACTCGGCCGCCGCCGGGTTGGCCGCCGCGGCGGCCGCGGCCAGCGGGTGCTCGGGGGCGACCGCGATGAAGGACATGCCGAACAGCGTATCCGGGCGGGTGGTGAAGACTTCGACTTCGCCCTCGGTGCCGGCCATCGGGAAGCGGACGCGGGCGCCTTCGCTGCGGCCGATCCAGTTGGCCTGCATCAGGCGCACCCGTTCGGGCCAGCGGTCCAGCCCGTCAAGCGCGCTCAGCAGGGCCGGCGCGAACTTGGTGATGCGGAAAACCCAGGTGGACAGCTTGCGCTTTTCCACCAGCGCGCCGGAACGCCAGCCACGGCCGTCGATCACCTGTTCGTTGGCCAGCACGGTGCCATCGACCGGATCCCAGTTGACCCAGCTTTCCTGACGCTCGACCAGACCGGCCTGCAGGAAGTCGAGGAACAGCTTTTGCTGGTGGCCGTAATAGGACGGGTCGCAGGTGGCGAATTCGCGCGCCCAGTCCAGTGACAGGCCCATGCGCTGCAACTCGGCGCGCATGTTGGCGATATTTTCCCAGGTCCATTTCGCCGGATGCACGCCGCGTTCGCGCGCCGCATTCTCAGCGGGCAGACCGAAAGCGTCCCAGCCCATGGGATGCATGACATCGAAGCCGCAGGCCCGTTTGTAGCGCGCGACCACATCGCCCAGCGTATAATTACGCACATGGCCCATGTGGATCTTCCCGGACGGATAGGGGAACATCTCAAGCACGTAGTATTTCTTGCGCCCCGAGGTCGGGACATCCTGTGCCTTGAAACAGCCACGTGCGTCCCACGCCGCCTGCCATTTCGGCTCGGCCGACCGGAAATCGTAGCGCGGTCCATCTACCGCCTGCTCAACCACACCGCTCATCACGCACTCACTTCAGATCGCTGGGTAGCCTGGACATTCAGACACAGAAAGGCAAGGCCAGGAGGGGTACCCCTGGCCCCGCATATCGGAAAACGATCCGGCGGGTGGGGCTAGCTGCCGCCGGACTGCGAGCGAAGCTCGCGGGCGCGGGCAAGCACCTTGTTTTCAAGCTCGGTCGAGGTGCCGCCGCTGACCGGCACGTCCATCCACACGCCGTTCTGCGCAACCTGGCGGAACACCGAGATCTTGATGCCGTTGGCCTGCAACGCGCGGCCGAGCACATAGCCGACGGCCTTGAAGCGTTCGCCGTTGGCGCCGGGGGGCTGATACCAGTCGGTGATGATGACGCCGCCGAACGGGTCCTGCGAGACCAGCGGCATGAAGGAGAGGGTATCGAGCGCGCCGCGCCAGAGATACGCATTCACGCCGAGCGCGCTGCCGGCGTTGGTGTCTGTGCCCTTGGCGGTGGAGAACAGCGTGCTGTCGCCGAACATCCGGCCCTGGGTGGGGGACTTGAAGCGAGGGTCGTTGTATTCGCTATCTTCGACCTGGCGGGAACCGCCGCAGGCGCTGAGGCTGAGAGCCGCAACCGCGGCCAACGTAGCCATACAAATTCGAAGTTTCATCGATGATCCCAGCGTTCGCATGAAGAGGCCTTCTAGCCGGAAATCGGCCTCAGGCCAAGCGGCGCCCGTTCGCGCAGCGGACAAAGAAAAAGGGCGGTGGTTGCCCACCGCCCTTCTCTCAACTCTTCAGTGTTATCGTCAGGCCTTGCGGCCGGGCGATATTACCACTGGAAGAACTGGGTCAGCAGAACGCCCTGAGCGTGGGTGTTGTTGCCAACGGCCGACGACGTGCCGGTGTAGAGGTTCACGCCGCGCTGATGACGCTCACCATACAGGTAGGAGAGCGACAGAGCCGCGCCGGGGCCCCAAGCATAGGTGCCGCCGACGGCGACGCCCTTTTCGTTCATACGGCCAGTGTTGGCGTCGGTCGCGCCAGCCAGGTCTTCAGTGTTGAAGCCCTGACGGTTCACGCTGAGGTAAGACGCGCCGACGATCCACGGGCCAGTGGCATACGAACCACCGAGCACGAAGGCGAGAGCGTTCTTGCCGCCAGCCTTAACCGGCTGCGTGTTGCGCGAGCCGTTCGGGTTGATGGCGCCAGTCCACAAATCGCCACCGAAAGCGAAGCCACCGATCGCGGCGGTCAGGCCGGCGTTGATGGCGAACACGTCCTTGTACTTGTAAGGAGCGCTGCCGTTGGCGGTCAGGCCGGTCGGGTTGCCCTTGACGTTGCCGGCAATGGCGGTGCCGACCATGGCGGTCAGACCGACGGGGCCGACGTTGCCCTGATAGCGGCCGGTCAGTTCGAGCGTGTTGCGGTTACGCAGCATGCTGGACTGGCTGGAAGCGAAGGTGGCAGCGCCGAGCGACGACAGCTGCGGCGAACCGGCGCCGGCGGTGGTCTGGTTGCCGAGCGACGAGGTCGAGGTGTTCGGCGAGAAGCTGGCGCCGAAGTCGAAGCCAGCGAAGTTCGGCGACAGGTAGACGATCTTGGAATCGCCGTAGTTGCCGGAGTTTTCCGGGAACGGCCAGGTCACAACCGAACCAGCGGTGAAGTACGCCGGAAGATCGTTGTTCCAGTTTTCGCCGAAGTTTTCGAACTGACCCGTCTGGAAGAGACCCAGAGCGCCGTCGGTCTGACCGAAGCGCAGGGCGCCCCAGCTGCCGCCGACATAGCCCGTCTCACGACGGAAGATCATGGTGTTGCCACCGGTCAGGCCGGACGGGCCAGCGCCACCGGAATTCTGACGAACTTCGATGAACGCGCCATACTTCAGGCCGTTCGCCGTCACGCCCTCGAACGAGGGATACAGACGGGCGAATTCGCCGAACACGATGTTGCCGTTCTTGCCGCCGGTGCCATTGAAGCCGGAGTCGCTGTTGATAGCGGCTTCAACCCACAAACGGCCACGAAGGAATGCCTTCACCGAGCCGGGTTCGTTGGTCGGGCCGGGGACGCTGCTGCCCCAAGCAGAGACCCAGCTGTTCACGCCGGTGTTCACAGTCGGCGCGGGTTCCTGGGCGAAAGCTGCCCCGGTCATCGCTGCCATCGCCGTAGCGGCGAGCAGAATCTTACGCATGTTAACCCTCCTTGTAGTGCCGCAGCGCGCCACGGCAGACCTAGCAGGCCCCGCCCCGTTTCCCCCTTAGACGCCCGCGAACGGGAACCAACAGGCGAGGGCAGCCGGACCTGTTCAGGATATTGTCCAACACTGCCGCGCCCCGCAATGCCCCGCGGGGCTTCGTCATGGCATTTCTGAAACACTGTGGCAGACGGGCCACAGTGTGTTTTGGCGGTCTGTGGCTGGGATTGCATATCGATAAATAAGCGGAACAAAATAGGCACAAGTTTGCCACGGTGCTCAGGCGGCTTTGCTGCGTCTTCGTCGTCGATTGGGGATTCCCGGCACTTCCAGGCGGAGGTGCAGCGGCGAGGTTGAGGCGTGCGGCTGCAACGGCGGCAGCCGGGGTTTGCGTGGCTTCGCCGGACGCGGTTTGCGTTTGCGGGGCGCGGGCTTGAGCGTGTCGGGCAGCTCGATGCCGAGCATGTGGCAGAGCGGACGGATGTAGCGGCCGGCCTTCGGGACTTCGGCGAAGAATCGGGTGAATTCGGCGTCGTAGTGGAACTGGTGATAGAGCTGGCCGGCCCAGGCGCCGATCTGCTTGTTGCCGCCATGGCGCGTCAGCCAGCCATGGCCGGTGGGGAATTTCGGGCGTTCGCTGTTGGGCTTGGAGGTGCGGCCGGGGCGCGGCGGGCGCGGCTTGGGCAGTTTGCCAGCGCGCCATTTCGCGATCAGCGCCAGCAGGTGGCGGCGCAGGCGGTTCACACGGTGATGGGTACGTTGCAGCAGCCAGTCCACAGGCGCGCCCCAGGGGGGGCAGCCGAGGGCTGCGATGGAGGCCAGCAGTTGGGTGAGAAGCCTTTCGATGTATGTCATGACAGTTAAATAATCTAACCACTAAAGTTTGGGAAGTAGGTTTTTGTAACATATTATATCAATCCGCAGCCCGGCGCGGCGCGCGTCAGGCGGCCTGGACGGCGGCGCTGGCGATGAGGGCGGCGATTTCGGGCTCGCTGTAGCCGGCCTCGTGCAGGATTTCGCGGGAGTGCTGGCCGGGGGCGGCGGCGAAGGGGGCGATGGCGATGGAGGTTTCGGACAGGCGGTAGGGCGGGTTGACGGCGTGGAAGCTGCCGCCGGCGTCATGCACTTCGGCCAAGGCACCGCGATGGGCGAGTTGCGGGTCGGCCAGGGCTTCGGCGACGGTGCGATAGGCAGAGCAGGGAACGCCGGCTTCGGTGAGGGCGGCCATGCAGGCTTCGCTGGTCAGCGTGCGGGACCATAGCTCGATCTCCTCGAACATCAGGTGCCAGTTGGCGCGGCGATCGGCGTAGCGGGCGAAGCGGGGGTCGGTGATCCAGTCCGGCCGGCCGGCGGCGCGGGCCAGGTTCTGAAAACTGCGCTCGGAGGCGATGGTGGGCATGATGTAGCCGGTGGCGGTGGCAACGGGGCAGAACAGCGGGCGGCCGGACGGAGGCTGGGGGAACTGAGCGGTCTGCACCTCGGTCAGCGGCAGTGTCAGCATGGATTCGAGCATGGAGACGTCGACGAGTTGGCCCTGGCCGGTGCTGGCGCGGTGCAGCAGGGCGGTGGTGGTGGCGGCGTAGGCGTAGGTGCCGGAGAGCACGTCAGCGATGTAGATGCCGCAATTGTCCGGGGTCTCGCGGCCAGGCTGCTGGGCCATGTGGGCGAGGTCGAAGCCCGACGCGGCATGGATGGCCGGGGCGTACGCGGGGAGCCCGGCGGAGGGGCCGGTCTGCCCGAAGCCGGAAATGGCGGTGTAGATCAGGCGCGGGTTGAGGACGCGCAGCGTGTCATAATCCAGGCCGAAACGGGCCATGACACCGGGGCGGAAGTTTTCCACCAGGACGTCGGCGGTTTCGACCAGCCTGCGGACGATGGCCACAGCCTCGGGGCGCTTGAGATCGAGCACCAGGCCGCGTTTTCCGGCGTTCAGCTGGCCATAGAAAGTGCTGGCGCCGGCGCGCAGCGGCGGGCGGGAGCGCATGGTGTCATGCTCGGGGGATTCGATCTTGATGACATCGGCGCCGCCATCGGCGAGCAGGCGGGCACAATAGGGGCCGGCGATGGTGGTGGTGAGATCGAGGACGCGCAGGTTGGCGAACGGGCGGGTCACTGGGGGCGGTTCCTCGATTTTTGTTCTTGGGCTGAAGGGGGAAGGCAAGGTGAGGGCTCTGCCCTCAACCCGCAAGGGGACGGGGGTTCGGTTGACGTTCGACCGGTCGCTGGTGGCGTAGGCGTTGGAACTGCCGGCGGGTCTGTTTCCAGTGGATGCGGTGCTGTTGCGGTATCCGGCTTTGGTGCGGATTTTTGGGGTAGAGGGTTTTGGCTTGGCCGGGATGCCGGTGAAAGGTTTCTGGTGAAACGAAACGGCGTTGACAGATAGGTGGCGCATGGCGCTTCGCCTACTGATTCAGAAAATTCTTGGCGTAAATGCGCTGTTGTTTAGTAAAATTTCCGCAGTTCTTCGAGGCCCATTGCTTTTCAAAATTGTGGGAACTCAAATTGGAGCCTCCAACTTAGGAGGATTCGATGATTTCACACTTGATCTGTAATTACCCACCCCCATTTTGAAGCGTGATTTTCCGCGCTGGGGCGCGCCGGGCGATTGTCAGGCCAGCGTGGCGACGATGACGTCGAAGGGGTT
>CAIRTN010000054.1 GCA_903881515.1 uncultured Rhodospirillales bacterium | reverse complement strand
CGTGCGAACCACAATCGACACCGCCAGGCTCAAGGGCGCGAACCCCTTCGACGTCATCGTCGCCACGCTGGCCTGACAATCGCCCGGCGCGCCCCAGCGCGGAAAATCACGCTTCAAAATGGGGGTGGGTAATTACCCGACCGCGCAGCCTGCCGCGCCCACGCCGAGACATTCTCCTGGCGGGCATGCGCAGAAAATTTCCTCTCCCACCTCGTGCCACTCGGCGGGCATTAACGAATACTTCAGGTTCCCGGCGCAGTATCGCGCCATGATCTCGGCAACCTCGCTCTCCGCTTTCTCGGTGACCGGACCCGCCGCCCCCCAGGCGGCGCAGGCCACGCAGGCCGCTGCCAATGTGCGGCTGGCCAGGGTGCAGCCGACAACGCCCCAGGGCCCCGCCACCAGCACGCAGCAGCTTCAGGCGAACCCGCCGCAACACCCCGGGCGGATCGTTCCGCGCGGCTCATTGCTCGACCTCAAGGTCTGAGCCTTACCGCAGAAAAAATCCAAGCCTAGGTACCATTCCCCAATTGCATTCGCACGGCCAGCGGTGCAGGAAAGCGCCATGGCCGAGTTTGTCCGACAGGTTCCTGACGGAGACAATCGCGAGCGGCTCGTCTGCCGCGATTGTGGCCATATCGCGTACGAAAATCCCAAAATCGTCGCCGGCGCCGTCGTTGAGCATGACGGCAAGGTGCTGCTCTGCCGTCGCGCCATCGAGCCACGGCACGGCTTCTGGACCCTGCCAGCCGGCTTCATGGAACTCGGCGAAACCGTGCAGGAAGGCGCCCAGCGCGAGGCGCGCGAGGAAGCCGAGGCGGAGATCGCGCTCGACGGCATTCTCGGCGTGTTCAGCATCAGCCGCATTGGCCAGGTGCACATCTTCTTTCGCGCCCGCTTCGCCGACCCGGCCAATCCGCACTTCGCCGCCGGCGAGGAAACCCTGGAAGCGCAGATGTTCGCCTGGGACGATATCCCCTGGGGCAACCTGGCGTTCCCGACCGTGCGCTGGACGCTTGATGCATGGCGCGCCGCCGCCGGTCAGCCGCTCGGCGCGCCCGTCACCAATCCGCTGGCAGATCCGCGCGGCGAGCGGCGCATCCGGGGGGAAGTGTGATGCGCGGTTACGCCGCAGCGTTCGCTGCCCTGTTGCTGACGAGCACTTCGGCCAATGCCTATGTGCTGCTGGAAGGACCGATGCCGGCGTTGGGCGTCAGCAAGGCGCCACCGGCGGTCAATCTCAGTGGTGGCTTCAAGCCGGCGCCGCGCTTCGATCTTGATGCCCAGGCGCCCGTGGTCAGGGGGCCGAACGGACCGGTGATCGGGCCGGGCCTGATCAACCGTAACGTCAATCGCAAGCCGGTCGGCAACGGCTATGTCGAGGGTGGCAGCTCATATTCCGACCAGTTGGAACGTCGCGGCCGGACGGCGACGGCGATCGGCAACACGCTGGCGCCGGCGATCACCATCACCACCCCGCTGAGCAAGTAGCCGCGCCGGCCTACAGCCCGACCAACCCGCGGGCGAATTCCATCGCGTCAAACGGCCTGAGATCGCCAGCCTGCTCGCCGACGCCGACGGCATGCACCGGCAGGCCGAAACTCTCCGCCAGCGCGACGACGATGCCGCCGCGGGCGCTGCCGTCAAGCTTGGTGACCACCAGCCCAGTCACCGCCACCATCTCCTTGAACACGCTGACCTGCTGCACCGCGTTCTGTCCGGTGGTGGCATCCAGCACCAGCACCACCGAATGCGGCGTGCTCGGGTCCTGCTTGCGCATCACGCGGATGATCTTGCCCAGTTCGCCCATCAGCGCGGATTTGTTGTGCAGCCGCCCGGCGGTATCGACCAGCAGGATATCGATGTCTTCGGCCCGGGCGCGGGTCAGTGCGTCGAACGCCAGACCGGCGGCGTCCGAATCCTGCGCCCCGGCGATCACCGGCGCGCCGGTGCGGCTGCCCCAGACCTGCAACTGCTCGACCGCGGCGGCGCGGAACGTATCGCCCGCGACCAGCATGCATTTCTTGCCCTCCGCCCCCCAGGCCTGGGCCAGCTTGCCGATGGTGGTGGTCTTGCCGCTGCCATTGACACCGACGACCAGCACGACATGCGGCTTCAGCGTGGGGTCGATCGCCAGCGGCACAGCGACGGGGGCCAGGATTGCGGCGATCTCCTCGGCCAGCGCGGTGCGCACCTCCTCGTCGGTGACTTCCTTGCCGAAGCGGGTGCGGCGGAAATTGGCGATCACCCGCTGCGCCACCTCAGTGCCCATGTCGGCCGCGATCAGCGCGTTCTCCAACTCCTCCAGCGCCTCATCGTCCAGCTTGTGGCGGGTGAACACCGCGCCGAGGCTGTCCGAAAGCTTTTGGGTGCTGCGCGCCAGCCCCTGCTTGAGGCGGGAAAGGAAACCAAGCGCCATGGATCAGGCCGCCTCTGCCAGAAGGGTGGTGTCATTGGCGCCGGTGACACGGGCGCGCAGGATCCGGCCCGGCTCGGCCGCGGCGGCGAGGGTGACCGGTGCGAAGGTCTCGGCATGGCCGCCGGCCTCGGTCTCGGTCAGCACCGCAATCTCGCGGCCGATCTGGGCGGCCAGGAAGCGTGTGGCATTGACGGCGCCGGCCGCGCGCAGCTGTGCCGCGCGGTCCTTGCGCAGCGGCGCCGGCACCTGCGGCATCTTCGCCGCCGGCGTGTGGCTGCGTGCGCTGTAGGGGAATACGTGCAGGAACGGGATCTCGGCTTCCTCGACGAAGGCCAATGTCTCGGCGAACAATTCGTCGGTCTCGGTCGGGAAACCGGCGATCAGGTCGGCGCCGATGCCCAGGCCCGGGCGCAGGTCACGGGCGCGGCGGATGGTGTTCAGCGCATCCTGCCGCAGATGCCGGCGCTTCATCCGCTTCAGGATCAGGTCCGACCCCGCCTGCACCGACAGATGCAGATGCGGCATCAGCCGCGGTTCCTCGGCGATCAGCTTCCACAGATCGTCATCCATCGCCGCCGGATCGATCGAGGACAGCCGGAGCCTGGGCAGTTCCGGCACCAAGGCAAGCAGGCGGCGCACCATCTGACCCAAAGCAGGCGTGCCAGGCAGGTCCGGCCCATAGCTGGCGATATCGACGCCGGTCAGCACCACTTCCTGATAGCCGGCGCCGACCAGCGACCGTACCTGTTCCACCACGCCACCGATCGGCACGGAGCGGTTCGGGCCGCGGCCGAACGGGATGACGCAGAAGGTGCAGCGATGGTCGCAGCCCTGCTGCACCTGCACGAAGGCCCGCGCCCGGCCGGCGAACTCGGTGACCAGATGCGCCGCGGTCTGCTTCGCCGCCATGATGTCCGACACCGCCGAGACGGCATCGCGCGCCCAGGCCTCGGGCTTCAGCTTGTCTTCGTTGCCCAGTACCCGCGTCACCCCCGGCAGCGCCGCCCAAGAGGCCGGATCGATCTGCACCGCACAGCCGGTGACGACGATGTTGGCTTCGGGGTATTCGCGATGCGCGCGGCGGATCGCCTGACGCGCCTGCCGCTCGGCCTCGGCGGTGACGGCGCAGGTGTTGACGATGATGGTGTTGTCGAGTCCGGCGGCATGGCCGCGCATCACCTCGGACTCATAGGTGTTGAGCCGGCAGCCGAAGGTCTGCACCTCGACCGTCATGCCGGGTAGGCTTCCAGGTCGATGCTGCCCAGGAAGGCGGTCGCGACCGGCCCAGTCATCAGAACATTGCCGTCCGCGCGCCACTCCATTTCCAGCACGCCGCCATCGGCGATGATCGTCGCCCGCCGGCCGGTCAGGCCGCGCCGGGCTGCGTTGACCATGGTGGCGCAGGCGCCGGAGCCGCAGGCCAGGGTCAGGCCGGCGCTGCGCTCCCACACCTTCAGCCGGATGCGGTCGGGCGCCAGCACCTGGGCGAAGCCGATATTGGCGCGCTGGGGGAACAGCGCGTCATGCTCAAAGCGCGGGCCGAGCGTGTCGATCGGCACCGTGGCGATATCGTCGACAAAGAATGTCGCGTGCGGGTTGCCCATAGAGACCGCGGCGGGATCGCCGGGCAGCGGCAGATGCAGTGTGTCCATCGCGCCGGCCAAAGGCACGTCCGCCCAACCCAGCCGGGCCGGGCCCATGTCCACCCTCACCAACCCATCATCGCGCATCACCGCCGGCAGCAGGCCGGAGATAGTCTGCACCACGATGGCGCGCTTGCCGGTTTCGGCCATCACCAGCGAAGCAACACAGCGCGTGGCGTTGCCGCAGGCGCCGGCCTCGCCGCCATCGGGGTTGCGGATGCGCATGAACACATCGGCGCCCGCGTCCTGCGGCGGCTCCATGACGATGAACTGGTCGCAGCCGACCCCGGTGCGCCGGTCGGCAACCGCCGCCGCGCGCGCAGGCGTCAGGCCGAGCGAACCCACGCGTTCGTCGAACACGACGAAGTCGTTCCCGGCACCGTGCATCTTGCGGAATGGAGTGAGCATGCGCGGGGTTATATGGGGTGGCGCGGCGCGTGTCAGCGCCGCTGCTCGCGACCGTGCCACGCGCGGATCACAACGGCATCGCCGTGCGGGTCGATCCGATAGCGCAGGACGTAGGCGCTCGCGGCGAATGGGATGACAAGCTCCCGCCGCCCGGTGCCGTCAGCCATCGGTCGGCCCGCGTCGGGCAGGGCTGTAAGCACCTGCGCGGACGCGCTGATGGTTCGGGCCGCGCGTTGGGCGGCGTCCGGGTTGCGCGCGTGCAGAAAGTCCAGCAGGCGGGCGAGATCATCGAGCGCCGCCGGAGACCATTTCAGCGTTGCCACGGGCGGGGGGCATCGGGCGAGTAGTTTTCCAGCCAGGCCGCGACGTCCTCATGCGTCACGGCGGCGCCGGTCAGCAGATACTCCTGCCAGCGTGCCTCATCCTCGGCGCGCTCGCGTTCGATGGTTTCCTCGCGGTCGAGGTATTCCAGGATCGCCGCCTTCATCAGCCAGTGCGGCGAACGATCGCGCTTTTCGGCCAGCGCCCGCAGACGCTCGCGGATGGTGTCGTCAAGCTTGACGGCGAGGCTGTTCGACATGAAGTACCCCCTGGGTATCCACTATTGATACCAGCCCCGCGTGCCCGGCAAAAGCGATATGACTTGCCGCGCGAGGGGCGGGCCGTTATACCGCCGCCTCCGTTTGTGAGCCGGGCCTGTGTGGGCATGCCCGGCCGCGACGCCTGCAATCAGCAGGGATTAGCTTATAGGAGATCCAAATGCCCAAGATGAAGACGAAGTCTTCTGTGAAGAAGCGCTTCAAGATCACGGCCACGGGCAAGGTCCTGGCCGGGCCTGGCAACAAGCGCCATGGCCTGATCAACCGTCCGCAGAAGATGAAGCGGCAGAACCGTGGCAGCCAGACGCTGACCCATGCTGACGGGCTG
Organism: uncultured Rhodospirillales bacterium; assembly: GCA_903881515.1. Taxonomy (GTDB): domain Bacteria; phylum Pseudomonadota; class Alphaproteobacteria; order Acetobacterales; family Acetobacteraceae; genus CAIRTN01. The sequence goes on along the minus strand of CAIRTN010000054.1, from coordinate 6,899 downwards.
ACCGTCAAGCAGTGGGCCCCCTACGGTCTCGGCTAAGGGGAGATAGAGCATGGCACGCGTCAAGCGGGGTACCACCACCCACGCCCGTCACAAGAAGGTCATCGACGCCTCCAAGGGCTTCGTCGGCCGTTCGTCAACCAATTACCGCATCGCGCTGCAGCGGCTGGAGAAGTCGCTCCAGTACGCGTATCGCGACCGCCGGGTGAAGAAGCGCGAGTTCCGCGGCCTGTGGATCCAGCGCATCAACGCCGCGGTGCGCGAGCACGGGCTGACCTATTCGCGATTTATCGCGGGGCTGAAGACCGCCGGCATCGAGATGGACCGCAAGGTGCTTGCAGCCATCGCTTACGATGACGCGGCTTCGTTCGCCGAAATCGTCAAGAAGGTGCAGGCCGCCCTGGCCTGAGGTTTCCTGACCATCGGAAACCCCACGACATCAAGGGCCGCCCGCACAGGGCGGCCCTTTTTTGCGCTTCAAGGCAGAACATGACCGACGATCTTTCGCGTTTGAAGGCCGAAACTGAAGCGGCACTGGCCGCCGCCACCGACCTGCGCGCCTGGGACGCCGTACGCGTCGGCGTGCTGGGCAAGAACGGCCGGCTGACCGGGCTGTTGAAGGAACTCGGCAAGCTCGCCCCGGACGAGCGCCGCGAACGCGGAGCCGCGCTGAACCTGCTGCGCGACGCGCTGAACGGCGCGGTCGAGGCCCGCAAACAGGCGCTTGAGGCCGCCGAGATGGAAGCCCGCCTCGGCCGCGAGCGGATGGACGTCACCCTGCCGCCCCGCCCGCGCCCCACCGGGCTGATCCACCCGATCAGCCGCACCATGGAAGAAATGGCCGCGATCTTCGGCGCCATGGGCTTCGGCATCGCCGAGGGCCCGGATGTCGAGGACGACTGGCGCAATTTCGGCGCGCTCAACATCCCCGCGCATCACCCGGCGCGGCAGGACATGGATACGTTCTACCTGCCCGGCACCGACGACGAGGGCCGCCAGCGCGTGCTGCGCACCCATACCAGCCCGGTGCAGGTGCGCACGATGCTGAACCAGCCCCCGCCGATCCGCGTCATCGTCCCCGGCCGCACCTATCGCGCCGACCATGACGCGACGCATTCGCCGATGTTCCATCAGGTCGAAGGCCTGGTGATCGACCGTGACATCACGCTGGGGCACCTCAAGGGCTGCCTGATCGATTTCCTGCGCGCTTTCTTCGGCATCACCAACCTGCCGGTGCGGTTCCGCTCCTCGTATTTCCCGTTCACCGAGCCCTCGATGGAGGTCGATATCGGCTGGAACCGGAAAACCGGCGAGCTCGGCGGCGGCGGCGACTGGCTGGAGATCCTGGGCAGCGGCATGGTGCACCCGAAGGTGCTGGCCAATTGCGGCATCGACCCGCGGGAGTGGCAGGGCTTTGCCTTCGGGATGGGCATCGAGCGGGTGACCATGCTGAAGCACGGCATGCCGGACCTCAGGCCGTTCTACGAAAGCGATATCCGCTGGCTGCGCCATTACGGGTTCAACCCGCTGGCGCCTGTCATGCTGCATGAGGGGGTCTGAGCCATGAAATTCACCCTGTCCTGGCTGAAGACGCATCTGCAGACCGAGGCGTCGCTGGCGACAATCACTGACGCCCTGACCGGCATCGGCCTTGAGCTGGAGGGCGTGGAAGACCGCGCCGCCGCCCTGGCACCATTCCGCATCGCCCATGTGATCGAGGCGGTGCAGCACCCGAACGCCGACCGGCTGCGCGCCTGCAAGGTCGATACCGGCGAGGGCATCGTCTCCGTCGTCTGCGGCGCGCCGAATGCGCGCACCGGCATGAAGGCGGTGTTCGCCCCGCCCGGCGCCTTCATTCCCGGCACCGGCATCACCCTGAAGGTCGGCGAAATCCGCGGCGTGCAGAGCGCCGGAATGCTGCTGTCCGCCCGCGAAATGGGCCTGGGCAACGACCATGACGGCATCATCGAGCTGCCGGAGGACGCGCCGGTCGGCCTGTCCTACGCCGCTTGGGCCGGGATCGACGACCCGGTGATCGACATTTCCGTCACCCCGAACCGTGGCGACGCGCTGTCGATCCGTGGCGTGGCGCGGGATCTGGCCGCCGCCGGCATCGGCACGCTGGTGCCATTTGCGCCGGCAAAGGTGCCGGCGAGCTTCCCCAGCGCGGTGCAGTGGAAGATCGAGATGCCTAAGGCCTGCCCCTGGGTGCTCGGCCGCACCGTGCGCGGCATCAAGAACGGCCCGAGCCCGCAATGGCTGCAGGACCGGTTGATCGCGATCGGGCTGCGGCCGATCAACGCGCTGGTCGACGTCACCAATTTCTTCACCTTCGACCTCGGCCGTCCCCTGCACGTGTTCGACGCCGACAAGGTACAGGGCGGGATGCTGACCTTCCGTCCCGGCGCATCCGAAAGCTTTCGGGCGCTGAACGGCAAGGACTACACCGCCACCCAAAACGATTGCGTCATCGCCGACGCCGCCGGCGTGCAGTCGCTGGCCGGCGTGATCGGCGGCGAGGCGACCGGGTGCGATGAGAACACCACCAGCGTGTTCATCGAATGCGCGCTGTTCAACCCGGTGCGCGTCGCCGTCACCGGCCGACATCACCAGATCATCTCCGACGCCCGGCAGCGTTTCGAACGCGGCATCGACCCCGCTTTGCTGCCCGACGCCATCGAGGCGGCGACGCGGATGATCCAGCATCTCTGCGGCGGCGAGGCGAGTGAGATCGCCGAGGCCGGCGCCGAGCCGCATTGGCGCCGCACCGCCCGCCTGCGCTTCCGCCGCTTGGCCGAACTTGGCGGGCTGGACGTGCCGGCGGACGAGGCGGTCACCCTGCTGGAGCGCCTCGGCTTTGCCGTCGCCGCGCGCGATGCCGACAGCGTGACCGTGCATGTGCCGTCCTGGCGCAACGACGTCGCTGGCGCCACGCCGCTGGAGCCGTCGCCGAGCCTGCCGGCCGACCGCGTGGCCACGGTTTCGGCCGGGCGTGACGCGATCGAGCCGGAATGCGACCTGATCGAGGAGGTGCTGCGCCTGAAAGGGCTCGACACCGTGCCACCAGTCTCCCTGCCGCGCGCCGGCGCGGTGCCGGCGGCCTCGCTGACCGCAAAGCAGGCCCGCACCGCGCTCACCAAGCGCACGCTGGCCGCCCAGGGCCTGGATGAATGTGTGACGTTCAGCTTTACTTCGGAGTTGAACGGCGCAGCTTGGTTCGGCCAAGAAGGGAAAGATCGCGGTTGGTATGAAGGCACGCGGCCTGAGATGGCGCTGGCCAACCCCATCGCCGCTCAGTTGGATTATATGCGGCAATCTCCATTGGTCACGCTCACCCAGGCCGTCGCAGCCAACGCAGCACGCGGGTGGCCCGATCTTGCTCTTTTTGAGATCGGACCCGCGTTTTCAATTGAGGGGCAAAGACTAGTTGCCGCAGGCGTCCGTTCGGGGGTTACCGTCGGCAACTGGGCCGAGCCAGCGCGCGATGTCGACGTTATGGATGTCAAAGCAGACATGTGGGCTGCTCTAGAAGCACTCGGTGTGCCTTTAGACGCTTTGATAGTTACAGCAGACGCGCCCAGCTTTTATCACCCGGGACGCTCCGGAACTGTCCGCCAAGGACCGAAAATTATCCTTGGGTCCTTTGGACAGCTCCACCCAACCACCGTTAATGGCATGGGTCTGCCCACACCAATCTGCGGGTTTGAAATCCTCCTTGACGCAATTCAGGAACCCAAGAAGCGGAAGAAGCAGGCTCCCGACTTGCCGGCGTTCCAGCCAGTACGGCGCGATTTCGCCTTCCTCGCCGACAACTCGGTGCTTGCCGAGGCTGTGCTACGTGCCGTGCGAGGAGCCGAACGAACTTTGATCTCGAGCGTATCGCTCTTTGATGTCTATGAGGGCGACAAGGTGGCCGAGGGCAAGAAGTCGGTGGCGATCGAGGTGGTGTTCCAGCCGCGCGAGCGCACCCTGACCGATGCCGAAATCGAGGCTGCCTGCCAGAAAGTCGTCGCCGCGGTGGCGAAAGCGACCGGCGCCGTGTTGCGCGGCTGACATTGACCCTGAAACGGCCTATCTGACCCCAATGACCGACACCCCTCTCGACCTGATCCGCAACTTCTCGATCATCGCCCATATCGACCACGGGAAATCCACCCTGGCCGATCGGCTGATTCAGACCACCGGCGGCCTCACCGCGCGTGAGATGACCGAGCAGGTGCTTGATAACATGGACATCGAGAAGGAGCGCGGCATCACCATCAAGGCGCAGACCGTGCGCCTGACCTATCCGGCCAAGGATGGCAAGACCTACATCCTGAACCTGATGGACACCCCGGGGCATGTGGACTTCGCCTACGAGGTCAGCCGCTCGCTCGCCGCCTGCGAGGGCAGCCTGCTGGTGGTGGACGCCTCGCAGGGGGTGGAGGCGCAGACCCTGGCCAACGTCTACCAGGCGCTGGATGCCAACCACGAGATCGTGCCGATCCTGAACAAGATCGACCTGCCGGCCGCCGAAGTCGATCGGGTGAAGCAGCAGATCGAGGACGTGATCGGCCTTGATGCCTCCGACGCGGTGATGATCTCGGCCAAGACCGGGCTGAACATCGAAGGCGTGCTGGAGGCGCTGGTCACAAGGCTGCCGCCGCCGAAGGGCAACCCGGACGCGCCGCTGAAGGCACTGCTGGTGGATAGCTGGTACGACCAGTATCTCGGCGTGGTCATCTTGGTGCGCATCAAGGACGGAAGGCTGAAGCGCGGGCAGAAGATCCGCATGATGTCGAAGGGCTCGACGCATCATGTCGAGCAGGTCGGCGTGTTCACCCCGAAGATGGTCGCCGTCGAGGATCTCGGACCGGGCGAAATGGGCTACATCACGGCGGCGATCAAGACCGTGGCCGACTGCAACGTCGGCGACACCATCACCGATGACCGCGTGCCCGCCGCCGAGGCACTGCCGGGCTTCAAGCCCTCGGTGCCGGTGGTGTGGTGCGGCCTGTTCCCGGTCGATGCCGACGATTTCGAGAAGCTGCGCGACAGCCTGGGCAAGCTGCGGCTGAACGACGCCAGCTTCCACTACGAGCCGGAAAGCTCGGCCGCGCTCGGCTTCGGCTATCGCTGCGGCTTCCTCGGCCTGCTGCACCTGGAAATCATCCAGGAGCGGCTGTCGCGCGAGTTCGACCTCGACCTGATCGCCACCGCCCCCAGCGTGGTCTATCGCGTGCACCGCAGCAGCGGCGTCACCGAGGAACTGCACAACCCCGCCGACATGCCCGACCCCAGCCAGATCGTGCATATCGAGGAGCCGTGGATCAAAGCGACGATCATGGTGCCGGACGAGTATCTCGGCTCGATCCTCACCCTGTGCAGCGAGCGGCGCGGCCAGCAGCTTGACCTCACCTATGTCGGCAACCGGGCAATGGCGGTCTACAAGCTGCCGCTGAACGAGGTGGTGTTCGATTTCTACGACCGGCTGAAATCGGTCAGCCGCGGCAATGCCAGCTTCGACTACCAGCTCGACAGCTACGCCGAGAGCGACCTAGTGCGGATCTCCATCCTGGTGAACCAGGACCCGGTGGACGCGCTGTCCTTCATCGCGCATCGCAGCCAGGCCGAAAAGCGCGGCCGCTCGATCTGCGAGAAGCTGAAGGACCTGATCCCGAAGCAGTTGTTCAAGATCGCCATCCAGGCCGCGATCGGCGGCCGGGTCATCGCTCGCGAAACGATCGGCGCGCTGAGCAAGGACGTGACGGCGAAGTGCTACGGCGGCGACATCAGCCGCAAGCGCAAGCTTCTGGAGAAGCAGAAGGAAGGCAAGAAGCGGATGCGGCAGTTCGGCAAGGTCGAAATCCCGCAGAGCGCCTTCCTGGCTGCGTTGAAGATGGATGCCTGATCCGCGTTAGCCCGCGAGAGGTTGCATCGGGCGGAACCGCTGCTATGTTCCGCCCCCGCCGCGGAAGGATGGCCGAGCGGCTTAAGGCGCACGCTTGGAAAGCGTGTGTGCGTGAAAGCGTACCGAGGGTTCGAATCCCTCTCCTTCCGCCAAATCTCCGCCGCAGACAGTCCGTTCGTGCCGCTAGCCGCGTGCGACAGAATGGTACATGTGTAGGAAACCGTTGACAGATATCGTTAACCTAGAAATATTGCGCCGCAGAAAATGTATTCGCGGGAGGTCTATTTCTATGTCGAACCGTCAGCTCGGCTACCTCAGCATCCGGACGGCCTTGATGGCCACCGTATCGACCTTGGTATTGTCCGCGACCCCAGGTACCGCATTCGCGCAATATTTTACAGGCGGTGGCGCAGCAACAGGTGCGGGCGATCTTGGTATCGCTGCGGCTGGCGCAACAACCGCCCCGGCCACCGGCGGTTATTCAACCGCGATCGGCGCAAATACCGCGGCATCGGCCGCGAATTCGACGGCCGTTGGTGCCTATGGCACCGCCACCAGCACCGGCGCTTCGGCATTCGGCTATTCATCCACGGCCAGCGGCTTCTCCTCGACGGCGGTCGGCAATAGCGCGACTGCCTCTGGCAACAACAGCTTCGCCGGCGGCACCAACGCCAGTGCGGCAGCATCCAATGACGTGGCAATCGGCAACGGCGCCAAGGCGGTCACCGGGATCAGCGCCACGGCCGTCGGCACCTCGGCAAATGCCAACGGCGCCTCCTCCGTCGCCCTCGGCGATTCCTCGAGCTCGGCTGGCGCCAACAGCGTCGCCGTCGGTCTCAGCAGCAGTGCCGCGCAGACCAACAACGTGGCAATCGGTAACGGCGCCAAGGCGCTCACCGGGATCAGCGCCACGGTGCTCGGCACTTCGGCAAACGCGAACGGCGCGTCTTCGGTCGCTGTTGGCGACTCCTCGAGCGCGGCCGGCAACAACAGCTTCGCGGGCGGCGCCAAT
>CAIRTN010000053.1 GCA_903881515.1 uncultured Rhodospirillales bacterium | reverse complement strand
TCCCGCAAATCCTGCGAATACGGCTTACCGTGCTGCCAAAGCATGATCCCCTCCCGGCCAAACCCACCGGAGGCTTACGAATCACACATCCGCACCGCGCCGCAAGATATTCGATTCCAGTCTCGTGGAAACCGCTCTAGCTTATGAATGTGGGGTCAAGGGGACTGAGTCCCCTTGCGGGTCCAGGGCAGAGCCCTGGCCTTGCCTTATCGCAACATCCTACGCATCCGAGGATCGAGCGCATCGCGCAGGCCGTCGCCGAGCAGGTTGAGGCCGAGGACGATCATGCAGATGGCGAGGCCAGGCGACAGCGCGATCCAGGGAGCTTCGACCATGTTGTCGCGGCCGTCGGCGATGATGGCGCCGAGGGTTGGTTGCGGCGGGGGCGGGCCGACGCCGACGAAGCTGAGCACGGCTTCGGCGAGGACGGCGATGGCGAAGACGTAGGTTTGTTGCACCGCGAGCGGGGCGGCGCAGGCGGGCAGGATGTGAACGCGCAGGATGCGGGCGGTGCGGGCGCCGACGGCGCGGGCGGCTTCGACGTAATCCTGTTCGCGGGCGACGAGGACGGCGCCGCGCATGACGCGGGCGGTGCGGGGGGTGTAGGCCACGGTGAGGGCGACGATGGCGGTGGCTTCGCTGGGGCCGAGGGTGGCGGCCAGCGCGATGGCCAGGAGCAGGCCGGGGAAGGCCATCAGCCCGTCCATCACTCGCATCAGCCAGCCGTCGAGCGGGCGCCACCAGCCGGCGACCAGGCCGATGGCGCCGCCGATCAGGCCGGAGAGCAGGGCGACGGCGGCGGCGATGCGCAGCGAGACGCGGGCGCCGAACAGGATGCGGCTGAGGATGTCGCGGCCGTAGCGATCGGTGCCGAGCCAGTAGATGCCGTTGGGCTCGCCGAGGCGGTAGCGGTAGTTATTTTTCACCGGATCGAACGGGGCGAGCCAGCCGGCGGCGATGGCGGCGAGCAGGACGATGGCGACGAGCAGGGCGCCGAGCAGGACCGAGCGGCGGGGCATCAGATGGAGCTGCGCAACCTGGGGTCGGCCCAGATGTAGAGCAGGTCGACGATCAGGTTGACGACGACGAAGACCATGGCGGTGACCAGCAGGCCGCCCTGGATCACCGGCCAGTCGCGGCGCAGCACGGCGCCGATGACGAGACGGCCGACGCCGGGCAGGCTGAACACCTGTTCGATGACCAGGGCGCCGCCGAGGGAGAGGCCGAAGCCGATGCCGGCGACGGTGAGGATCGGCACCATCGAGGCGGCCAGTACGTGCCGGGCGAAGACGCGGGGTTCGGTGAGGCCTTTGGCGCGGGCGGTGCGGATGAAATCGCTGCTGGCGACTTCGAGCGCCGCGGAGCGGGTCATGCGGGCGATCGGGCCGAGTTGGGTGAGGGCCAGGGCGCCGGCGGGCATGGCGATGGCGCGCAGCCAGCCCAGCGGGCTGTCGGTAAAGGCGACGAAGCCGCCGGTGGGCAGCCAGTGCAATTTTACCCCGAGCAGCCAGATCAGCATCAGGCCGAGCCAGAAATCCGGCAGGGACAGGCCGACCAGGGCGCCGGCCATCGCGGCCTGATCCGGCCAGCGGCGGGCCTTGGCGGCGGCGAGCAGGCCGGTGGGGATGCCGATCAGGCAGGCCACGCCGAGGCCGAGGCAGGCGAGCGATAGGGTGACGGGCAGGCGTTGCAGGATCGCCTGTCCGACGCCCTGGTTCAGCAGCACGGAGTGGCCGAGGTCGCCGTGCAGCAGGCCGGCGTACCAGGAGGCCATGCGCAGCAGCGGCGGCTGATCGAGGCCGAGTTCGGTGCGGATGCGCGCGACTTCGGCGGCAGACGCGGTGCTGCCGGCCATCTCGGTGGCCAGGTCTCCGGGCACCAGAGTGGTGAGCCCGAAGGAGACCAGGGAGACGACCAGCAACACCGGCACGGCGGCGAGCAGGCGCCAGATGGCGACCCGCAGCATCGATCAGGCGAACCAGCAATCCCACATGCGGGGAATCCGGTAGGGCGCGTAGTTGACGATGTTGGCGCGGGTGGCCTGGACGATGCCGAAATCGCCGGCTTTGATCGCGATCGCCTGGTCATACAGCCGGTCTTGGAAGCTTTTCACCGCGGCGCGGCGGTCTTCCAGTTTCAGTTGGGTGGCGAGTGCGGTGTTGGCGGCTTCGACCACTGGGTCCTGCTTGATCTGCACCGTCTGTTTGCCGGCGAAGAAGCCGACGACGTTGTAGGGGCCTTCGTAGGGCTCGATGCCCATGCCGAGCGGCCAGAGGTTCCAGCCTTCGGGTTTGCTGCGCGTGGTCATCACGGTGGGCCAGTCCATCACCGAGAGCTTCACTTTCATGCCGATGGCACGCAGCTGTTCGGCGGCGACGGTGCCGGCGTCGAGATGGTTGCGGAAGGCGTTGTCGGCGATGACCTGGAATTCCTCGCCGTTGTAGCCGGCCTTCTGCAGCAGCGCCTTGGCTTTGGCGGTGTCCTGTTTGGTGTAGGCGGCGAGGCCTTCGATGCCGGGGTAGTAGTTGGTGCCGGGGTACTGCCAGGACGGGTTGAGGCGGTAGAGGCCGTCGGTGGCGATGGCCATGATCTCATCGAGGTCGAGCGCCGCCTGCACCGCGCGGCGGATGTCGACATTGGCGGTGAGGCCCCAGTTGTTGTT
>CAIRTN010000052.1 GCA_903881515.1 uncultured Rhodospirillales bacterium | reverse complement strand
GGGGCCTGATGTTGCGACTTTGCGCAGCACGGCGTTGACCAGGCCGGCGAAGGGGGTAAGGCCGCGGCGGCGGGCGAGCGCGACGGCGGTGGCGACGGCGGCGTGGGCGGGGGTGCCGAGCAGCAGCAGGCCGGCGGCGCCGATGCGCAGGACGTGATGCACCGGGGCCGGGGGGGCTTTTTTCAGGTAAGGTTCAAGGGCGGCATCCAGCGTGCCGAGGCGGCGCAGCACCGCGGCGGCGAGACGGTGCCCGGCGGCACGGTCCCGGCTGTCGATCGAGGGCAGCGAGTCGATGGCGGCATCGAGCGCGCGGCCCTTGTCGAGCACGGCACTGACGAGGTCGAACGCGGCATCGCGGGTGGGGTCTGACATCCGCGCTACTTCTTTTCCACTCCCCAGAAGACCGGGATCGTCGTCGCCCGCAAGCCGGTCACGTTGCTGCGATAGGCTGCCAGCGAGCGGAACTGCCCGGCATTGATATAGGGCAGCACCTCGTAGGCCCTGGCATGCACCTGCGTCAGCAAGGCGCCGCGCTTGGCCGCATCCGGCTCTTCCCACCAGGCGCGGCGCAGATCCTCCAGCTTCTGGTCGCACGGCCAGCCGGCGAGGCCGCTCTCGCAGGGGCTGGCGATATAGAGGTCGGTCAGCGGACTGCCGCTGTCCAGCACGTTGGCAACCGTCACGAACAGGCTCCAGCCGCCCTGGTCCACCGGCTCGCGCTTGTTGCGCCGTGACGTCAGCGTCGCCCAGTCCATCACCGGCACATCCATGTTCAGCCCGGCCTTGGCAAACGCCGCCGCCATGGTCTGCGTCACCGCGAAATTGATCGGGCTGTCGGCGGGGTTCATGAACACCACCTTGCCGCCATCATACCCCGCCTGTGCCAGCAACGCCTTGGCCTTGCCGATATCGGCTTCCTTCATGCCCACCGCGCCTGCCGCGGATTCCAGCGGGGTGCCGCACAGGAAATAGGCCGGGCAATACGGCACCTGCTCCGACGGGCGGATGCCGGCGGCGTCCAAATTCTCCTTCTGATTCACCAGATAGAGCAGCGCCTGCCGCGCGGCGGCATTGTTGAACGGCTTCTGCGCATGGTTCAGCCGCAGCCAGACCATGGAGCCCACCGGGTTGATCGCCATGGTGCGGATCGCCGGGTTCTTTTCGAGCATCGGCAGCAGGTCGGGGCTGGGCTGTTCGATGAAATCGATCTCGCCGGCCTGCAAGGCGGCGGCCGCCGTCGCCGCATCGGGGATCGCCCGCCACTCCAGCCGGTCGAGCAGCACGTGCTTGCCGCCGGCGAGGCCGTCGGCCGGTTCGGGGCGCGGCTGGTAGGCGGGATTGCGGCGATAGACCGCCTTGTCGCCGACCCGCCATGACGCGGCCTCGAAGATGAAGGGGCCGGAGCCGGTGGCATCGGTGATCGCGGTGGCCGGCGAGGTGGCGGCGATGCGCTCGGGCATCACGAACAGCGCATTCGCGGTCGGCCGTGCCAGCGCCTCGGTGACCAGGGCGAAGGGCCGTGACAGTTTCAGGGCGAAACTCTTTTCACCCGTTACGTCCAGCGAGGCGGTTGCGGCGGCGAGCGCCTTGCCGACCACATCGCGTTGCGCCCAGCGCTTGATCGAGGCCACCACATCGGCCGCGCGCACCGGCGCGCCGTCGTGGAAGGCGAGGCCGTCACGCAGGGTGAAGCTATAGCTCAACGCGTCCGGCGAGACCGTCCAGGCGCCGACCATCTCGGGCTGCGGGACGCCCTTGGCGTCGATGGCGAAGAGCTGGTCATAGACCATGAAGCCGTGATTGCGGATCACCGCAGCGGTGGAGAACACCGGGTCGAGCCCGGCGAGATCGTTCACCAGCACCATGCGCAACGTCGACTGTGCCTGTGCGGCGCTCGTCAACAGTAAACCCGCCAGAACTAACCACCGCCGCATGGGGTGTCTCCTTGTGTTTTGCTGGCGTTATACGAGGGGGGAGAAGGTAGGCAAGGACTTCTTTTTTGGAAAAAAGAAGCAAAAAACCTTTGTCCGAAAGTGAACAGCGGGGTTTGCTTGCTGGCGTTGATCCTGGCTAGGGTGTGAGAAAATTGGAGGAAACCAGAATGATCCGTTCTTCGCGCTTGCTCGCCGCGGCCTTTGCCGTGGTGATTGCCGGCCCGGCCTGGGCACAGGGCTATGATGCGCTTGCCGCCGCGCAGGCCGCGGCCAATGCCAAGCCGGGCGCACGTTCGGCGCCGGGGCATGTGATCCCGGTGCCGACCAATGAGGTCAGCCCGCAGGCACAGGCGCTGATCGGCAATCCGTATCCGCCGACGTTCAATGCCGATCCGAAGAATGCCGCCGAGTGGCACGCGCTGATCGATGCCCGCGCCGCGTTGGCAGCGAAGAATGTGCCGGCGATGAAGGAGAAGTTCGGCGTTTCGGTCGAGGCGAAGACCATTGCCGGGGTGAAGGCGTTCATCGTGACGCCGAAGGTGATCCCGCTGCGCAACCGCAACCGGCTGCTGGTGCATGTGCATGGCGGCGGCTACGTGTTCGGGCCGGGCGAGGCGGCGCTGCCGGAGGCGATCCTGCTGGCGGGGTTCGGGGGGTTCAAGGTGATCTCGGTCGATTACCGGATGCCGCCCGATGCGCCGTATCCGGCCGCAATGGATGACGCGATGGCGGTTTGGAAAGAGGCCGTGAAAATGGCCAAGCCGAAGAACATGGCGATCTTCGGCACCTCGACCGGCGGCGCGATGACGCTGGCGATGGTGCTGCGGGCGAAGGCGGAGCATCTGCCGTTGCCGGCGGCGATGGCGCCGGGCACGCCGTGGTCGGACATCGCCGCGATCGGCGACACCTATACGTCCAACGAGTGGGTGGACAATGTGCTGGTGACCTGGAACGGTTGGCTGGGCAAGGCGGCGCTGCTGTATGCCAACGGGCATGATCTGAAGGACCCGCAGATCTCGCCGATCTATGGCGATTTCGCCGGGCTGCCGCCGGCGATCCTGACCAGCGGCACGCGCGATCTGTTCCTGTCCAACACCGTGCGCACGCATCGCAAGCTGCGCCGCGCCGGGGTGGAGGCGGAGTTGAATGTCTATGAAGGTCAGTCGCATGCGCAGTACGGGGCGGACATGAACTCGCCGGAGACCAAGGAGGCGTTCACCGATATCGCGCGGTTCTTCGACAAGCATCTCGGGGTGAAGTGATCCTGCCGTTCGCCACGATCCGGGCGCGGGCCGAGGCACGCAAGGGCGGTGCTGCCGCCCTTGCCGCCTTGTTGCCGGCGGTGCCGGAGGCGGAGGTGTTGCGGGGGAAGCCTGACGATCGGGTGCTGGCGGAGATGACGCGGTGTGTGTTCTGCGCCGGGTTCAACTGGAAGGTGATCGCGGCGAAGTGGGCGGGGTTCGAGGCGGCGTTCGAGGGCTTCGATCCGGCGTATCTGGCGTTTGCGCCGGATGAGTTCTGGGACCGGCTGACCGCCGACGCCAGGATTGTGCGCAACGGGGCGAAGATCATGTCGGTGCGGCGCAATGCGGCGTTCGTGCGGGATCTGGGTGGCGCGGGGCGGTTCCTGGCGGATTGGCCGGCGGATGATCAGATGGGTTTGCTCGACCTGCTGGCGGCGCGGGGGGATCGGCTGGGGGCGATGACGGGGCAGTATTTCCTGCGGTTTGTCGGGCGGGATGGCTATGTGCTGAGCCAGGATGTGATTGCCTGTCTGCGCGATGCGGGGGTGGAGATCGCGGCCAATCCGACGTCGAAGCGCGACCGGGCG
>CAIRTN010000051.1 GCA_903881515.1 uncultured Rhodospirillales bacterium | reverse complement strand
GATCCAGAGAAAAGTCACCAACGGCTATCGCGCCATGTGGGCCGCGCAGGCCGAGGCCGACGTGCGAACCACAATCGACACCGCCAGGCTCAAGGGCGCGAACCCCTTCGACGTCATCGTCGCCACCCTGGCCTGACAATCGCCCGGCGCGCCCCAGCGCGGAAAATCACGCTTCAAAATGGGGGTGGGTAATTACTGGTGACCTGCTGGCGCTGTAATTGTTCCTGCATTTCGCGGGTGACGTCGCTGAGATACCCGACGACATCGGCCCCGCCGTTATTGGCAGCGCGCGCGGTGACGCGCAGGGTGTTGCGCAGCCAGCGGGTGGTGCCGCTGAGGGTGGCGGCGGGCTGATCGTAGCTGATCTCGGCGTTTTCGGGCATGCCGAGGATGGTAGCGACGCGCTCGGGGGTGCCGAGCAGGTCGCGCAGGCGGGTGGGGCTGCCGTCGTCGCCGACGAGGCCGGCGGAGATGCGGGTGTGATCGCCGAAGATGTTCAGCACGTCGACGCCGCCGGGATGGACGCGGACGCGGTAGAGCAGTCCGGGTCCAAGCTGGACGGCGGCGCGCAGATTGTCCTCGGTTTCGCGCATCCGGCCACGATCGCGGTCCAGCGTGATGGCGAAGCCGATCTCGTTGCTGAGGTGCTGGAAGAATTCGACCTCGGCGGGGCCGAAGGTGTTGGGTTCGCTGGCGTAGATATTGAGGGTGCTGACGACTTTGCCGGCAATCACGCAGGGCACACTGATGCCGGAGCGGATGCCCCATTCCAGGCAGCGCTCGCGCCAGGGGGCGTAGGAGGGGTCGGTGAGTGCATCGTCCAGAATGCGGGGCTGGCCATCGCGCAGGCTGCTGCCGGTGAGGCCGCCGCCGTCGGTGCTGGCTGCGGCCCAACTGAGGGTGATGTCTTCGACATAGCCGCTTGCGGGGCCTTCGTGGGCGAGCAGGCGGACGGGGGAGCCCGGCGTATGCACGGGAACGCCGACGCATGCGAGGATGTAGGCGGGCTGTTCGACGATGGCCTGACAGACGCGGGCGGCGGTTTCGGCCGATGTCTTGGAGTTGAACAGAGCGTTCAATGAACGGGCATAGGCGGCGAGCGCCCAGTTGCGGTGTTCGAGCGCGGCCTCGGCGGCATGTTCGGCGGTGGCGTCGGCGATCACGCCGAAATCTTCGACGACGCCATCCGGGCGGGCGATGCGGCGAATGGTTTCGCGCAGCCACCGGCGGCGGCCGCCGAGGTGACAGGCATAGGCGGCGGTGGCAATGCCGTCGGGGCCGGCGCGATCCAAAGCGGCCTGGCGCAGCGCGGGCAGATCCTCTTCGGCCGCGTTCATCATGAAACCGGGGCGGGTGGCTTCCTGGGGGGTGACCCCGAACAGGGCGGCGACGCTGGGGGAAACGAAGACGGTGGTTGGGACGGCATCGAGCGAGTTGTTCAGGATCGTATGGTAGAAGACTCCGGGGATGACCTCGAGGATGCGGTCATTGCGGGCGCGGGCCTCAGCCAGGGCGGCTTCGCGCGTGTGCTGCTCGGTGATGTCGCGCACGACGGTCAGGATATTGTTGCGTGATGGGTCCCGTTCGTTGGGCATGGCGACGGTGTAGGCGGATACCCAGGCCAGGGAGCCATCGTCGCGGCGGATGCGGTACTCGATCGGGGGTAGCGCTCCGCCACTGAACGCCAGGGCCTTGCGGTCGGCGAACATGGCGATGTCCTCGTCAACGACGAAGCGGGTGACATCGGTGCCGAGCAGGTCTGCCGCAGCCACGCCGAAAATCGTGGCGGCGGCGCTGTTGGCGAGCGCGATGCGGGCAGGGCCTTCCGGGGTCAACTCCCGCAGCATCACGCCGTCATACATGGCATCGATGATGTTGAGGAGGCGGGCCTGGCTGTGCGCCAGGGAAGCGTTACGGACGGCCGCGGCGGTGGCACGGCTCCAGAGCAGCAAGGCCAGGCCAGCAACAAGGGCGAGGACGAGCGTGACGGCGGCGATCACGATGACGCCGCGGAGCAGGGTATTGTCCAACTCGCGGCGTTGGGCCTGCTGTGAGGCCTCTGACAGGCTTACCCTGACTGTGAGTGGTTTGCCGGGGATGGACTGGCTGGCGGCGGCGAAGACTGGCGCGGCTTCGCGCGGCGCGGACTGGGCGGGCTCAGCGGGGTCGGCATTGTCGCTGCGCATCAGGATCATGCCGTCATCGCGCAAGAGGCTGGTGGTGTCGTCCGCGGTCAGCGCAGTGCCATGTGCGAGACGGTGCAGCATGCCGGCGCGTAAGGAGACGACGGTGATCCCAAGCAGGGTGCCATTGGTGTCACGCACTGCGCGTGCGTAGGGGACGGTCCGGACTTTGATGAGGCGGCCGGTGATGGGGGCGCCGATGAACAGGTCCAGATTGGGATTGCGTGTCAACGCGGCGATGTAATCGCGATCGGAGAGGTCGTTGGGAGGCGGTGTCCAATCGAGGCTGCTCCAGATCAACGTGCCGGATGGGGAGACGGCGAAGATTTGCGAGATGTCGGGCGAGGCGGCGCGCTCGTCGAGGAGGAGATTGCGCAGGACCAACTCGGCGGCGGTTGTGCCGGTCAGTCGGACGTTGGTCAGCAGGCGGGCGATCGTGTGCTGGGTTTCGGCCTGACGCAGCGTTGCAGCGATGGTATCGGACAGGCTGGCGGATAGGGCGCGGGCTTCTTCGGTGGCGTGGCGGGCGAGATGACGTTCGTTTTCCTGGCGTATGGTTTGAGACTGCCAGATCATCAGGGCGATTGCCGTGACAGTCACCAGAGCGAGCAGGGTGAGCGGAAGCCAGCGCTGCCGCGGCCGCGCGGGGAGGACGGCTGTGGCGCTCATGCGGTGTTACCGCTGCGGGGACGATGGGGGGTGGTTTGGTGATTGATGCCGGTTATCATGACTCATCCACATCGCGGGCTAATTTTCTAGCCCGGTATTGTCGGCTTTATAGCATGTAATGGAAGAATTTGTGGGAGAAATTACCTAAATAAAACAATAATAGTAAATATTATTCATACTTATCAGCGGTTTTTCATATTTTATGCCTCGATTTGTCGCGGTAGAGGGGGATTGTTATCAAAACGTCAAGATTTTTAACTTACCCGGGTGGGCGATGCGCGGGCATGCGGATTTCGAATATTGCGCCGCCGTCCGTATTGGCGGCGGTGATGGTGCCGCCCATGTCGGTGATGGTGCCGAAGGCAAGGGACAGGCCGAGGCCGGTGCCTTTGCCGACCGGCTTGGTGGTGAAGAACGGTTCGAAGATGCGCGGCAAGACGTGCGGCGGGATGCCGCCGGCGTGGTCGGTGACGCGCAGGATCACGGTGCCGGCTTCGGCCGTGGCGTCGATGGCGATTCGGCGCGGGGTGCTGGGCGGGGCGGCGGCGTAGGCGTCGGCGGCGTTGCCGATCAGGTTGATCAGCACCTGCTCCATCGGGATCGGCGCGCCGAGGACCGCGGGGAGGTCAGCTTGGATGTCGCGGATGACTTCGCAGCCGCGCAGCTTGGCGGTGAGGATATCGAGCGCGGAGTCCAGCACGTCGGCCCAGGAGACTGGGGCGACCGGCTGGTGCTCGTTGCGGGCGAAAACGCGCATATGGTCGATCAGGCGGGCGGCGCGCTCGGTCTGGCTGACGACGCGGTCGAGCTTGTCGTTGGCGGTGGCAAGGTTGGGCGGGTCGCGGCTAAGCGCGGTTCGGGCGTTCTGGGCGGCGAAGCTGATGGAGGTCAACGGCGTGTTCAGCTCGTGGGCGATGCCGGTGGCCATTTCACCGAGGGTGATGACGGTGGTGAGTTGCTGGCGTTGCAGCTGTTCGCGGGTTTCGCGGGTGACGTCGGAGAGGTAGCCGACGATATCGGCGGAATCTTCGAGGCGGATGGTGACGCGAACGGCGTTGCGGATCCAGCGGGTACCGCCGTCGACGCAGGACACGGGCTGGTCGTCGGTGGCCTCGGCACCATCGTTGACGGCGAGGATGGCGGCGACGCGTGCGGGGATGGCGAGCAGGCTGGACAGGGTGGCCGGGGTGCCGCCGGCGTTGAGGAGACCGGCAGTGAGGCGGGTGGCGTCACCGAAAACCGCCAGCACGTCGGCGCCGCCGGCATAGACCCGTGCGCGGTAGAGCAGGCCGGGGCCGAGTTGGACGGAAGCGCGGAGGTTCTCCTCGGTCTGGCGCATGCGGGCACGGTCACGATCGAGGGTGATGGCGAAGCCGATCTCGTCGCTAAGGCGCTGGAACAGTTCGAGTTCGGCGGCGCCGAAGGCGTTGGGCTCGCTGGCGTAGACCAGCAGGGCGCACACCACGTGGCCGTCGATGGTGCAGGGCACGGTGGTACTGGAGCGGATGCCCCATTGCTGTCCGCGCTCGCGCCAGGGGGCGTACCAGTCCTCTGTGAGGGCGTCGCGCAGGATCTGCGGGTTTCCGTCACGCAAGGCCGTGCCGGTGGGGCCGCGGCCGCCGCGGGCGTCGTCGGACCAGGTGAGGTTGATGCCGTCGAGATAGCCGCGCGCCGGGCCGGCGCTGGCGAGGATGCGGATCGGACTGCCGGGACCGCGCTCAGGGATGGCGACGCAGGCGAGGTTGTAGGGCGGCTGCTGGACAATGCTTTCACAGACGCGGGCGGCGATTTCGGCCAAGGTATCGGCGCGGATCAGGGCGGCGAGCGAGCGGGCATAGGCGGCGAGCGCCCAGTTCATGTGCTGCAATGCGACCTCGCCCGCGCGGCGGGCCTGGTCGGCGGCGTGCTCGGTGGTGGCGTTGGAGATGACGCCGAAGAATTCGTCGCCGCCGTTGGGCCGCAGCAGGCGGCGGATGGTGTCGCGCAGCCAGAACCGGCGGCCGTCGTCGAGTTGCACGGCGTATTCGGCCACGCCAATGCCATCCGGGCCGGCGCGCATCAGCGCGGCTTTGCGCATAGCGACGAGATCGCCCTCGACATGGCTGAGCAGGAAGTTGGGCCGGACGGCGATTTCAGGCGAGACACCGAACAAGGTGCCGACGCTGGCGGATACGAAGCGGACTAGTGGCGTAGGGTCGTCCAGGCTTTCGCGGGTCAGGTGATAGAAGACGCCGGGCATGACCTGCAGGATGCGCTCGGTCTGCGCACGGCTTTCGGCCAGCGCGGCTTCGCGTTCGTGCTCGATGGTCACGTCGCGCAGGACGGTGATGTAGCTCCGCCTTGAAGCATCGCGCGCGATGGGTAACGGAACCGTATAGGCGGAAACACGGGCGCTGCTGCCGTCTGGCCGTCGCATGCGATAGACCACCGGATCCGACGCTCCGCCGCGCGATGCTTGTTCCTTACGGGCGGCAAATAGTGCTTCGTCGTCGGCGACGACAACGCTTGAGACGTCGGAGCCGATCAGTTTTTCGGCGGGAATACCGATCAACGTGGTGGCGGCGCTGTTGGCCCAAACAATGGTGAAGTTACCGTCGGGCGCGCGATCACGCACCAAGACTCCGTCGTGCATGCTGTTCAGGACGGAACGCAGGAGGCCCTCACTTTCGGCGAGGCTTTCTGCCCGGGCGGTGGCTGTGGCTGCGCGCGCACGGACGCGGATGGTCCAGCCGCCGGTGATGGCAAGGACAAGGATGGCGGCGTCGATCAGCAGGCTGCTGCGCCATAACGTCTGGTTGGTTTCGGCCAGCCCGGCCATCTGGGCGTCCCGCGACAGGCCAACATACAGCCTCAGTGGCCAGCCGGCGAGCCGCCGCCCGGCGATGAAGCGGGTGCGACCGTCGACCGGGTCTGGCAGGGCCGCGAGCGTCGCGCCTTGTAACACGGTCTCGGCGAAGCTGACTTTCTGTCCGAGATGGGTGTTGCCGGTGTGCATCAGCACCACCCCATCGTCGCGCACCAGAGTGACGGTATCGTCGGGGGTGAGGTCGATATCCTTGGCCAGCCTCGCAAGCATGGTGACGCGCAGGGAGACAATAGTGATCGCTTGCAGGTGCCCAGGGCCATCGCGAACGGGCTGGGCGTATTGCACGACCCGTTCGCGACTTTGTCCGCCAGTCACCGGAGCGCTAAAATATGACGGCAATGCGGGATCTGCGATGAGCGCCTTCAGGTGTTCTGTGCCCGACAGGTCGGCGGGCGGCGGGTCGTAGTTGAGGCTGCTCCATAGCCGCTTACCGGTTCCGCTGGTACTGCCGATGAGCGCAACATCCGGCGAGGACGCGCGTTCATTGTCGACGAAACGGCGCAATGACAATTCGGTTTCAACCGCGCCGGCAAGGCGCGCCTCAGTGAGCAAGCGGGCAAGATCGTGCTTGGTGTCGGCCTGTAACAGGGTTGCAGCGACGGTGTCGTGCAGGCCGTTGGCGATAGCGTGGGCACGCTCGGTGGCGCGGCGGGCGGCAGCGGATTCGTTCTCCGTGCTGACTTCCTGGTAGCGCCAGGTGATCAGGCCGACCAGCGCCAGGGTGGCGACGCCGAGCAGAGTCAGGGCGCCGGCGCGGCGTTGCAAGGGCCCGGACTGCTGTTCGGCGGACACGCTACGCCTCTCGCCCGGCCTTGCGGCGCTCGATGGCGGAGATGACGTTGAAGCCGATGGTGCGGAACGGTTCCGGGGCGACCCAGTTGGCGGTGCCATAGGTGGCGTGGATGTCGTCTGGTTTGCAAATGCCGGCGATCAGTTCGGCCAGGCGCTTGCCGAGCACAGTGCCTTTGACGATGCCGGCGCCATTGCAGCCGGCGGAGGCATAGAGCCCGTCACCCAGGTGTCCCCACCAGGGCGCGCCATTCATGGTCAGCGCTGTGGTGCCGCCCCAGATGTAGTCCAGCCCGATATGCCATAGTGCGGGGTAGCGGCGATGAAAACAGCTCAGCAGGGCGTCGTTTACATGCTCGGAGCTCAGCCCGCGCTCATACGCATACAGCGAGCGGACCATCAATCGGTCCGGGCCGACACGGCGCACTGTGGTGCCGAGGCGGTGGGCCGCAAGCAGGCCCCAATTGGCCATGCTGCCGAGCTGGGCGATTTCATGCGGCGGCAGCGCCTGGGTGATGGCGGCGTAGGTGTAGATGGTGACCAGACGGCTGCGGAGGAAGCCAAACTCCTTGATCGCCGCATTGGCGGCTATCACCACATAGTCGGCGTCGATATGTGCGGTGGGAGTCTTGAGGTGCCACTTACCCTGTTTGCGCAGGGACAGCACCGGGGAGTTTTCGTGCAGGCGGACATTGGACGGCAGGCTGTCGGCGAGACCGCGGATGAGCGCGGCGGGTTGCAGGAGGTAGCCTTCGTGCGTGTAAAGGCCGCATTTGTAATAGCGCGTGCCGATGCGCTGTTGCATCTGGTCGGTATCGAGGAATTCGTGCGGTAGCTCGAGCTGGGCGACGGCGTCGCGCAGAGAGCGGACGATCTGGGCGCCGGCGTCGGTGGCGGCGCCCTTGATGCGGCCGGTGAGTTCGAGATCGCAGGTGATGTTGTGCTCCGCCATGATGGCCAGCAGCCAATCAAAGCCCTCTTCGCCGGAGCGATTGAGGGCGATGGCCTTTTGCAAGTCGGCGGGGGCGGCGCTGGCGGGAAGATCGCGCGGGCTGGCGAAGCCGGAGTTGCGGCCTGAGGCACCCTCGCCGACGGTGGTGCCCTCAAGCACCACGATGTCGGCGGTGGGGTCGAGTTCCGCGAGGCGCCGGGCCGCGGCCAGGCCGGTATAGCCGGCGCCGACCACGGCGTATTTCGCCGTGATCTTGCCCGAGGCTGGGGCGTTGGGCGTGCGAGGCGGGAGCAGCGCATTCCACCCACAGGGGTCGGGATGGTGCGGCAGGACTGCGCTGCTCATGGCATCACTCGCTTCTGCTGGTCAGGCGATCGCCGAGACCGGGAGGTAGTCAAGGTTGAGATCCTTGGCGACCGCCTCGTAGGTGACGCGGCCGGCATGGACGTTGAGGCCGCCACGCAGATGCACGTCATCGGCGATGGCCTGCTTCCAGCCTTTGGTGGCCAAGGCGAGGGCGAAGGGCAGGGTGGCGTTGCCGAGCGCGATGGTCGAAGTGCGGGCGACCGCGCCGGGCATGTTGGTGACGCAGTAATGCACGACGCCTTCTTCGACATAGGTCGGTGCGGCGTGGCTGGTGGGGCGGGAGGTTTCCAGGCAGCCGCCCTGGTCGATGGCGATGTCGACCACGACGCTGCCGGGGCGCATCTTGCGCACCATGTCGCGGGTGACCAGCTTGGGCGCGGCGGCGCCGGGTACCAGCACGGCGCCGATCACCAGATCGGATTCGATCACGGCGCGCTCGATGGCGTCGGCGGTGGAGTAGAGCGTGTGCGCGGTGGTGCCGAACTGCGCGTCAAGCTCCTTCAGGCGCGGCAGCGAGCGGTCGATGATGGTGACGGTGGCGCCGAAGCCGATGGCGATGCGCGCGGCATTGGTGCCGGAGACGCCGCCGCCGATGATGGCGACGCGGCCAGCCGGCACGCCCGGCACGCCGCCGAGCAGCACGCCGGCGCCGCCCTGTTCCTTCTCCAGGCAATGCGCGCCGACCTGCACCGACATGCGCCCGGCGACTTCGGACATCGGGGCGAGCAGCGGCAGGCCGCCGCGGGCGTCGGTGACGGTCTCGTAGGCGATGCAGGTGGCGCCGGATTTCATCAGACCGAGGGTCTGATCCTTGTCGGCGGCGAGGTGCAGATAGGTGAACAGGAGGTGATCGGGCCGCAGCATGGCGATCTCGCTGGGCAGGGGCTCCTTCACCTTCACGATCATGTCGGAATTGGCGAAGACCTCGGCCGCGTCGGCAGCGATCGCCGCGCCGGCGGCGCGATAGGCGTCATCGGAGAAGCCGATGCCGATGGCGGCACCCTGCTGCACCAATACGGTGTGCCCGCGCATGGTGAATTCCCGCACCGCGCCGGGCGTCAGGCCGACGCGGTATTCGTGGGTTTTGATTTCCTTGGGAACGCCAATGCGCATGAGAAGGGCCCTTCATGTTGCGGTTGGCGGAGGATAGCGGGGCGATTTGCTCAGTCCACCCCGTTTTCCCAGGGTTCCACGGTAAGACTTGGCCATTCGGCGCGCCAGCGGGCGGCCTTGGCCTCGAACACCGCGCGGGAGGCCAGGCGACGGTTGGCACGGATTGTTCCGGCGAGCAGGTCGTCCAGACCGAAACTGGCGTGCAGATGCAGGTCAGCGACACGAATGCCAATCGCGGTGGCGGTGCTGGGGTAGGTGGCGATGGCGGCCTCGACGCTGGGGTACGGCGTGATCGCGATCCCAAAACGGGTGGCATACCAGAGATGCACGCGGGCCTGGTTCTTCACGTCGAGGTGCAGGCCGGTGGCGGCGCGCAGCCGGGCTTCGTGGGCGGTTTCGGACTCGGCGGTGAGATCGGTGGGGTCGAAGTAGACGAGATCGTAATCGGTGATGCCCAAGGTGGGGTCGCGCTGGGCCTGCTGGTTCCAGATCGTTTGCGCGAGGCAGCCGGCGACGAGCCAGGCGTCGGGCAGGACGAGGGGGCTGTCCAGGATGCGGGCGATGGCGGGGTTCTGGCGGAAGCGGGCGATCACGCGGCCTTGGCCTGCAGCCCGATACGCAGGATGACGAACTCGGCCGGGCGCAGAGGCGCGAAACCGACGATAAGGATCAGGCGGCCGGCGGCAATATCGGCCTGCGTCATGGTCTGCGGGCCGCAGAGGCTGAAATAGGCCTGGTTGGCGGTGGTGCCTTGCAGGGTGCCTTGCCGGAACAGGGTCTGCAGGTAGGCGTCGGCGCGCGCGGTGACCATGGCCCAGAGCGGTGCGGCGTTGGCCATGGTGGCGGCAAAGTGCAGGCTGGAGGTCAGGGTTTGTTCGATGGTCAGCGACAAGCGGCGGACGTTGCTGCTGGTGAGATGCGGTGGGGCCGGGCTGATCCGGATCCGCGGGCCGAGAATCGCCTGTACGAGCCGCGGCCAGGTCTGTGCAGCGGGCGCGGCATCGGCATCCAGCGGCACGCGGCCCTGCTGCATGACGACGCCGGTGTAGGTCAGGCGTGTGTCGGTAAACAATGCTGTGTGTGCCATGGCTGCCCCGGGCGTGCGGTCGGGCAGGAGGATGGACCCGATGGTGGCAGGGTTCAATGGCGCCGGGGCTCTTGATCATTTCTTAAATTTTTCCGGCGAGCATGCGGGCGCAATGCAGCTCCCGGTGCGACATGTTCTCCAGAATGCGGATCATTACCAAAATCTACCTGATGACGATTATGGGTGCCGTGGCATTGCTGCTGCATGCCGGCCTGTCAGCGCGACAGGAGGTGCTGCATCTTGAGCGGGGGAAGGTCGAGGGGTTGCAGCGGATCGTCGAAACGGCGGCGTCGATCGCGGCTGGATATTAGGGGATGGTCAAATCCGGCAAGCTGCCGATGGCCGAAGCGCGCCAGCGCGCGGCCGAGGCGATCCGGCCGCTGCGCTATGGCAGCAACGATTACATTTTCATCGAAGACATGCAGACACGCATGGTGCTGCATCCGTTCCGCCCCGATCTGGAAGGCAAGGAGGTCGGCGGCTTCAAGGACCCCAACGGGTTGCCGCTGTTTGTCGCCTTCGTCGATGCGGTCAAACGCGACGGCGCTGGGGTGGTGGACTACCTGTGGCCGCGCCCGGGCAGCGCGGCGCCGGTGGAAAAGCTGTCCTATGTTCAGGGCTTTGCGCCGTGGGGATGGGTGATCGGCACCGGGATCTATGTTGACGATCTGCGCGCCGAGCAGACCGCCGTGCTGCTGCACCGCGGCCTTGCCGCCGGGGTGATGGCGCTGCTCGCCGGGATCCTGTCATGGGCCATTGCCCGCGGCATCGCGCGCCCGTTGGCGGCCGTGACCGCGGCGACGCTGGAAATTGCGCAGGGCGGGTTGGATGCGGCGATTCCCGGCACCGAACGGGGCGATGAACTTGGCGTGCTCGCCGGTGCGCTGGAGCGGCTGCGGGCCGACGCGGTGAAAAAGCGCGAGCTTGAGCACCTGGCGGAAACCGAGCAGGCGGCGAAGGACCGCCGCCATGCGGCGATGGAACGCTATACCGACGATTTCGCGACATCGGTCGCGGGCGTCATGGCCGGGCTTACCGAGTCCGCCGGGTCGATGCGCCGCACCGCCGGCGTTGTCGCCGACGGAGCCGATGAGACAACCCGGGCGATGCGCGAAACGGTCGGCGGCGCCACGGTGGTGGCGCACAGCCTGTCGACCGTTGCCGCCGCGACGGAGGAACTGGCCGCCAGCGTGGCGGAAATCAGCCGCCAGGTGGCGCAGGCTTCGATTGCCACCGGCGAGGCGGTGCAGCGCACCACGACGACGCGCGATCATATCGCCGGTCTGTCGGGCGCCAGCCAGGAGATCACCGAGGTCGTCAGGCTGATTTCCGATATCGCCGGCAAGACCAACCTGCTGGCGCTGAACGCGACGATCGAGGCGGTGCGGGCTGGCGATGCGGGCAAGGGGTTTGCCGTGGTGGCATCCGAGGTCAAACAACTTGCGCAGCAGACGGCCAAGGCGACCGACCAGATCGAGCGGCAGGTTCGCAGCATTCAGGCGGCGACGGCCGAGGCGGTGTCGGCGGTTGCGGCGGTGGGCGAGTCGGTCCAGGGGGTCAACGTGATTTCGACCGCAATCGCGGCCGCCGTCGAACAGCAGGGGGCGGCGACCTCGGAGATCGCCCAGCAGGTCCAGTCCGTCGCGGTCGAGAACAGTGCGGCGACAGATCGCCTGATCGGCGTGGAACGTGTTGCCGAGACGACGCAGGGCGCCAGCCGGAACGTGCTGAACGATTCGGGCGAACTGGCGGAGGTATCGGCGACGCTGCGTAGGGAGGTCGATCACTTCCTGGCGGCGATGCGGTGCAGCCAGCACGACCGGCGCCGCTACGAACGGGTCGCCGTGGCGGGCAGGAGCGTGACGGTTCAGATCGATGGGATGAATTATCCGGCAGATGTCGTGGACATCTCGCAGGGGGGCATCCGGCTCAGGATCGCCGCGCCGGCCAGCACCTGCCCCGGCAAAGCGCTTCGTGTCGAATGCGCGGCACTGGTTGCGGGCCTGGACGGACGGATCGCAAGGCTGGAACAAGATACGATGGGAGTACTGTTTTCCGCCGGGCCCAGAAACCTGGAGAACATCAGACGCCTGCTCGACGCATGGGCACCCTCGACCCAAAAAGCCGCCTGAACCCAACTTGCGAGAAGAAGCTTTTGGTTCTTTTTTACAAAAAAGAACCGCTCCCTTACTTCCCCCAAACCTTCCGCGCGTTGCCAATAAAGAACGCCTCCCGCTCGGCCTCGCTGATCCGTAGCTTCAGCGCCTGATTGGGGTCGTCGAAGTCCCAATGCGGATAGTCGGTGGCGAAGATCAGTTTGTCCCAGCCGATCCAGCCGATCAGATCGCGCAGCGCCTCCGGCGGATCGGGTTCCTCGATCGGCTGCGTGGTCAGCCAGACCTGATCGCGGACGTAGGAACTGGGCGGACGGGTCAGCAGCGGGGTTTCGCTGCCCAGGCGCTGCCATACTTTATCCATCCGCCAGGACAACGCCGGCAGCCAGCCGAAGCCGCCTTCGATCAGCACGACCTTCAACGCGGGATGCCGCGCCAGCACGCCTTCGAACACCAGCGAGGCAAGCCCGGCCTGGCTGGCCTGGGCGTGGCCGACCATCTCCTCGGTGTAGTAGCTGGGCCAGCCGGCAGCGGTGATGGGGTTGCCGCCGTAGCCGAAAGCGTGAATGCCGACGGGGAGGCCGGCTTCCTCAGCCGCCTCGTAGATCGGCCAGTAGCGCTTCGCGCCCAGCGGCTCCGCGGTGCGGCTCAGCATGAAGATCTGCGCGAAATCCGGATGCCCGGCCCATTTGCGGATTTCCGCAACCGCGGCCGGTGCGTCCTCGTAGCTGATGACGATCGAGGCTTTCAGCCGCTTGTCCTGGCTGGTCCATTTCGCCACCTGCCACTCATTGGTGGCGGCGCACATCGCGGCGCACAGATCGAGGTTCTGCAGCCCCTGACCACAACCGAGCGGATTGAGGATGCCCATCGCGACGTTGTTGGGGTCCAGGTGCTGAAGCTGCATGAACGACAACGAACTGCCATGCCGCCCGCCCTCGAGGGGCAGCGCATCGCGGCGCGACGCGTTGGGCTGGGCTTTCGGATAGGCCGGGCCGACCTGCCATTGCGAGCGGCCGCGCGTGCCGTATTCGGCGAGATGGTCGCGCCAGCGCTTGGCCAGGAACGGGTCGTATTCGGCGTTGGTGACCCGGGCGGGGTGGATGTCGCCGTCGGCGATGGCGAGTTTCGAGGCGGCTTGCGGCTCGGCGGTGGGGGCGTCGCGCAACTGGACGTTCATGCCACGGTCTCCGAGAGGCGGGCATAGGTGGCCCGCGGGTTGTCGATCATCATCTTGCGCACCAACGCAGCCGGCAAGCCAGCAGGCAGGGCGGCGGTGCCGTCGAATTGCCAGTGCGGGTAGTCGGTGGCGAACAGCAGGATATCGTCGGATTGCAGATGGTCGATCAAGCGCAGCAGCGTGTCGCGGTCATCCGGCGCGTCGAACGGTTGCGCGGTCAGGCGGACATGGTCGCGCACGATGCTCGCGGGCAAGCGGTCCACCCACGGCATTTCGATGCGCACGCCGCGCCAGAACTTGGTCAGCCGCCACAGATGCGGCGGCAGCCAGGTGACGCCGGATTCCAGCAGCACCACCTTCAATTCGGGGAAGCGTTGAAACACGCCTTCGGTGATC
Source organism: uncultured Rhodospirillales bacterium (assembly GCA_903881515.1). Taxonomy (GTDB): domain Bacteria; phylum Pseudomonadota; class Alphaproteobacteria; order Acetobacterales; family Acetobacteraceae; genus CAIRTN01. The sequence goes on along the minus strand of CAIRTN010000051.1, from coordinate 8,643 downwards.
AGCGATGAGATCCCGGCAGCAAAGGCATAGGCATGGCCGGTGTAATCCTCGGCCAGCGTGCCGGGCCAGCCGATCGGGCCGGGCGGATTGTGATAGGCGCCGCCGGCGTGAATGCCGACCGGCAGGTTGTGCCGCACGGCGGCTTCGTAGATCGGCCACATCGACCGCTTGCCCAGCGGCACCTCGCCGGCGACCAGCAGCAGAACCTGCACGAAGCGCGGATCGTCGGCGCAGCGCTCGATCTCTGCCACTGCGAGGTCGGGGCTTTGCTGCGCCAACACGATCGAAGCGCGCAGCCTGGCATCGCGGTCGAGCCATTCCGCGGCGATCCAGCGGTTGACCGCGCGCGCGAAGGCGGCGGCGAGGTCTTCGCTGAACAACGCCTGCACGCCATAGAGACAGTTGCAGATCGCGATCTGGCTGCCGAACGCATCGAGCGCGTCGTTTTGCAGGCGGGGCAGCGAACTGCCGGCCGGCAGCCCGGGAATGCGCCAGTCCGGGCGGGCGGAGATCGGCGCGTTCATCGGGTAGGCGATGGTGTTGAGCTCGTCGATGCCGCGGGTGATCGCCATCTCCCGCCAATGCGGTTCGAGATAGGGCAGCAGGGCGGCAATGTTCGGGACCGCGGGATGCAGGTCGCAATCGATCCCGCCGGTTGGCAGTTCGCTCAATTGTTTTCCTCCAGGACGGTGCCATCCTAGAACGTCCTGGCGTCCGGGTCACGCATGCAAACGCTGCATCGGCGCCATGTGCCTGACAGCCCGGAAAACCCGGCTATGGTGCCGGAGCGCACGAAACGGGGATGACGATGAGCGATCTGGCACGGCTGAAGCTGCAACGGCGGGTGGATCAGCTGCTGGCGCCATGGTCCGGTCCGGCATCGCCGGGCATGACGATCGGCATCGTGCGCGGCGGTGAGGTGATCCTGCACGCCAGCGCGGGGATGGCCGATATCGAGCTCGGCGTGCCGATCGGGCCGCAGACCACGTTCCGCATCGCCTCGGTCAGCAAGCAGTTCACCTGCGCCATGGCGCTGCTGCTGGTGGAGGAAGGGCGGCTGGGCGTCGATGACGATATAAGGCTGTATCTGCCGGAACTGGCGGCGTTCGATCAGCGGATCAGCGTCGATCAGCTGATGCACAACATCTCCGGCCTGCGCGACATGTTGCAGATCATGCGCATGGGCGGCATCGACCTGTCGTTCCCGGTGCTGCCGGAAGATCTGATGGACGGGATCGCCCGGCAGCGCACGCTGAATTTCCCGGCCGGGGCGCGCTATCTCTACAGCAACACGAACTTCCTGCTGCTGGGCCGCATCGTCGAGCGGGTCACCGGCGAGCGGCTGCGCGATCTGCTGGAGCGGCGGATCTTCCGGCCGTTGGGGATGAACATGACGCGGATGGTGGAACGCACCACCGAACTCGTGCCCGGACTGGCCACCGGCTACCTGCCGGCGCCTGAGGGAGGGCAGATGCGGGCGCAGCACGGGTTTCCGGTGCATGGCGAGGGGGCGCTGGTGTCCTCGGTGCTGGATCTCGCGCTGTGGGAGCGCAGTTTCTCCGGCGGGCTTGCCGGACGGCTGCCGCTGCAGGAGCAGACGCATTTCAACAGCGGGCCCCTGTGCGGCTATGCGCGCGGCCTGGCGATCGCCGAGGTGCGCGGGCTGCGCACCGTGGGTCATGGCGGGCTGTGGCCAGGCTTCCGTACCGAGTTCCTGCGCATCCCCGAACGCGACGAGGCGATCATCGTCATCACCAATACCGGTGAGGCGAATCCGTATCAGGTGGGCCAGGCGGTGCTGAACTGCCTGGTCGAGGGCGCGCCGGAGGTGTTCCCGGTGCGGGCCATGCCGCCGAAAGAGGAGCTTGCGCGCTATGTCGGCCGGTTCGTCGATTTCGAAGTGCCGGCGACGGTCGATATCGCGCTCAGCGCGAGTGGCGCGCTGACGGTGAATACGTTCGGCATGGAGGTGGGCGTGGTCAGCGAGCCGGATGGGCGGCTGGCGGCGGCGCATAGCGCGCGGGATTGGCTGATGCTGCTTGATCCCGACGGCAACACGCTGGGGGTCCAGCACGATGCCGAGATCACCGCGATTTACCGGCGGATCGGCTATGGCGCTCCGGCGCCGCGCGGGCTGGTGGGCACCTATGTTTCCGTCGAGATGGCCGCAGTGTGGGCGATCGTTGAGGAGGAGGCGGGCCTGGTGGTGCGGGTCAGCGGGCCGGTGGGGCGCGGCGGGCCGTGGCAGGTCGAGGGCATCGCGGGGGATGTGTTCCGGATCTATCAGCCGGGGATCCTGGCGCGCAGCTGGATGGATGCGCAGGTGGTGCGCGATGTCGATGGCCGGGTGAACGGGCTGTATGTGCATGGCGGGCGGGTGAAGCGGCTGGTGCTGCAGCGGGAGGAGGCATGATCACGCCGGCCTATGTGCAGATGATGGCGAAATACAACGCCGAGATGAACCGGCGGATGTATGGCGCGGCGGCGCGGCTGAGCGACGAACAGCGGCGCACGGAATGCGGCACGTTTTTCCATACGTTGCATGCCACGTTCAGCCATCTGCTGTGGGGCGACCGGATGTGGATGTCGCGTTTTGCCGGCTGGGAGAAGCCGCCGGTGGGGATTTCCGGCAGCGTTGGGTTGATCGAGGATTTCGCGACGCTGCGGGCTGAACGCGTGGCGGCCGATGCGGCGATCCAGGATTGGGCGGACGGTGTGCGGCAGGACTGGCTGGATGGCGAGCTGCGCTGGTTCAGCGGGGCGATGCAGCGGGAGATGGCGCAGCAATGTGCGCCGCTGGTGGTGCATATGTTCAATCATCAGACGCATCATCGCGGGCAGATCCACGCGATGATCACCCGTTTCGGCGAGACGACGGGCGATACCGACCTGCCGTTCGTGCTGTGACGCCGGTTGAACTCGCGGGCCTTGCGGCGGCGGGGTTTGTGGCGGCTACGATGAACGCGATCGCCGGGGGCGGGTCGTTCGTGTCGTTCCCCGCGCTGATCTTCGCAGGCGTGCCGGGGGTGGCGGCGAATGCGTCGTCCACCGTGGCGCTGTTTCCGGGGACGCTGGCCAGTAGCTGGGCCTATCGCAAGGTGATCGGCGGGTTTGGCGGGGTGCCACTGCCGCTGCTGCTGGCGATCAGTTGTGCCGGCGGGCTGTGCGGGGCGTTGCTGCTGTTGTTCACCCCGGCGGTGGCGTTTGACGGGCTGGTGCCGTGGCTGCTGCTGGTGGCGAGCGTCACGTTCGCGTTCGGCAAGCAGGCGGGCGAGGCGTTGCGCAGGCGGGTGCGGCTGGGCCGCGGGCCGTTGATGGCCGCGCAGTTCGTGCTGGGGGTCTATGGCGGGTATTTCGGCGGGGCTGTCGGCATCATGATGATGGCGGCCTGGATGCTGCTGGGGCAGGTGGATCTGAAGGCGTTGAACGCCACGCGGATGCTGCTGGTGAGCATGATGAACGGCATTGCTGTTGTCTGTTTTATCCTGGCTGGGATCGTGGAGTGGCCGCAGACGCTGGCGTTGCTGTGCGGGTCGGTTGCCGGGGGTTATGGCGGGGCGCGGCTGGTGCGGGGGATGGACCCGCACAAGTTCCGCCGGCTGGTGATTGTGCTGACGTTTACGATGACCGCACTGTTTTTCCTGCGCCGCTACTGGTGAACCAGGCGCCGCGCCCGATGGCGGTGGCGACGGTCAGGCCGTAGATCACCAGAGCCGCGGCGAGCACGGCGAAAACGGCGGTCAGCGTGCCGGTGAGGCGATAGGCGAGCCAGCCGCCGCCGATGGCGATCAGCATGCGGATCATCCCGGCGATCAGCGGCCAGGCGAGGCGGCCGGCGCCTTGCGAGGCGAAGTACAGGCAAAGGCCGAGGCCGAAGAAGCCATAGGTGGGGCCGACCCAGTGCAGATAGGCGCTGCCGGTGGCGAGCATGGCCGGGTCGTGGCCGAACAGGCCGAGCCAGGCGGCGGGGAAAGCGGCGGCGGTGAGGCCGACGGTTTCGGTCATCAGGAAGGCGATGGCGCCACCGGTCAGTGCGATACGGAGCGCGCGTGGGCCCTGGCCAGCGCCGATATTGGTACCGACGAGGGCGACGAGGGGGCTGCCGAGGCCGAACACCAGCGGGATCAACAGGTATTCCAGCCGCGTGCCGGTGCCATATCCCGCCACCGCGTCCGGCCCGCCGGCGGTGCCGACCAGGCCGGTGGTCAGCGCGATGGTGATCGAGGTCTGGAAGGTATTGATGCTGCCGGCGCCGCCGACCTTGAAGATGTCCCAGAACATATCCCAGCGCAGCCTGGCGAGGCGGATGCGGACCAGGGCGCGGCCGGCGAGAAGGTAGAGGGCGAGCACGACAGCGGTCAGCGTATTGCCGATCACCACCGCGACGCCGCCGCCGGCGATGCCCATCGCCGGGATCGGGCCCCAGCCGAAGATGAGCAACGGCGACAGCGGGATCAGCAGCACGACGCCAATACAGACGGCCATCGAGGGGACCAGCATGTTGCCGGTGCCGCGGATCACGCTGGCGAGCGCATTGAGCAGCCAAGTGGAGATCACGCCGCCGAAAACGATGTTGGAATAGATCAGCGCCGCGGCGAGCGAGCCGTCGCGGCCGCCCATGGCGGCATAGAGCGCGGGGCCGCCGAGCAGGAAGGCGGCGCAGAACACCAAGCCGAGGCCGCCATTGATGATCAGGGCGTGCAGCACCAGGGTATTGGCGTCATTGCGCCTGCCGCCGCCGAGCGCGCGAGCGACGGCGGAGGCGATGCCGCCGCCCATCGCGCCGCCGGAGAGCATCTGCATCATCATGAAGCCGGGGAACACCAGCGCCATGCCGGCCAGAGCGTCGGTGCCGTGATGGGAGACCCACCAGGTTTCGATCAGGCCCGTCGACGATTGCGCGACAATCACCAGGATGTTCGGCCAGGCCAGCCGTAGCAGCGTGGGGACGATCGGGCCGCGCAGCAATTGCAGGGTGCGCGGGCTCATGGTGGTGGTGCTCACGCGGCGGACTCCAGCAGGCGGCTGCCGCGGGCGAGGCGGGCCAGGGTGGTTTCGGTCGCGGCGGGGCCGGGGGCGAGCTTGAAGGCGGGGGCGCGGAGCGGGCGGCCGGAGGTGCGATCGACGAGGATCGGATCGGCTTGGGTGCCGGTGGTGGCGTCAACGATGGCGATGGAGGGGCCTTCGGGGGCGAAGTGGCGGTTGCCCCAGTCGAGCATGGCGATCAGCACGGTGCGGAAATCCTCGCCGCGCGGGGTCAGGATGTATTCGTCGCGCGGGGGGTGCTCGCTGTAGCGGCGTTTTTCCAGCATGCCGGACTCGACCAATGCGGTGAGGCGGCGGGTCAGCATGCCGGGGGCGATGCCGAGGCTGGTTTGGAAATCGTCGAAACGGCTGATACCGGCGAAGGCGTCACGCAGGATCAGGATGCTCCACCATTCGCCGACGCGTTCGAGGCTGCGGGCGATCGGGCAGGGCATTGAGCTGAAATCGGTGCGTTGCATGGGGAGCTCGCGGAGTGACTACTATCTAAGTAGTCACTCCGTGGCCCTTTGCAACCCCCCGATCAGGTGCGCGGCTTGAGTGGCGGTTTCACGTCTGTCGGCAGCGGGCAGACATAGGGGTTGGCGTCGGTACGGGCTTTGAAGTCGGCTTTGGCGCGGGTGATCACATCCGGCTTAGTCAGGGCTTCGACGGCGGTGGAGGCCATGATTTTGGCGACGTGGATCATGCCCTTGTGGGCGATGCCGGATTTGCCCTGAGCGGTGAGCTGCCAGGAATGGCCGGGGGTGCCGATGGCATAGGTGGCGCCACGGGCCTGCACGGTGGGCACGACCCAGGAGACGTCGCCGACATCGGTGCTGCCCATCATCGGCGCGCCCTCGGCATCGAGCGGCACGATGCGATCGCAGAGCGGCGATGCGGTTTTCGGCAGGCCGACACGGCGATAGGCGCTGTCGATATCCTGGTCGGACAGCGTGGTCTGGATCTGCTTGGCGAAGGCGATGTCAGCCTCGTCCCATTCCGGGACGCCGAGGCGTTCGTAAGCGCTGTGCATCGCCTGTTCCAGCGGCACGTTGGGCAGCAGGTTGGAGACGGCCGAGATGGTCTTGAAGGTGACCTGGGTCTCGGTCATCAGGGCGGCGCCCTGGGCGACTTTCTTGACGCGTTCGATCAACGGCCAGAGTTCGGGCAAAGTGCGGGCGCGGATGGCGTAGCGGACCTTGGCGGTGGCCTGCACCACGTTCGGTGCGACGCCGCCGGCATCCAGGATCGCGTAGTGGATGCGAGCGTCGGACGGCATGTGTTCGCGCATGTAGTTGACGCCGACATTCATCAGTTCGACGGCATCGAGCGCGGAGCGGCCGAGATGCGGTGCTGCGGCGGCGTGGCTGGCGCGGCCGGTGAAGCTGAAATCGACGCGGGTGTTGGCGAGCGATTTCGCGTCGTTGACGCCGGAGAACGCGGCGGGGTGCCAGGAGATCGCGATGTCGACATCCTTGAAGGCGCCTTCGCGCACCATGAAGGATTTCGCCGCCCCGCCTTCCTCGGCCGGGCAGCCATAGTAGCGCACGCGGCCTTGCAGGCCGTTTTCGGCCAGCCAGTCCTTCACCGCGGTGGCGGCGAGGAGGGCTGCGGAGCCGAGCAGGTTGTGGCCGCAGCCATGGCCGAGGCCGTTGCCGGGGAGCGGGCGGGGTTCGGCGACGCCGGCTGCCTGGCTGAGGCCGGGCAGGGCGTCGTATTCGCCGAGGATGGCGATCACCGGGCCGCCTTCGCCGGCCTCGCCCATCACCGCGGTGGGGATGCCGCCGACATTGTCGGTGACGCGGAAGCCCTGTTCAGCGAGCATCGCGGCGTGTTCGGCGACCGAGTTGTACTCATCATACGCAATCTCGGGGTTGTCCCAGATCGTGTCGGACAGCTTGATGAACTCTTCGCGGTGAGCGTCGATGTGACGCCAGACGGGATCGGTGTTCTGCATCTCGGTTACTCTCAGGGATGGAGGGCAGCGGAAAGGATCGGGGCGGCGGCGACGGACATGCGTTGGCCGTCATGGTTGACGCCGGGCACGTCGACGATGGTCCAGCCGCAACGCTGGCCGCGGCGTTCGGCCTCGGCGCGGGCGTTGGCGATGTAGCGATGGGCGCGGGCGTAGCGGGTTGCGCCTTGAGCCAGGGCGGCGGGCTCCTTGGGGAAATGGGCGTCGTCGGTGATGACGTCTTCGGTGCCGGCCATCACGGTGAGGCGGAAGCCGAGCAGGGCGCGAAGGGCGGCTTCGTCGGTGCCGGTGTTGCCGAGGCCGTAGGGGTAGTCGATCTCGGTGGTTGGCATGGCGTAGGTGCCGGCGTTGGCGGTGACGGCGGCGGCGACGCGGTCGCGGAAGCCGAGGGAGAGGGCGCGGTGCACGAACTGGCCGCCGGCGGAGTGGCCCCAGACGCCGTAGCGTTCACGCTTGGTGACGCCCTGGGCGCGCAGGGCGGTGAACACGTTGCCGTCGATGTTGTAGGTCCATTCCGCGCGCTGTTTTGGCGTGCCGTCCTCGGCAATGCGATTGCCAAAATTGTACCAGGCGGAGCCGGGGAAGGCTTCGTTGGAGCATTCGGGGACGATCACCAGTAGGTCGGCCTCGTCGACCAAAGGCAGCCAGAAATTGCGGTAATCGTCGCCGTTGCGCAGCACGCCGTGATGCACGAACAGCACGGGGGTATCGGCGGTGCAGTGCTTCGGGCGGGCGCTGCGCAGGGTCATGGGGTGACCGGGGAGGTTGGGATCTTCCCAGATCACGTCATTGGCGCCCGCGTTGGCGAGCAGTCGGTTCAAATGGATCATGCGTGTTTCCGCTGGGCCGGATGAAGAGGGCGTGCGAGGCTATCGCTGAACATACGATCCGACCAGAGCCTGGGAGCCATGCGATGACCGATGCGCCTGCGAACACCGATGCCGCGTTCTGGATTCGGGCAAGGCGGCACCTGTTGCGCTACGGCGGGGATTTCGTGCCGTTCGTGCCGGTGCGCGCCGAGGGCAGCTTTCTGTATGACGCGGCCGGGCGGCGAATGCTGGATTTCACCTCCGGGCAGATGGCGGCGATCCTGGGGCATTCGCATCCGGAGATCGTGGCGACCGTGCGCGAGCAGATCGGCCGGCTGGACCATACGTTCTCCTCGATGATTTCCGCGCCGGTGGTGGATCTGGCCGAAGGGCTGGCGGAGATGGTGCCGGGATTGCCGCGCAGCATTTTCCTGTCGACCGGGGGCGAGGCGAACGAGGCGGCGATCCGGCTGGCCAAGCTGGTGACCGGGAAATGGGAGGTGGTGGGGTTCGCGCAGTCCTGGCACGGGATGACCGGGGGCGCGGCGGCGGCGACCTATAAGGCCGGGCGGGTGGGGATCGGGCCGATGGCGGTGGGCAATTTCGCCATTCCGGCGCCGAAGTCGTACCGGCCGCGCTTTGCCGGGGTGAACTGGCAGGAGGAGCTGGAGGACGCGTTCTACCAGCTGGACAAGCAGAGCACCGGCAATCTGGCGGCGTTCATCGCCGAGCCGATCCTGTCGGCCGGCGGCGTGCTCGATCTGCCGCTGGGGTATCTGGCGGCACTGAAGGCGAAATGCGCCGAGCGGGGGATGCTGCTGATCCTGGATGAGG
>CAIRTN010000050.1 GCA_903881515.1 uncultured Rhodospirillales bacterium | reverse complement strand
TGCTCGCGAGTCTGCGGCATCGGGCCGTCGGTGGCCGACACGACCAGGATCGCGCCGTCCATCTGCGCGGCGCCGGTGATCATGTTCTTCACATAGTCGGCGTGCCCGGGGCAGTCGACGTGCGCGTAGTGGCGGTTCTTTGTCTCGTATTCCACGTGCGCGGTCGAGATCGTGATGCCACGGGCGCGCTCTTCGGGCGCCTTATCGATCTGGTCATAGGCGGTGAAGGTTGCCCCACCGGACTTTGCCAGGATCTTTGTGATCGCTGCGGTCAGCGATGTCTTGCCATGATCGACGTGGCCGATCGTGCCAATGTTGCAATGCGGCTTGTTCCGCTCGAATTTAGCCTTACCCATCGTACTCTTCTCCGTGCCCGCTCTAGACTTCAGGGTGGGGGTGAGGTGCCAGTCTCAGAATTAGTGCTTACCAGCGGTAGTGGCTGAATGCCTTGTTGGCTTCGGCCATCCGGTGGGTGTCTTCACGCTTCTTCACCGCCGAACCACGATTGTTCACCGCATCCAGCAATTCGTTCGACAGCCGGTCTTCCATCGTGTGCTCGCCGCGCTTGCGGGCGGCGTCGATTATCCAGCGGATCGCCAGGGCCTGCCGACGTTCGGTGCGAACTTCGACGGGAACCTGATACGTGGCGCCGCCGACGCGGCGGGACCGGACTTCCACGGCCGGCTTCACGTTGTCCAGCGCCTCGTGGAACATTCGCACCGGATCGGCCTGACTTCCGCCACGCTTCTTCAGCACGTCCAGGGCACCGTAGACGATTGTCTCGGCGGCGGACTTCTTGCCGTCATACATCAGTGCGTTCATGAAACGCGTGATGACAACGTCGCCGAACTTCGGGTCCGGCAGAATTTCGCGCTTTTCTGCGCGGTGACGACGGCTCATATCGCCCTCTCCTACTTCGGCCGCTTGGCGCCGTAGAGCGACCGGCGCTTGCGGCGCTTCGGAAGACCCTGCGTATCGAGCACGCCGCGGAGAATGTGATAACGAACGCCCGGTAGATCCTTCACGCGCCCGCCGCGAATCAGCACAACGCTGTGTTCCTGCAGGTTGTGGCCTTCACCGGGGATATAGCTCACCACTTCGAAACCGTTGGTGAGGCGAACCTTGGCGACCTTACGAAGCGCCGAGTTCGGCTTCTTCGGGGTAACCGTGTAGACGCGCGTGCACACGCCGCGCTTCTGCGGGCAGCCCTGTAGCGCCGGAACCTTGTTCCGCTTAGGTGCCGGCTCGCGGCCCTGCGCAATTAGCTGGTTGATCGTCGGCATGAAACCTCTTTCAATCCGTCCAGATCCAAACCCGTCATTCGTAGTTGGACCACTCCCACACGCGAGCCCCGCAACAGGCGGAACTATCCACCTTGCGGGGTTCGACCAAGCATGCGGCCTGAGCCAAGTGTCAAGTCACCAGGCAGTACCGCACACGACCGAGCGTGCACCGAATGGTCGAACCAGTTAGCGCCGGGTTCGGCCGAGGACGCGATACCTACGGGCCGTGCCCGAATGAGTCAAGCAGAACCCTACCAAGAAAGCCGCAATTCCGTGCCACGCAGGCTGCACAAGCGGACTGCCTTCCATGCTGGATACGCGGGGCATCACCTAATAGGCTCTCGCCGACGATGAATGCCGGACAAGTCGGCGATAATCGGCAGCAAGGCACGCGGGGCGACGCGCTTCTCGTAAATTGCGCAGATTGGCGATCCAGCGTGGCGACTCGGCGGCGAACTGGGGTCTCGACAGCGCACCGATAATTTCGCCGAGTTCGCTGGTATCATTGGCGAGAACACCGAATGGTCCATAGCGCTCGGTCATTCGGTCATATGAAGTCGTGTGCACCGCATAGATCGGTTTCAGTGTGGCGATTGCATCGATCACGCTGCCACTGGCGACGTAGTCGTAGATTGGTGACAGCGGCAGGCAAACGAGGTCGCAGGCGGCAAGCTGGGCGGCGTAGGCATCGCGCGGCACCAGGTCAGGTGATGCCGGGGTTGCGAGCGCGCTCATATCAGGACGGCGGCTCGGCGCGGGGGCTAAGCCGATCGCGTGGAACTCCAGTTTGGAGCTGCCATAGCTGCGCGCAAAGTCGAGGAAGTGCATGAAACCTTTGTCAATCCCGGCATTGCCTGGGAAGCCGATCTTCATCGGTCCGGACGACGGGATTGCATCGCTCCAGTCGCCTTCAGCGATGGGATGTTCGAGCGTGACCAACGCGTTTGTCATAGAAGGGGCCAGCTTCGACACCGCTTCGGCGATGCCAAGTTCCAGGGTCACGAGTTTGACGTTTGTGGGCAACGGTCTCTGGAGCTCAGCCTGCATGTCAAAGAGCCAGTTCAGGGGATTCCGCGAGCGCCATTGGGTGGAAACCGCAATGTAGTTGTGAAGAATTATGTGCAATGGAGCAGCGGATATCCCTGGCCAGCCACGCCGGATGGCTGCCTGAATGTTGGCTTCGGCACCCATCACTACAGCGAGACGAAGCGGCTTTCCTGCAATAGCCGCCTTCAGTGTGGTCAGGCAGGCGCGGGCCGCTAGCCAACCTCCTACAGGGTGGTGGCGAGACACGCCGAATGGCACCGTAAACCCCCGGATCGCCTGCATTTGCAGGTTCGGAACCCCGGTCATACGTGCCCTCAGCGACGATACCTGCCCTTCAATACCGCAGAATATTATTTCGTCCTCCGGAAAGGCCGCGCGGAGTGTTCGGAGATAGCCTTCGTTGAAGGGCAAATGCATCTGCGCATGGCTCAGGAAGTCAAAAACCGCAACGAGCGCCATGTGCCGGCCTCCGATCATGTGCGCGCGAGCAATGCCCGCACGGACAGCCGAAGGCAATAGCCTAACCAACCCAATGAGAATCGACAGGCCAGCGCCGCAATCGCATAAGATCGTGCCCGCCCGGGACAACCCGCCTCGTTCAAGGCGACAGCTATGTGGCGGAGCACGAAGGATTTTTGCATCAGGGCATGACGAACCACTGCCGGTGTGTGGGCGTGGACGATGGATTTATCGTAGACCTGCAATTGAAACAGCCGACGGTCGATAGGGCTGGTGCGGGTCGAGAAATTCGCCTGCAAGTCCTTATTTGGGATATTGTGCCGCGAAGCTATGCGTTCAGCATAGAGAATTAGCTTAGCGTTATCGGCGATACGAAGGTAGAGGTCGCGGTCCTCTTCGTACAGGATGGCATTGTCGAGGCCGCCGATGGCCGCGGGTCAGTGTTCCCTATGTCTCGAAGGTGTTAAGCCGTCGACAGCGAACTGGGGTCACAACGGCCTTGCCGCAGCGCTGTCATCTTCCCCGTAAGCTGGCGGTTTTTGAGGATGCGA
>CAIRTN010000049.1 GCA_903881515.1 uncultured Rhodospirillales bacterium | reverse complement strand
GTGCCTGCTCGGCCACCGGCGCCGGCGCGGGGGGCGGCGGTGCGGGTTCGGCGGGCGGTTCGGGTGCTGCCGACGGCGAGGCCGCGGCCACCACCAGCACCTCGATCGCCACCGGCTCGGGCGGCGCCGGCGGCAGGGTGATGCGGATAAAACCCAGCAATGCCAGCGCCAAACCGCCATGCAGCAGCAGCGACGCCAGCCCCGCCGGCCAACGCCTGCCGCCCGCCGCACGCGGCGGAGCGAGGCGCCAGTGCCGCGATCCGTTCACCCCTCCCCCTCCTCCCGCGCTTTGCAACCTCATGGTTTTCGGAGGATAACAGGCATAATCGGAGGAATGGATACGCGATGACGGCGAAGTGGACTCCCGACTCCTGGCGCGCGCGCCCGATCCGGCAGGTTCCGGCTTACCCGGACCCGGAACGGCTGTCTGAGATGGAAGCGCGGCTGGGCAAATACCCGCCGCTGGTGTTTGCCGGCGAGGCTCGCCGGCTGAAGGCCGCGCTGGCCCAGGTCGCCGAGGGCCGCGCCTTCGTGCTGCAAGGCGGCGACTGCGCCGAAAGCTTCTCCGACTTTACCGCCAACATCATTCGCGACACCTTCCGGGTGCTGCTGCAGATGGCCGTGGTGCTGACCTTCGGCGCCGGGTTGCCGGTGGTGAAGATGGGCCGCATGGCCGGCCAGTTCGCCAAGCCGCGCTCGTCGGACACCGAGACCATTGATGGCGAAACGCTGCCGAGCTATCGCGGCGACATCATCAACGGCCCGGAATTCACCCCTGGCTCCCGCGTGCCGGACCCGGCGCGGATGGAGTTCGGCTATTTCCAGTCGGCCGGCACGCTGAACCTGCTGCGCGCCTTCGCCACGGGTGGGTATTCGGACCTGCACGAGGTGCATCGCTGGAACCTCGACTTCGCCGCCCGCTCGCCGCTGGCCGCGCGCTATCAGGACCTGGCCGCCCGGATCGAGGAAACCCTGGCCTTCATGGCCGCCTGCGGTATGACCAGCCTGAGCACGCCGCAGATCCGCGAGACCGATTTCTACACCAGCCACGAGGCGTTGCTGCTGCCCTACGAACAGGCGCTGACCCGGGTGGATTCGACCTCGGGCGACTGGTACGCCTGTTCGGCGCATTTCCTGTGGATCGGCGATCGCACGCGGCAGCCGGAAGGCGCGCATGTCGAATTCCTGCGCGGGGTGAAGAACCCGCTGGGCCTGAAAGTCGGGCCGACCACCACGCAGGACGATCTGCTGCGGCTGATCGCCACCCTGAACCCCGACAACGAACCCGGCCGGCTGACGCTGATCAGCCGCATGGGCGCGGACAAGGTGGAAAGCCTGCTGACACCGCTGCTGCGCGCGGTGAAACGCGAGGGGGCCAAGGTGGTCTGGCTGTGCGACCCGATGCACGGCAACACGATCTCAACGCCCAGCAAGCTGAAGACCCGCAATTTCGACGCCATCCTGCGCGAGGTGCGCGGCTTCTTCGACGCGCATGCCGATGCCGGAACCTGGGCCGGCGGCGTGCATGTGGAAATGACCGGCCGCGAGGTCACCGAATGCATCGGCGGCGCGCGGCGGTTGACCGAGGATGATCTGTCCGGCGCCTATGAGACGTTCTGCGATCCGCGGTTGAACGCCGAGCAGTCGCTTGAACTGGCGTTTCTGGTCGCCGAGGAACTGAAAGCGCGGCGCGAGCCGGCCGTGGCCGTGGCAGCGCAATAGCCGTGGACCGCACGCCCGCGGACCTGGCCGCCGACATCGCCGCCCGCACCGATGTCTATTTCAACCGCACCCGCCAGGTGGTGCAGCGCTTCGGCGACAAGCGCGTCACCTACGCGGTGTTCCTGCGCCGGCCGGTGATCTCGGCGCCGCGGCTGATGCTGGACTGGCTGACCGAGGTGGCGGCCGCGCGCGGTACGGTGTTCGACATCGATGTCACCCATCCCGAGGGTAGCTGGGTCGGCGCCGGCGAACCGCTGGTCTACATCACCGGCAGTTTTGCGCTGCTGTCGGATCTGGAGACGATCTTCCTGCAGAAGATCGGCCCCTGCTGCGTGGCGGCACACAACGCCTATCAGATGAGCCTCGCTCTGCCGAAGGTGGCGTTCCTGGCGATGGAGGCACGGCACTGTGCCGGGGCCGAGATGCAGGAGATGATGGCCTATGCCGCCTCGGTCGGCAGCGCGGTGGCGCAGAGCGAGGGGGCGATGGGCTTCATCGGCAATGCCAATGACGGCACGGCGCATTTCTTCGGCTCGGCGCACGGCCGCGGCACGATGCCGCACGCCCTGATCGGCTATGCCGGCAGCACCGTGCGCGCCGCTGAGATGTTCCACGAGACCTTCCCCGAGGAAGTGCTAACGGTGCTGGTCGATTATTTCGGCCGGGAGATTTCAGACGCACTTGCGGTGGCCGCGCGTTTCCCCGAACTGGCGGCGGCGGGGCGGTTGCAGATGCGGCTGGACACGCATGGCGGGCGGTTCCTGGAAGGGCTCGACCCGGCGGAGAGCTATGCCGTGCTGGAACGCCATGCCCCCGGGGCGATCCGGCGCTATCGCAGCGAGACCGAGCTTCGCTATCTCGTCGGCACCGGGGTCTCGGCGGCGGCGATCTGGCGGATGCGCGAGGCACTGGATGCGGCGGGGTTCCCGGCGGTGCGGATCGTTGCCTCCTCCGGGTTCGGGGTGGACAAGTGCCGGGTGATGGCCGATGCCCGCGCGCCGGTCGATGTCGTCGGCAGCGGCAGTTTCATTCCTGACCATTGGACCGAGACTTACGCGACGGCCGATATCGTCGATTACGAAGGCACGCCGATGGTGAAAGTCGGGCGCGAGTTCCTGTTGCGGCGCAACGGGGCGCGGAAGAAAAGCGGTTAACGCCGCCGCGCCAGATACAACGCGCCGCCGGCCAGCAGGCCCCAGAACGCGCCGCCGATGCCGAAGAAGGTGAGGCCGGAGCCGCTGACCAGGAAGGTCACGATCGCGGCTTCGCGGTGTTCGGGAGCCGAAACTGCGCCCATCAGCGCACCGCCGAAGGCGCCGAGCAGGGCGAGACCGGCGACGGCCTCGATCAGCACTGGCGGAGCGACGCCGATGAAGGCGGTGGCGGCGCCGGCGAACAGGCCGAACACGACATAGACAATGCCGGCGACGCAGGCGGCCCAGTAGCGCTTTGCCGGGTCGGGATGCGCGTCCGGCCCGGCGCAGAGGGCGGCTGTGATCGCGGCAAGGTTCACCGCGTGACCGCCGAAGGGCGCGCTGAGCATGGTGAACAGGCCGGTCCAGCGGAACAGCGGGCCGGGATGCGGCGCATAGCCGTTCACCGACAGCACCGCCATGCCGGGGATGTTCTGCGAGGCCATGGTGACGATGAACAGCGGTATCGCGATGCCGATCACGGCCTGGATCGAGAAGCTCGGCACCATCAGGATGGGATGCGGGATCAGCGAGGCGGCGAGGCCGGGGGGCATCGCGACCGAGGCGGCGACCAGGATGCCGGCGACCAGCACGGCGGCGGGCACCGCGAGCAGGCGGTTGAAGCGGGCGGTGATCGCCCAGGCCAGTACGATCGCCAACCCCATCCCAGGCGACTGCGCCACCGCGCGGGCCGGGGCGAGGCAGAGGTTCAGCAGCACGCCGGCGAGCATGGCGCTGGCCAGCGACGGCGGGATCGAGGCGACCCAGCGGCCGAGCGGTTTGGACATGCCGGCGGCGACGATCAGGGCGCCGGTGAGCAGGAAGGCACCGACGGCGGCGGAAAATCCGCCGGGCACAGCGCCGGAGGTGGCCAGCAGGGCGGCGCCGGGGGTGGACCAGGCGACCGAGATCGGCAGGCGGCGGGTGAGCGACAGCAGCACGCCGCACAGGCCCATGGCGATGGAGACCGCCATCAGGCCGGAGGCGGCCTGTTCCTGCGTGGCACCGACGGCGGTCAGGCCGCGGATGATGACGGCGAAGGAGCTGGCGAAACCAACGAATCCCGCGAGCAGCCCGGCGGATACGGCGGGGAGCGAGAGATCCTTCAGCACGCGGCGACGTCGAGGCGGCGTTTGGCCCGCGCACGGCCGATCAACGGCAGCAGCGAGGCCATATCGGGGCCGTGGTCCTCGCCGGTCAACGCGAGGCGGAGGATCTGGGCGATATCGGGGGCCGGGCGGTTGGTGGCTGTGGCCAGGGCATCGCGCCAGGTCGGCCAGACCTGCTCGTTCCAGGGTTCGGCGGGAAGCTCTTCGGCGGCGAGGCGCAGCAGGCCGGCTTCACCCTCGATCTCGGGGGGGACGATTTCGCCGGCGACGACGTCCCACCAGCCGCGGGCTTCGGGTAGCAGGTCGATATGTTTGCGCACGCAGAGCCAGAAGGCTTCGGTGGCGCCGGGGGGCAGGCGGGCGGCGGCGGCTTCGTGCGGCATTTCGCTGAGTTGCGCACGGTTGGCGGCGAGCAGGGCAGCGATATCGAAGCGGGCGGGGGCGAAGCGGGCGAGGTCGCAGCTTGTCATGCCGGCGGCCGTGGCGGGATGGCCGGTGCCGAGGGTGGCGAGGTAAGCGGCGAGCGCCTGCGGCTCCATGCCGTCGGCGCGCAGATGGCGCAGCGCGATGCCCTCGGGGCGGCGGGCGCGGCGGCCGGTGCCTTCCTGTAAGGGCGGGAGATGCGCCAGGAACGGGGTTTTGGCGCCGAGCGCGGCGAGGATGTCGATCTGCACCGCGGTCGAGGCCGTCTGTTCGGCGCCGCGGATGACATGGGTGATGCGGTCGTCGTGATCGTCCACCGCGGCGGCGAGTGCCGGGGTGGGGCTGCCGTCGGCGCGGATCAGCACCGGGTCAGAGATCGCCTGGAGTTTTTCCTCGTGCTTGCCCAGCGTGAGGTCTTTCCAGGTGACGGTGCGGTCGGAGAGCTGGAAGCGCCAATGTGGCTGCTTGCCGCCGGCTTCGGCGCGGGCGCGCTGGTCCGGGGTGAGTTTCAGCATGGCGCGGTCATAGACCACCGGCTGACCGCGGCGGGCGCGGTGGTCGCGCTTGGCTTCCAGCTCCTGCTGGGTTTCGAAGCAGGGGTAGAGGCGGCCGGCGGCTTTCAGTTTTTCGGCGGCGTCGGCGTAGGCGTCGCGGCGATGCGACTGGAAGGCGATCTCGAACCAGTCGATGCCGAGCCAGGCGAGGTCGCGTTGCAGATCGGCGGCTTCGGAGGGAGCGGCGATATCGTCGACGCGCAGCAGGAAGCGGCCGCCGGTGCATTTGGCGTAGAGCCAGGAGACAACGGCAAGGCGGGCGCTGGCGACGTGCAGCGGGGCGGCGGGGGAGACGGCGAAGCGGAGGCGGGTCACTCGGTGTCCTCGTCGTCGTCGGGCTCGGTGCGGGGGTCGAGCGAGCGCCAGTCGCGGTCTTCGTCGCGGGCGGGCTGTTCGGCGAAGTCGGCGATCACGCCGGCGCTGGTCCAGCCGCCCTCACCGGCATCGACGACGAGGGCGTCTTCACCGAAGGCGAACCACGCATCGAGCACTTCGCGGGCGGTCATGCCGCCGGCGCGGCAGAGCTCGATGCTGTCGCGCACGTAGCGGCGAGCGAACTCGTTGGCCTGCATCAGGGTGGGGAAGCCGCGGATTTCCTCGGTGATGTTGTCCTCGGCACCGCCGGACATGTCGAGGATACGGACGCGCCAGCCGCCGTCCGGGGCGAAAATGTCGCTCATGAGATGAGGTTCGTGAAGCCGTTGGTGATCGGGTAGCGGCGATCACGGCCGAAGGCACGGGGGGTTATTTTCACGCCGGGCGGGGCCTGCCGGCGTTTGTATTCGGCGCGGTCGAGCATTTTCCACACGCGCAGGACGATGGCGCGGTCGAAGCCGGCTTCGACCATGGCATCGACGCTTTTTTCGCCTTCGACCAGACCTTCGAGGATGGCATCGAGCAGCTCGTAGGGGGGCAGGCTGTCCTGGTCGGTCTGGTTCGGTTTCAGCTCGGCGCTGGGCGGTTTGGTGATCACGCGTTCGGGCATCACGGCGCCGTCGGGGCCGAGGGCGCCGGCGGGTTTGTGGGTGTTGCGCCAGCGGCAGAGCTCGAAGACCGTCATCTTGTAGACGTCTTTCAGCACCGAGTAGCCGCCGCACATGTCGCCGTAGAGGGTGGCGTAGCCGACCGACATCTCACTTTTGTTGCCGGTGGTCAGAAGCATGTGGCCGAGCTTGTTGGAGATCGCCATCAGGATCAGGCCACGGGTGCGGGACTGGATGTTTTCCTCGGTGATGTCGGCCTGGCGGCCGGCGAAGACCGGGGCGAGCATGCTGCCGAAGGCCTCCATCGCGCCGGTGATCGGCACAGTGTCACACGCGATGCCGAGCAGGCGGGCGCACTCGGCGGCGTCGTCCAGACTGTCCTGGCTGGTGTAGGGGCTGGGCATCATGAAGGTGCGCACGGCGTCGGCACCGAGGGCGTCGACGGCGACGGCGGCGGAGAGGGCTGAGTCGATGCCGCCGGAGAGGCCGAGGATGACGCCGGGGAAGCGGTTCTTGCGCACGTAGTCGGCCAGGCCGAGCACCATGGCGCGGTAGATCGATTCGAGGCGGCCGGGCTCGGGGGTGAGCGGTTGGGCGGTGCAGACCAGGGTATCGCCGGTGCGGGTCCAGGTGGTGAGCGTCACCACTTCCTCGAAATGCGGCATCTGCACGGCAAGCGAGCGGTCAGCGTTCAGCACGAAGCTGGCGCCTTCGAACACCAGTTCGTCCTGGCCGGCGACCTGGGCGCAGAACACGAACGGCAGGCCGGTTTCGACGACGCGGTTAACCGCCAGCGCGATGCGGTGATGGTGCTTGCCGACCTCGTACGGGCTGCCGTTGATCGAGAGCAGGATCTCGGCGCCGCTTTCGGCGAGGGTCTCGGAGACGGCGGGGAACCACCAATCCTCGCAGATCATCAGGCCGATGCGGAAGCCGCGGAACACGACGGGGCCGGGGGCGGGGCCGGGGTCGAAGACGCGTTTTTCGTCGAACACGCCGTAATTCGGCAGTTCGTGCTTGGCGCGGCGGGCGGCGATGCGGCCGCCGTCGAGCAGGAAGGCGGCGTTGTAGAGCTTGTCGCCGTCCTGCCAGGGGCCGCCGACGATGATCGCGGGGCCGCCATCGGCGGTTTCGGCGGCGAGCACGTCGATCGCGGCGGCGCAGGCGGCGACGAAGGCCGGTTTGCGGACGAGATCCTCGGTGGGGTAGCCGGCGATGGAGCATTCCGGGGTGACGACCAGATCGGCGCCGAGGCGTGCGGCTTCGGCACGGGCGCGGCGGATGCTGGCCAGGTTGGACTCGACCTGGCCGACATGGAGGTTGATCTGGGCGAGGGCGAGCTTGAGCGTGTCGGGCATTGGCGGAAGCTAGAGGTATGTGGGGGTTGGTTCAATTCCCCCTTGGCGTGGGCGATATCGTTTTGATATCGCAATAAAAAAGACATGAGTCGGCATCGGCACCTGAATGTCGCAATTTTTAGACTTTGGCGGGGGCGGAGAATGCGGGGGACCGGCGGGCGTGGAGGCCTCGGCGCGGTCGAAGCGGGGGGTGGGCCGGCGGGTAGCCGCCTGGCGCGGGGTTGCGGCCTGCGGCGCGCGGGTATGAACGCGGCGCACGGAGGGAGCGCGACGCGACTGTGGCGTTTGGGGGCGTCGCGGTGCGGGGGATGGCGCGGGTTCTGCCGGGGGGATGGCGGGTGCGCTGGGGGCGGCGGGAAGCGCGCCGGCCTTCCAGGCGGTGAACATTGTGTCCAGGGCTTCGGTGAGGCGCTTGAGCTGCAGCCAGAGCAGAATCATCGCCGGCCAGTCGCGGAACGGAGTCCGGCCCAGGGTGATTTTAAGCTCGGAGAGGAGATGTGCCCACATGTTCATGGGGGTATATATAACGACACCCCATCATGAATGCAAGAGAAAAAAACATTTTTGCTATAAT
>CAIRTN010000048.1 GCA_903881515.1 uncultured Rhodospirillales bacterium | reverse complement strand
TGATCGCGTCAACCATCTTCGTGATCAGCCCACAGGCCGCTCGCGGAATGCCAGGGGGATACCGGGGTGAGCAATTACGACGAGGGTTTTGAAGTGGCCAGATACGATGCGGGCCTGCTGGATTTTAACCATTGATGTTTTTATATGTGACTTATGCTTTCGATGGCAAGGGGAAAATGAGGGGTGGCCGGAATTTTTTTTGGGTGCGCGCGTTGGGGTGGAGGTGGTGGGGTGCGGAAGGGCACCCCACCCTACAAAATTCCTATCTTCGGGCACCGACGCCCCAGGGTTCGGGGACGAGGGTGACGATGCGGCGGAAGAGTTGGCGGAACCAGGCGCTGGAACTGGGGGTGCCGGAGGTTAGCGGGTCGTTGTTTTCGGCGAAGCTGGCGGCGATGTCCTGCCAGTCCTGTTCGGTGAGGATTTCGTTGGCGCGGGGCAGCACGATCTCCTCCTCGTCGGCCATGTGGCGGTCGTGGAAGCTGGCATAGGTGTTCAGGCGTTTGGTGAATTCCTCGGCGGCGCCGGGGATTTCGGCTTCCATGCGGCCGAGCCAGGTTTTCAGAGCGTCGAGATAGGGCCGGCCGTTGGCGTGCTGGCGTTCCAGGGCATCGAGCACGGTGTCGAGTTGCGGGTCGTGCGCGCGCAGGCGGGGGAACAGGACCTGATCCTCTTTCGGGTGGTGCAGGCGTTCGGGGAATTCCTCGATGTAATAGAGGATCGACCAGGCGAGTTTGTAGTCGGGGGTGAGGGTGCCGCGGGCGACTTCGTCGAAGACGTGACGCAGCGCGTTGATCACCGCGCCGAGCGACTGGTGCTCGCTGCGGATGATGCCGAGGACCTGTTGCTGGGGGGACATAGGGCGCGTTCCCTGGGTTACTTGTAGTAGGAGTCGATGATTTTCTGTTCGGCGGCGGCGGCCTCGCGGACGGAGTCCAGCGGGGATTGGCCTTTGAGCAGCACGCGATCGAGCATATCGACGAAGACCGCGCGCTGGGCGTCCTCGTCGACGAAATCGGTGGCGCTGGCGTAGGACAGGCCGCGGCCGAAGGCGGCGAGCACCTTGTCGTCCTGCACCGCCTTGTCGGCGGTGGCGCTGGGGCGGGCGGGGAGTTCGCCGGTGGTGGCGGTCCACAGCGTCATCGCTTCGGGCGCGGTGATGAAGGCCATGAATTTTGCCGCGGCGTCACGCCGGGCGCCGTTGCGGCCGGCGACGAGGGCGTTGACCCAGTAGGAGGCGTAGTTGGCGCGGATGCCATTGTGCGAGGGCAGTTCGGCGGCGCCGTAGTCCAGCCCCTTGGTGGTCTGCAAAGCGCCGATCAGGAAGGAGGCGTTGATCAACAGGCCGACATGACCGCCGCGGAAGGCGGGCGCGGCCTCGGTCATGAAGCCGGATTGGGCGACTTTGTGCTTGAGTTGCAGGTCGGCATACCAGCGCAGGGCTTCGGCGCCTTCGGCGGTGCCGTAGCGGACCTGACGGTAGTCATCGGAGAACGGGGTGCCGCCGAACTGGCGGACCAGGACCTCGCGCCACCAATGCGAATCCTGCGAGGGCAGGCCGATGGTGGTACCGGCGTTGATCAGATTGCCGGCGGCGTCGCGCTTGGTGAGTTTTTGCGCCGCCGCCAGATGGGCGTCGAGCGTGGCGGGCGGGTTGTCCGGATCGAGCCCGGCGTCGCGCAGCAGTTTGCGGTTGGTGAACAGGCCCATGCTGCGTACCGCGGTGGGCAAAGCGTGATAGGCGCCGCCTTCGCGCATCTGCCGCACCATCGGGTAGAAATCGCGGTCGATGGCGGCGGGGGGGAAGAGGTCTGCCGGCAGGGGCTGGATCAGCTGGGCGCGGCGGAAATCGCGCAGCCAGCCGTAGTAGAGTTGCAGCACGTCGGGGCCTTCGCCGGCGGGCACGGCGGCGCTGACCTTGGTGCGGTACTGGGCGTAGGGGAAGGTGGTCTGTCGCACGGTGATGGAGGGGTTCGCCGCCTGGAAGCGGCGGATCAGCTCGTCCATCGCGGTGACGCGCTCTTTGAGGAAATACTGCCAGTATTCGATCTGCACCGGCTCGGCCGCGGCGCGGCGTGTGGCGGCGATGGTGGCGAGGCCGGCCAGGGCCGCACGGCGGGTGAAATGTGGGGTCATGGCAGCTCGCTTATGGTGAATGCAGATAATGCCGGGGGAGACGGTATCGCGCGGGGCGGCGGACGGCAATCAGCCGGCGGCCTTCAACAGGATGACGCCGGCGACGATGGTGGCGGCGGCGGCCCAGCGGGCGGGGGTGACGCGCTCGCGCAGGAACAGTGCGCCGAGCAGCACGCCGAACAGCACCGAGGTTTCGCGCAAGGCGGCGACGGTGCCGATGGGGGCGCGGGTCATCGCCCAGAGGGCGGCGGAATAGGCGACGATCGAGAGGGCGCCGCCGAGCAGCGAGCGCCACCAGACGCCGTTCCTGAGGGCCGGCAGCAGGCCGGGCAGGCCGGTGAAATGCAGCAGAACGGGAAGCAGCATCGGGATGGTGATGACCTCGACGCCGATGACGTAGGCCGGGGTGTTGCCGGAGAGCCGGCCGCCCTGGCCATCGACCAGGGTGTAAGCGATGACGACCAGCGCGTTGGTGAGCGCGAAGCCGAGGCCGGCGCGCGACAATGCGCCCTGGCGGCGGGACCACAGCGCCATGCCGACCACGCCGGTGGCGACCAGGGCGACGCCGGCCCAGCCGCCGGGGCGGAGGAATTCGCCGAGCAGCAGCCAGCCGAGCAAGGCGGAGCCGGCGGGGGCGAGGCCGCGGGTGATCGGGTAGACGGAAGACAGGTCTGCCGCGCGATAGGCCAGGCCGATCAGGATGTAATAGGCGAGATGGATGATCGCGGAGGCGAGCATATAGGGCCAGGACGCGGGATCGGGCAGGCCAAGCGCCAGCAGCATCGGCAGGCCGCTGAACCCGCCGCCGATGCCAATCAGGACGGCGTTGACGCGCGGATCGGACAGCCGGCGGCCCTTGGCCATGGCGTTCCAGACCGCATGCAGCACGGCGGAGGCGAGGACCACGAGGAATGCGTCGGCGGGCATCGGGGGAGTCTAGGCGAGGGGAGGGGGGATGACGATCCGGATATCCGGATCGGCTTGTCGGGTGTTGGGGTGGACTGAGAGTGATAGGCGTGCCGATGCCTTCAGGCCCGGAATTGGGGGCGAATCTTGGACACGAAAATCCTGGCATCCAGCGGTGATATACGGCATAAATTGTGAGATTCGTCTTAATTATAAAGCCAAATATTTTATTGAATATGTCGGGTTATTTTACACATTTGTAAATTCATTACAATAGACGTTTATCGGCTAATTGTTTTTATTGATATGATTTCGACGGCATGTTTATTGCATGACGGTAGCAAGTTTTTTTGATGTGAGTGTCCCGCCATGCGCAAGTGTTTCCCCTTCTCTGTCGCGTGGCCCGGTTTTGCGGTCGTGAAGTCATTTGCGGCCGGTGCTCTGGTTCTTGCAGCCGGGGTGTTTCCCGCCCGGGCCGCGACAATCGTAACGTTGGACAGCTTCAATGGCACCAACGGGACCTTTCCCGTTGCCGCGCTGATTGCCGACGCCGCCGGGAACCTGTTCGGCACAACGCAGAATGGCTGGACCTCCAACGCCGGCACCGTGTTTGAGATCGTCAATACCGGCGGGAGCTACGGATCACCCGTCACGCTCACCAAATTCACCGGCAGCAACGGGACCAATCCGACATCGGTGCTGCTCATCGACTCCGCTGGGAATCTGTTCGGCACAACCTACGCCGGCGGGGCTTCTAACAAGGGCACGGTCTGGGAGATCGCCAAGACCGGCAGTAGCTATAGTTCACCCACAACGCTCGCGAGCTTCAGCGGCAGCGGCAACGGGATGAATCCGATTGACGGGCTGCTGGTCGACGCCGCCGGGAACCTGTTCGGAACAACGTCCGGTGGCGGGTCGTCGGGCGTTGGCACCATTTTCGAGCTGCCCAAGAGCGGCAGCCTCTATGGCTCGCTCAGCACGCTCCTCACATTCACTGGCAGCAACGGGAGCAATCCGCATGGCGGGCTGATCGCGGACGCCGCCGGGAACCTGTTCGGTACAACGATTGGCGGCGGGACGTCGAACGATGGCATCGTGTTCGAACTTCCCAAATCCGGCAGCAGCTTTGGCTCACTCCTCACGCTCGGCACCTTCAGCGGCAGCAACGGGATCGCGCCTTATGCCATGCTGACGGCCGATTCCGCCGGGAACCTGTTCGGCACAACGTTGAGCGGCGGGGCGTCCTCGCACGGCACGGTGTTCGAGCTTGCCAAGAGCGGCAGTAGCTATGGATCACTCACAACCATTGCCAGCTTCACCGGCAGCAACGGGGCCGATCCGCTTGCCGGATTGCTGATTGACGGCGCCGGGAGCCTTTTTGGCACCACCTGGCACGGTGGGACGTCCAATGTCGGCACCGTGTTCGAGATCGCCAAGACCGGCAGCACCTACGGATCGATCGCCGTGCTGGCCAGCTTCAACGGAACCAACGGGTCGGTTCCTTATGGCACCCTCATCGCCGATGCCGCGGGGA
>CAIRTN010000047.1 GCA_903881515.1 uncultured Rhodospirillales bacterium | reverse complement strand
GGCCAGGCGGTCGGCCTTGGTGACGGTATGGGTCTGCCAGCCGCGATTGCCGAGCACGATGTCGCCCGGTTTGAACCGCGGGTCATGCGAGACCAGCACCTCGCCGACCGTCTCGCCTTCCATCAGGCCGCCGATCGGCACTGGAGCGGCATAGGAGGCGCGGCCAGAAATCCGGCCGCGCTGATAGGGATCGACGGAGAGGTAGACGGCGCGGGTCAGCACCTCGCCTTCCCCGGGGGCCGGGATCGGTTCCTCGCGGACGGCGAAGTCGCTGATTTCCGGCTCGCCGTCGGGGCGGCGGACCAGGATGACGCTTTTGCGCAGACCGAGATTGTCCATCAGGCGGCATCCGATTTCAGCACAAGCCGGCCGGTGACCTGGCCGTTGCGCAGGCGTTGCAGGGCACTGTCGGCCTCGCGTTGCGGCACCAGGGTGATCGGCATGCCGGGCAGTTCGCCGGTTTGCGCGAGGGCGACGAGTTCGCGCAGTTCCTTGGGGTTGCCGACATAGCTGCCCTGGACGGTCAGCGCGCGGATCGGCATCAGCGGCAGCGGCAGGGTGAGTTCGCCGCCGAACAGGCCGACCTGCACCAGCTTGCCGCCCTTGCGCAGAGCGTCGAAGGCGAAGCGGGCCGAGGCGGTGCCGTTCACCAGGTCGATCACCGCAATCGGCTGCGCGCCGCAGGCGGCGATGATGCGCTTGGTGACGCCCTCGCCGGAGCCGTCAACCGTGGTGGTGGCGCCGGCGGCCGTGGCGGCGGCGCGCTTCTCGGCGGAGATGTCGACGACGACGATGTTCTTGTGCTTCAGGGCGCGCAGCACGGCAATTGCGGCCAGACCAAGGCCGCCGGCACCGACGATGACGATCGGCTCATCAGGCGGCATCGGCATCACCTTGTTGATCGCCGAATAGACGGTGATGCCGGAGCAGGCATAGGTGGCGGCGAGCGCGAGATCGACATTGCCGGGATCGACCAGATGGCGCGGGTGCGGGGCGACGACATGGGTGCCGTAGCCGCCGTTGCGGAACACGCCGAGCGAGTTGCCGACGAGGCACATATTATCCTCCTCGGCGAGGCATTTGGCGCAGGTGCCGCAGCCGAGCCAGGGGAAGACGATGCGGACGTCACCGACTTTCACGCCGGTGGCGTCGGGGCCGCATTTGACGACGCGGCCGACGATCTCGTGGCCCATGGCGACCGGGAGCTTCAGGCCGCGGTCCTGCAGGTTCATCACCTTGCCACCGCCGAGATCGTAACGGCCTTCCCAGATATGGATGTCGGAATGGCAGACGCCGCAGTACAGCGTCTCCAGCAGGACTTCGGTGCCCTGCGGTTCCGGGGTCGGCAGGTCGATTTCCTGCAACGGTTGCTCGGTGGCGACGACGGCCCATGCTTTCATGACGACATTCCTCGGTTGGTTGGCGCGATTGGCACCCGGCGGGCAGGTTGGGTCAAGTCAGGATTTCCGGGTTGACGGTGCGGATCGGCGCGCCGTCGAGCCAGGCGGTCAGGTTCTCGATCGAGTAGCGGTAGAAGTCGGCGAGGTTCTCGCTGCTGGCGTAGCCGAGATGCGGCGAGAGCACGGTGTTGGGGGCGGAGAGAATCGGATCGCCGGGCAGCACGGGTTCGGTGGCGTAGACGTCGAGCCCGGCGACGATCTGACGGCCGTGCAGGGCGGCGAGCAAGGCGGGCTGGTCGATCAGCAGAGCGCGGGAGGTGTTGATGATGATGCAGCCGGGCTTCATCGCGGCGAAATCGGTGGGCCCGAGGATGCCGGTGCTACGCGGGGAGAGCACGACGTGCAGGCTGATCGCATCGGCAGTGGCGACCAGCGCTTCCTTGCTGACGCGGGTGACGCCGAGTTCGGCGCAGCGGGCGTCGGTGAGGTTCTGGCTCCAGGCGACGACTTTCATCCCCAGCGCCTGGCCGTAGCGGGCCATGGTGGCGCCGATGCGGCCGAGGCCGATGATGCCCAAAGTGCGGCCAGCCATCTCGATGCCGGGGGGCACCTGGGCCTGGAATCGGCCGGCGCGCATTTCGGCGTCGCCGAGGGCGAGATTGCGGGCGCAGGCCAGCAACAGGCCGAGCGCGACCTCGGCGGTGGCGTGACCGGAGCGGCCGGCCTGGGTGTTGCAGACCAGGATGTTGCGCGCGGTGCAGGCGGCGACGTCGACGCTGGCGTTGCGGGGGCCGGTGTAGCAGACGAGTTTCAGGGTCGGGATGAGATCGAGCAGGTCGGCCGAGATCACGCTGCGTTCGCGCATAGCGACGATGGCCTGGGCCGGGCCGATGGCCGCGGCGAGCGCCTGGGGGGTGGCATGGTTGTCGCGCAGGAAGACCAGTTCGCCGCGGGTGGCGAGCGGGGACCAGTCGGCGGCGGCTTCGGCGTAGCCTTGCCAGTCATCGAGAATCACAATCCTAGGCATGGCGCATCTCTCCTGTTCAGAGCGAAGGTGACGGCGCGGCGGCGCGGATGCAAGCTGTCCGCCGACAGGAGGACGCGATGTACAAACTCTTCGCCCATCCCGGCTGGGGCTCGGTGCTGTCCGAGGCGCAGCT
Source organism: uncultured Rhodospirillales bacterium (assembly GCA_903881515.1). GTDB lineage: Bacteria > Pseudomonadota > Alphaproteobacteria > Acetobacterales > Acetobacteraceae > CAIRTN01. The sequence continues at coordinate 5,435 of CAIRTN010000047.1, read as the reverse complement.
TGCCTGGTACGGACTGCCGTATACGGTGGTCGACGTCGAAAATCCGTTCAAGTCGGCCGCGGCGCGCGAGGCGATCGCGGCGTATAATCCGCTGGCGCAGTTGCCGACGCTGATCCTGCCGGATGGCGCGGTGATGACCGAGAGTGCGGCGATCACGCTGTATCTGGCGGAGACCACCGGCAGCGATGCGCTGGTGCCGGGGCCGGGAGAAGCGGAGCGCGGCAAGTTCCTGCGCTGGCTGGTGTTCATCGTCGCCAATATCTATCCGACCTTTACCTATGCCGATGATCCCTCCCGCTTTGTTCATGGCGAGGCCGCCCGGTCAGGGTTCCGCGCCCGGGTGGACGCGTATGCGCAAAGGCTGTGGCAGCAGTTGGAGAGCGAGGCGGGGGCGCCGTGGTTCCTGGGCGAGCGGTTCTCGGCGCTGGATCTGTTCATCGCGGTGATGACGAAATGGCGGCCGGAGCGGGCCTGGTTCGCCGAGCATACGCCTGTGCTGTCGGCCATCGCGCTGGCGGCGGAGCAGCGGGCGGAATATGCCGCGGTTTGGAAGCGTAATTTTGGGGAGGCTGGTTGATGAGTAGGGTTGCCATCGTCGGGGCGGGATTCATTGGCCGCGCCTGGTCCATCGTGTTCGCACGGGCCGGTTTCGACGTGCAGATCTGGGACCCCTTTCCCGAGGCGGTGGCGGGCAGCCGGGATTTCATCGCGGCACGATTGCCGGAGCTGAGGGAGGCCGGGCTGATCAGCGCGGCGCCGGAGGAGATCCTGGCGCGGCTGCATCCGTGTGCCACGCTGGAGGCGGCACTTGAGGGCGTGGTGCATGTGCAGGAGAACGGGCCGGAGCGGGTGGATGCCAAGCGGGCGCTGTTCGAGCGGATGGATGCGATCGCGCCGAAGCAGGTGGTGCTGGCGAGTTCGACCTCCGGCATTCCGGCGAGCGCGTTCACCGAGGGGTTGCGCGGGCGGCAGCGGTGCCTGGTCGCGCATCCGGTGAACCCGCCCTATCTGGTGCCGGTGGTGGAGCTGTGCCCGGCGCCGTGGACCAGCGATGAGGTGGTGGCGACCACCCGGGCGCTGATGGTGCAGGCCGGGATGGTGCCGGCGACGGTGAAGCGCGAGGTGGCAGGCTTCGTGCTGAACCGGTTGCAGGTGGCGCTGGTGGCCGAGGCGTTCCGGCTGGTGGCCGATGGGGTGGTATCGCCGGAGGATATCGATGCCACGGTGAAGCATGGGTTGGGGCTGCGCTGGTCGTTCATGGGGCCGTTCGAGACGATCGATCTGAATGCGCCGGGCGGTGTGGCGGATTACTGCGCGCGGTATGGCGGGCTGTACGACACGGTGCAGGCGGAGATGACGCCGTTGGCGCTGACACCGGAACTGGTGGCCGAGGTGGATTCAGCGCGGCGGTCGGCGTTGCCGATGCAGGATCATGCGGCGCGGCTGGCCTGGCGGGATAAGCGATTGATGGCATTACTGGCGCATAAGAAGGCGCAGGCGGAGTAATGTTGCTTAAACGGAACATTTAGAGCGCACGTCTCCCCGGTGCGCTGGGGTGTTGTTTTTTTGAGATTCGGTATGGGGGCTGCCTGGGCGCGCGGGAGATGCGGCGCGGGGGTTGGCGGGATGGGGTGGCCTGCGCGGGCCGTGGCGGCCGCGGCGGCGGGAAATTCGGTGTGAACCGGGCGCGATTGGGGCGTGCGCGTGCGGACGCGGCGCGTGGTTGAGGCGCGACGGATGGGCGGCGTGCGGACGGGTTCCACCTGAAGTGGCGCTGGGACGGGGGGCAGCGACGGCAGTTCGCCGGCGCGCCAGGCGTTGAACAGATCATCGAGCGCGGACAGCAACTGGCGGATTTGCAGCCAGAGCAGGATTTTGGACGCAGTTGTGGCGACAGTTCCGTGCAGCGAGGTGAGGAGGCGGTCCCATGCGTTCATGCTAACGTTATGGGGTTGCGTTAGATGAATTGCAAGGAAAAAATGCTATATGAACGCATTTTTTCTCGCGCGTGCGTCGGGACGAAGGAGGCGGATTACGCTTCGCTCATCCGCCCCACCACTAAGTGATTGTATTTGTTACTGAACCAGGGGGCAGCCGCCTTCGTTCAGGGGGCGGAAGGCCTGGTCGGCGGGGATGGTGGCCAGGAGGTTGTAGACGTCGTAGGGGCCAGTGGACTGGGCCGGAGTTTTGACCTGGAACAGGTAGTAATCGTGCACCATGCGGCCGTCGGCGCGGACGTGGCCGCCATGGGCGAACATGTCGTTGACCTCGGTGGCCTTCATCTTGGCGATCACCGTCTTGGCGTCGTCGCTACCGGTGGCCTTGATGGCGGCGAGGTAGGCGTGCGTCGCGGAGTACATGCCGGCGTGATAGGCGCTGGGGATGTTGTGCTGCTTTTCCATGAAGCGCTTGGTGAAGGCGCGGGTCTCGTCGTTCAGATCCCAGTACCAGCTTTCGGCCAGCACGGTGCCCTGGGCGGTGGGCAGGCCGAGGCCGCGGATGTCGGACGCGCCGATCAGCAGCGGCACCATGGTGATGCCGGATTTCTGCAGGCCGAACTCGGCGGCCTGTTTCAGGGCGTTCGACGCGTCACCGCCGGCATTGGCGAAGCCGACGACCTTGGCGCCGGAGGCCTGGGCCGCGAGCAACTGGGACGAGAAATCGGAATTGTTCAGCGGGTGCTTGGTGGCACCCAGCACGGTGCCGCCGGTTGCGGTGACGATGGCGCGCGCATCGGCTTCCAGCGCCGCGCCGAAGGCGTAGTCGGCGGAGATGAAGTACCAGGCCTTGCCGCCCCGGGCGACCACGGCGCGCGCTGCGACGTTGGACTGGGAATAGGTGTCGTAGGTCCAGTGGATGGAGTTGGGCGAGCAGGACTTGCCGGTGAGTTCGGAGGTGCCGCCGCCGGAGATCAGGAACACCTTGTTCTTCTCGCGCACGATCTGCTGCACGGCGAGCGCAACAGAAGAGGTCGGCACATCGCCGATCATGCCGACGCCGTCAGTGTCGATCCATTTGCGGACGATGGAGGCGCCGACATCGGGCTTGTTCTGATGGTCGCCGGAGAGCACGACGATCTTGTGGCCGTTGATCTCCCCACCGAAATCGTCGGCGGCCAACTGCGCGGCCAGCACCGAGCCGGGGCCGGTGGTGGTGGAGTAGAGGCTCGACATGTCGGTGAGGATGCCGATCTTGATGGCGTCGCCGGCGATCTGGGCCTGGGCCGGGGCGGCGGCGAGCAGGAGAGCGGCGAGCAGGGCCGCGCGCGGGCGTGTGGGCATGGATGTTTCCTTCCGGCGGGAGCCGGAGGGACGTTAGACGGCTGGGCGCGTCGGGGAAAGGCGGGATTTTGTTTTGTATACAGAACAAAGACAGCGCGCTTCGTCCCCCTGCCCGCTCACCCCCGCCACTTCGACAGCCAGCGGGTGCGGCGGGCATGGCGTTGAAGGGCGGCAATGAAAAGCGCGCGACATTTGCGGCGAGGTGATGGTGTGAGGGGGGCTGGTGGGCCGCCGGTGGGCGGCCACAGCGGTCAGGGCTTGCCGAGGCGGCCGAGATTGGTGCCGACGAAGTCGGAGCGGTAGCAGAGCCAGGAGCGACGCAGGGCGGCCTGGTTGACGCTGGGGTCTTCCAGCAGCTGGGCTGGCAGGCCGGTATCGTCGCCGCCGTCCTGCGGCCGGACGGCTAAACCGCCGGCGGCGCGGCAATCGGCCTCGCTGTTCATCCGCCAGGGCAAGTCGCGGGCGGCCACACGGTCCCACTCCGCCTGGCTGGGGGTGGGCTGGGGGGTGAAGACCAGGGCCCAGCGGGCGCGGGCGCGCTCGGGGTCGCAGGTGCCGGCGGAGGTGCCGTCATAGGTCCAGCGGCCGGTGCAGGCGGCGCGGCCGGCGGTGTTCTCTGGGATCTGCTGGTGGCCAGCGGCGGCCCAGCGCTCGTAGCGGTGCAGCGCGTCCTTGCTCCAGTCCTGGCGCAGCTGCTCCTGCACCGCGCGTTCGGCGGCGGTTTCGGCGCGGGCGGCGTTCTCCCGGCGCTCCAACGCGTCCTCCTCGGGGTGCGCGCCCTGGGCGAGGCGGCGGCGCAGCTGCTCGCGCAGGCCACCGGGGCGGTCCTGCACCGCGGGCGCGCGCATGAGGTTGTAGCAGCCGGCGACGGTCCAGGGGGCGACGGCGCCTTCGCGGCACGCGTCGAGCGCGGCGTCGCCGGAGGCGAGGGCGGGGGCGGCGGAATTGGCGCTGGTGGGTTGGGCGGCGGCGTTCTGGGCGGGATCGTTCCGGCCGGGCGCTCGGGGAGCGGGGGCGCCGCCGATGACGCAGTATTTGTAGCCCTGGAACTCGGTGACGCGGCCGCTGAGGTCGCCGAGGCAGTCGTCGGTGGTGGCGCCCATCACCCAGCAGCTGCCGTCGGGGCGGAGCACGCCGCCATACCAGCCGCAGCCGTCATCGGTGCGCGGCGAGGGGCGGGGCTGGTTGGCGGCCTTCTGCGGCGTGGAGGCCTTCTGCAGGCGGGCGGGGCGGGCGGCGGGATCGGAGACGCATTCGTTGTAGTAGTAGGCGGTGTTACGGGCGACGGAGTTCTGGGCGAGCTTGCTGCACTCCTCGGCGCTGCCCTGCGCCACCCAGCCTTTGCCGGCGTTGGCGGGTTGGGCGGTGGTGGCGGTCTTGGCTTGCGGTGCCGCATTGCCCGGCGTTCCCGACGCGGGTGTGCCTGCGGTGGGGGGGGCCTGGGAGGCGCCGGAGTTGTTGGCGGCGAGCTGGGTTTCCGGGGCGGTGCTGGGTTTCAGGCCGACCTTGGGGTCGCGGGCGCAGGCGTTCACGGCCTTGTCGACCTGGGCGGGGTCGGGGCGGAGGCCGGCAACGCAGCGCGCGGAGGCGGCGGCGCGCAGCATCGCCGCCTTGCAACTGCCGCCGCAGGCGGCGGCCTGGCGCTCCATGTCGGCGGCGGCGGTCTGGTAGCATTGCACGATGCCGGCGCTGCCGGCAGCGAAACCGACGCATTGCTTCGATCCGCCCTTGGCGGCGGCGGCGGCCGGACCCTGCTTGACGAAGCTCTCCAGGTCGTCGGCGGCGTGGTCGAGCTTGGCGAGGCGCTCGCGCTCCTCGCGCTTCTGGCGGGCGTCCTGCTCGGCCTTGTACTGCAGGTATTCCGGCGAGCGGTGATAGGCCTCCCACGGGTCTTCCGGCACGTCGGCTTGTGGGGGGGAGGAGGAAGTGAGGTCGGAGAGGGCGTCGAACAGCGCGAGGCCGGCGCCGAGGGCGGAGATGGCCGCGCCGACGCCGCCGCCGCCGCCGCCGCGGAATCCCCCTCCCCCGCCGCTCATGCGCGGCGGCACCTAGCAGTCGCCGACGCTCTGCCGGGCGCCGGCGGTGCTGGTCCAGGTGGTGATCTGGCCGCCGCGGGCGGCGCAGGCGGCGGCGGTCATGCCGGAGTAGAGCTGC
>CAIRTN010000046.1 GCA_903881515.1 uncultured Rhodospirillales bacterium | reverse complement strand
GCCTTTGGTGGGGTCCAGGGGCAAAGCCCCTGGCCTTGCCTAACCTTCCCAACCCCCAAGGAGCACAAAAATGCTGCTCGTCGTAGACACCGGCAACACCAACGTCGTCATGGCCGTTCACGACGGCGCCGGCTGGCGCGGCAAGTGGCGCATCGCCACCGATCCGCAGCGCACATCGGATGAATACGCGGTCTGGCTGCTTTCGTTGCTCACCCTGTCTGGCCTCAAACGCGAGGACATCACCCACGCGGTCATCGGCACGGTGGTGCCGGCCGCGCTGTATCACCAGCGCCGCCTATGCCGGGACTGGTTCGAGGTCGAGCCGCTTGTCGCCCGCGCCGCGCTGGATTGGGGCTTCGAGATTAAGATCGACAATCCCGACGAAGTCGGTGCCGACAGGCTGTTGAACACGCTCGCCGGTCACCGCGCCTATGGCGGCCCGTTGATGGTGATCGATTTCGGCACCGCCACCACCTTCGACATCGTTGACCACGATGGCGCATACCTGGGCGGCGTCATCGCCCCCGGCATCAACCTGTCGATCGAGGCGCTGCACCGTGCTGCCGCCCGCCTGCCCCGCATCGGCATCGGCCGTCCGCAGTCGGTGATCGGCCGTTCCACGGTTCCTGCCATGCAATCAGGCATTTACTGGGGCTATGTCGGCATGATCGAGGGGCTGGTCGCGCGCATCCAGGCGGAGTATGGCTCCCCCCTGAAAGTGGTTGCGACCGGCGGACTGGCGCCGCTGTTGGCTGAGGGCACCCTGGTGATCGAGCACATCGATCCCGACCTCACGCTGGACGGCATGCGCCTGTTGGCGGAGCGCAACCCAGTACCCACATTGTCCAAAGAACGGGCGCGTCTGCCCGACCACGACTGAAACCCTAACGAAAGCATATAATGGATTTGGCGCGCGGAGACCTCGCATTCCTGCCCTTGGGCGGGACGGGCGAGATCGGCATGAATTTCAACCTCTACCGGATGGACGGCCAGTGGCTCGCCGTCGATTGCGGTATGGGCTTCGGCGGTCCGGAACACCCGGAGGTCGACATCATGATGCCCGACCCCGCCTTCATCGCCGAACGGCGGAGCCAGTTGACCGGCCTGGTCATCACCCATGCGCATGAAGACCATGTCGGCGCCGTCGCCTGGCTCTGGCCGCAATTGCGCTGCCCGATCTACGCCACCCCCTTCGCCGCCGCGGTGCTGCGCCGCAAGCTGGGCGAGGCCGGCCTGATCAATCAGGTCAAGCTGCACGTCATCCCCACTGGCGGCAGCTTCAATGTCGGCCCGTTCAAGCTGCAATTCATCAACATGGCGCATTCGATCCCCGAGGCGCAGGCGCTCGCCATCCGCACGCCTTCCGGCATCATCCTGCACACCGGCGATTGGAAGCTCGACCCCAGCCCCCTGATCGGCCCCTGCACCGACGAAGCCGCGCTGAAGGCGCTGGGCGACGAGGGTGTGCTGGCCATGGTCTGCGACAGCACCAATGCGATGGTCGAGGGCCATTCCGGTTCCGAGGCCGATGTGCGCCGCAACCTGGCCGAACTGATCAAGGACATTGACGGCCGCGTCGCCGTCACCTGCTTTGCCTCCAACGTCGCCCGCATGGAGAGCATCGCCCTCGCCGCGCGCGACAATGGCCGCTCGGTCGCTGCCTTCGGCCGCTCCTTGCGCAATTTCGAGGCCGCCGCCCGCGAATGCGGCTACCTCAAGGGCATGCCGCCCTTCCTGTCCGAGGACGACGCCAACGACGTCGACGACGACAATCTGCTGCTGCTGGTCTCCGGCAGCCAGGGCGAACCGCGCAGCGCGCTGTCGCGCATCGCCAACGACACCCATCCCCGCATGGAACTGGGCGAGGGCGACACGGTGGTGTTCTCGTCGCGCGTCATTCCCGGCAACGAGCGCGCGATCTACTCGGTGCAGGACAGTCTGGTCCGCCGCGGCGTGCGTCTGCTCACTGACGACGACGCCATGGTGCATGTCTCCGGCCACCCCGCGCGCGAGGAGCTGAAGCGTCTCTACGCTTTGGTCCGCCCGCGCTACTCGGTGCCGGTGCACGGCGAATGGCGCCATCTCTCGGCCCATGCCGCTCTCGCCCAGGAAATCGGCGTCAAGGCGATCCTGCTGGAGGATGGCGACATCCTCAGTCTCGCCCCCGGCCGCCCCGAAGTCACCGACAGCGCCCCTGTCGGCCGCTTGGTCGCCGACGGCAATCGCCTGGTGCCGATCGGCGGCGCCGTCATGGGCGCCCGCCGCCGCATGCTGTTCAACGGCGTCGCCATTGCCTCCCTGGCGGTGGACGAAAACGGCCGGGTCAAGGGCGTTCCCAAGCTCTCCGCCCCCGGCCTGTTTGACCCCGAGGACCCCGAGGCGACCAGGGTGATCAACGAGTTCACCACCGCCATGGCCGAACTCCCCCCCTCGATTCGCCGCGACGACGCCGCCCTCGCCGACGCCGCCCGCACCGCGTTGCGACGCGCCCTCGGCAAACGCCTGCAAAAGCGCCCCCTCGTAGACGTCCACCTCCTGAGGGTCTAGGGCTGGCAACCCTTCCCCACCACCCCGTCACCCACCACCCCGTCACCCCACCACGGCGTCATCCTGAGCCCTTGCGAAGGATCCACGCTTTTTACTTCCTAACTGCCGTCCCCAAGCACCAAATGAGCCCGCCATGAGCCTGATCACCGGAATCGCGATGTTCTTCATCATCTGGTGGACGGTGCTGTTCGCGGTGCTGCCCATCGGCACCCGCCCGCAAGCCGCGCCTGACGCCGAAAGCGGCTGGCGCGGTGCGCCGGAGCGTCCGGGTCTCGGCAAAAAGGCGCTGATTACCACCGGCGTCGCCATCATTGTCTGGCTCATCGCTTATTGGATGATCACCAGCCCCTGGCTGAGTTTCCGCACCGGCTGGCTCGCATTGCCCACATAACGGGCATTTTCCTAAAAATGCGGCATCGCAGCCAAAAGTGCATGCAAAACGCGTCCAATTGGACGATTTTTCAGCAAAAAAACTGCGGTTTTTGGTGGACGGTCCCCGGAATTCGCCAGATGATCACCGACAGGACAGGGAGCTTCCCCGTCCTGCCGTGTGACTGGCGTTTCCTCCCTAAACTTGGCCCGCTGCGCTGCCAAAGCGCGCGGGCCTTCTTTTTTTTCTACATAATGCGGCCTTGGGTGTCGAGATATTTCCGTTAAATTTTCGTCGGAAATGAAGATTTTATTGCTAGGTTCGGTTGTGCGACGCACAATAATTCCAAAGCCTGCGGCTCTTCCGGTCCGGCGCGGCAAGCGGTAGGTTCCGCCCCAGCATTCATCAGAACGGACCGCCAAGCCCATGCGCCTCTCCCGCAGTTTTATCCCTACCCTCAAGGAAACACCGTCTGAGGCGCAGATCGTTTCCCATCGCCTGATGCTGCGCGCCGGCCTCGTCCGGCAGACCTCCGCCGGCATCTATGCCTGGCTGCCGGCCGGCTGGCGCGTGCTGCAGAACATCGCCCAGATCGTGCGCGAGGAGCAGGACGCGGCGGGTGCCCAGGAAGTCCTGATGCCCACCATCCAGTCCGCCGATCTCTGGCGCCAGTCCGGCCGCTATGACGGCTATGGCCAGGAAATGCTGCGCATCAAGGACCGCCACGACCGCGACATGCTCTACGGCCCGACCAACGAGGAAATGATCACCGAGATCTTCCGCGGCGGCGTCAAATCCTACCGCGACCTGCCGCAGAACCTGTACCACATCCAGTGGAAGTTCCGTGACGAGGTCCGCCCCCGCTTCGGCGTCATGCGCGGCCGCGAATTCCTGATGAAGGACGCCTATTCCTTCGATCTCGACTATGCCGGCGCCGTGGTGTCCTACCGCAGCATGATGCTGGCCTATATGCGCACCTTCCAGCGCCTCGGCCTGAAAGCGATTCCGATGGTCGCCGACACCGGCCCGATCGGCGGCGACCTCAGCCACGAATTCATCATCCTGGCCGAAACCGGCGAATCCGGCGTGTTCTACGATGCCGGCTTCGAGAATATCGACTGGCTGAACGGCAATTTCGACTACACGCCCTCGGATCTCGAGCGCTTCTTCACCCAGATGACCTCGCTCTACGCCGCCACCGACGAGAAGCATGATACCGCCGCCTGGGCCACCATCCCCGAAGCCCGCCGCCGCGAAGGCCGCGGCATCGAGGTCGGCCACATCTTCTATTTCGGCACCAAATACAGCGAGCCCATGAACCTGCGCGTCGCCGGCCCCGACGGCACCCAGATCACCCCGCATATGGGCAGCTACGGCATCGGCGTCTCCCGCCTGGTCGGCGGCATTATCGAGGCCTTCCATGACGACGCTGGCATCAAATGGCCCGACGCCGTCGCCCCATGGAAAGCCGCCATCCTCAACCTGCGCCAGGGCGATGCCGCCACCGGCGCGATCTGCGAGGACGTCTACAAGAAGCTGCAAGGCAACGCCCTTTACGACGACCGAGAGGAGCGCGCCGGCGCCAAATTCGCTGACGCCGACCTGATGGGCCACCCCTGGCAGATCATCGTCGGCCCGCGCGGTGCCGCCAACGGCGTCGTCGAACTCAAACGCCGCGCCACCGGCGAGCGCCAGGAAGTCTCGCTCGACTCCGCCCTGTCGCAGATCCTCGGCTAGCGCGACCCAGGGGGGACGGAAGCCCCCCTGGATCACTATCCCAATTTTCACGAATTTTTTTGAAAAAAGTCCTTGAAATCCCACTGAACCCATACTATATTCCTATGTATGGATCGTTCAGT
>CAIRTN010000045.1 GCA_903881515.1 uncultured Rhodospirillales bacterium | reverse complement strand
GCGGCCGGTGCCGGCGCCGAGGAAGAACATGGCGGCGGGGGCGGATTGGCCGAAGCGGCCGAAATCTTCCGAGCCGCGCATGGGCAGGTCGCCGGGGCTGTAGGGGACGGCTTCGGCGTCGAGAGCTGCGCGCAGGTGGGCGACGGCGGCGGGGGCGTTTTCGCAGTGGTCGAAGATGTCGTCGTAAGCGATGTCCAGCCCGAGGCCGGAGGTGATGGCGCGGGCCAGGGCTTCGGCGCGGGCGCAGAGGCCTGCCATGCCGGAGGTGGTCAGGGTGCGCAGGGTGGCCCAGATCTCGGCGTGACCGGGGGCGACGCCGAAGGCGGGTTCGCCGAGGCGGGCATGGGTGACGGTGACCATGGCGAAATCGCCGGCCGCGATGCTGCCGCCGCCGAGGGCGGTGAGCGCCGGCATCAGGGTCGCGACCGCCGGCATGGGGGAGACGCCGTTTTCGGGCATGGAGGCGTGCGCGGTGCGGCCGGACAGGGTGATGCGGATGCCGCGCGAGGCGCAGTTCACCGGGCCTTCGGCGAGCGCGACCTCGCCGAGCTTCAGGCCGGGCAGGTTGTGATAGGCGAAGGCAAAATCCGGCGCGATGGTGGCGAAGCGGGGATCGGAGATCACGGCGGCGGCGCCGGCGCCGTTTTCCTCGGCGGGCTGGAACAGCAGCACCGCCCTGCCCTGCCGCGGGCGCTGGCGGCCGAGGCCGCGGGCCAGGGCGGCGAGGCTCGCCATATGGCCGTCATGGCCGCAGAGATGGGCTTTGCCCGGGGTTTGCGAGCGGTACTCGACGGTGCCGGTTTCGATGATCGGCAGGGCGTCGAGTTCGGCGCGGAACATCACCGTGGGGCCGGGGGCGGTGCCCTGGTAGATCAGCGCGACGCCGTGGCCGCCGAGGCCGGTGATGACCTGATCGGGCTTGGTGCCGGCGAGGAAGGCGGTGACCGCGCGGGCGGTGACGGTTTCCTCGCCGGAGAGTTCGGGGGCGCGATGCAGGGCGCGACGCCAGGCGGCGAGTTCGACGATATCCTGGTTGGTGAGAAACATCGGCGGGACTCCTTGCGCGGCCCCCAGCCTAGCCCTCCAGGCGGAACACCGGCAGCCCCAGTTCGGGATCGGTGGTTTCGACAAACTGGCACTGGACACGCGCGCCGATGGCGACGGTTTCGGGGTCGCAGTCGACGATGTTGCTGAGCATGCGGATGCCAGCGTCGAGGTCGATCAGGGCGACGACGTAGGGGGCCTTGTCCTGCCATTCCGGCTGGACCGGGCGGCGGACGATGGAGAAGCTGACGATGGTGCCGCCGGTGGGGCAGTCGCGCCATTCGATGGTGCCGCCGTCATTGGTGGGGGCGGAGGATGGCGGCCAGGCCGGGGCGCCGGTGACAGAGTTGAACGGCAGGCGGAGGATGCCCTGGCGGGCAGCCTGCCAGTGCGGCGTGGCCTCGCGGCCGTTGCGGGGTGCGGAGTACATCATGACCTCCCGAGCAGCAGCACGCCGTGGGTGGCGAAGACGCCGCCCATGCCGTGGGTGAGTGTGACTTGCGGATCTTTCACCTGCCGGGCGCCGGCGTCGCCGCGCAGTTGCACCACGGCTTCGATCAGGTTGCCGATGCCGGCGGCGCGGCCGGGATAGCCGTGCGAGAGCAGGCCGCCATGCGGGTTGATGGGGATGCGGCCGGCGCGGTCGAACAGGCCGGAGCGGAGGGCGGCGCCAGCCTGGCCCTTGGGGGCGAAGCCGAGGTCTTCGAGATTGATCAGCAAAGCGATGGTGAAGCAATCATAGACCAGGCCGATATCGATGTCGGCGTGTTGCAGCCCGGCCTGGGCGAGGGCGCGGTCCGACGCGGTGCCGGCGCAAGAGGCGGTGAGCGAGGTGGCTGCCGAGAGGTGCAACTGGTTCATCGCGAAGCCGGCGCCGAGCACTTTCGCGGGCTTGTGGCGCAGGTCACGGGCGCGTTCGAGCGAGGTGACCACCACGGCGGCGCCGCCGTCGGAGACGGGGGTGCAGTCGAGCATGCGCAAGGGATCGGCGATCATCGGGCTGGCGAGGTAGCCGGCCATATCGAGCGGCTTGCGCATGTGGGCGTTGGGATGGTCGAGCGCGTTGGCCCGGTCGTGCAGGGAGGCGGCGGCGAGGTCGGCCTCGGTGGCGCCGAATTCGTGCATGTAGGCGCGGGTGCAGATGCCGAACAGCGCGGGCACGGTGGGGCCGAAGGGGCGTTCGATATCCGGGTGCACCGGGCCGGCGTCGGCCAGGGTTTGGATATAGGAGCCGCGGCTGACGACGGAGAGCGGCATGTCGGCGGAGACGATCAGCACGGTGTTGGCGCGGCCGCCGCCGATCATCATCCGCGCCATGTCCACCATCACCGCGGGCGCGGCGCCGCCGCCTTCCACGGTGAGCGCCACCGGGGGGGCGATGCCCATGAATTCGGCCAGGGCGGCGGCGTGGATCAGATAGGGGTCGGAACGGGGCGACAGGGTGATGACGGCATCGACATCCTGCACGCGCAGGCCGGCATCGGCGATGGCCATGCGGGCGAGACGGTCGTGCAGGGCCATCGGCGTGACGCCGGGCATGCGGCCTTGCGGCAGTTCGGCGATGCCGGCGATCGCAGTGGCGGTCATCGTGGTTACTCCGAGGTGGACAGGCGCGGGCCGAGCGCGCCGAGGCCGTAGAAATCCATCACCTCGCGCACGCGCTGCTTGCCGGGGGCGGAGTGATAGAAGCCGCGGCGGCTTTGCAGCATGCCGCTGTCGCGGTGCAGATCGACGGCGACCTCGGCCATGCGGAACAGGGTGGCGAGGCCGTCGACCACGGTGGCGCCGCCCATCTGTGCCACCTTGGCCTGGGCCAGCAGCAGGTTCAGCGGCATTTCGCCGGGGACGATCACGTCGGCGCCGAGTTCGCTGGCCATGCGCTCGCCGGAGGCGACGACGCGGGCGACGACGTCGCGCAACGCGTCGGCATTGCCGTGCGCGGCGGCGACTTCGTTGAAGGTGACGCCGGAGGGGCGGACGCCGACGAAATTGTCGCCGAGGCCGAATTCGGCGACGCGTTCGGGCCAGAACTCGGTGCGCTCGACATTGAACAGCAGCAGGCCGAAGCGGCGGCCGTACATGCCGGCCATGCGAAACGCGGTGTCGCCGTAGCCGAGCACCGGGATATCGACCAGGGAGCGGACTTCGCGGATCAGCGGGCTGGGCAGGCTGGCCATGACCACGGCGTCGTAGCCCTGACGCTCGGCCTCCAAAGCGGCGACGACGAACTGATGCGAGTGCAGCTTGTAGAGGTAGTCGTGCGCGATGTCGGGGCCGGGGTAGTTGGCGGGGAAGGAGCCCGGGGCGAAGCCGTGCATGACGACCTCGGTATCGGGACGCACGACCTGGTTGATGCGGGTGCGCAGCGAGTTCGCATAGCCCGGCAGGTCGGTGAGCACCGTCATGCTTTGGTGCCACAGCTTCATCGGCATCGGCTTATCCTTAGAGTTGCGGTTTGCGGGCCAGCAGCGCGGCCATGTCGAAGTCGTTGGCGGTGGCGATGAACTGGTCGGTGAAATACTGGTCGGCCGGCAGGCGCTTGGAGAGCTGGCCCAGGTCGGCCAGGGTGTCGCGCACGGCTTCGACTTTCGCGGTGGTGGTGATGCCGAAGCGGTTGTCGGTGGCCACGGTGTAAGCGGAGATCTGGTTCTTCAGCACCAGGGTGCCGGCGTCCAGCGCCTTGGTGGCGTCGCCCTGGGCCTTGGTCTCGGGGTAGTCGGCCCAATGCATGCGCACGCCGTCGGCGGGGTGCGCCAGGCAGTAGAACGAGGCGCCGCCGATGCCGTGCAGCAGGCCGGCGAGCAGTTGCGGGTCTTGCGCGATGGTTTTGGTGTGCGCCATCAGGCCCTGCACGAAGGACAGTTTCTGCAGGATCGGCGAGGCGTTGAGGCGGCGCAGCGAAACGCCGGTGGTCTCGAAACGGTCGTAATCGGCTTCGACGAGTTGCAGGGCATCGACCTGACCGTGCTGCAATGCGCTGATCGCGCTGGCGCCGTCGCCGGTGGCCACGAGATGGATGTCGTCATCGGGGACGTTGTAGCTGCGCAGAATGGCGCGGATCCATTGCGCGTTGGTGGACGCGATGCCGGTGACGCCGATGGTCTTGCCCTTGAGGTCGGCGATTTCCTTGATCGGCGAGCTGGCCATCACCACCGGGTAGAACACGTTGCGGCCATAGACGCTGGCCACCACCTTGATCGGCGCGCCCTTGTTGATCAGCTCCATCGCGGCGGGCAGGCCGGTGAAGGTCAGCGCCACCTGTCCGGCGATGAGCTGCTGCAAGGCGGGGCCGGCACCCTGCGCGCCCTGGCAACTGACATCGAGGCCGGCTTCCGGCCAGAGGCCGAGGCGGCGGGGGACGGAGAAGATCGGGGCGGTGGAGATCGGGATCTGCGGCACGCCGTAATTGATGGTGACCTTGCGCGGATCGGCGGCGTTGGCCCGCGAGGCCAATGCCATCGCCGCCATGCCTGTCGCGAATGTTCTTCTGCGCATCGTGTCCTCCCGGTTCAGGTTCTTATGATTTTGCACTTAGTTGAGGAGTCAAGTCGAGGCCCCTGCCCTGCGCGCCGCCGTCTGCAGAGGGCATGGCCTCGGACGGAGGCTAAAGCGCGGAGCCGATGCCGCCGTCGACGCAGATCTCCTGGCCGGTGACGTAGCCGCCGGCGGCCGAGGCCAGGAACACCGCGACGCCGGCGACGTCGCGCGGGGTGCCCCAGCGGTGCAGCGGGATGCGGGCGTTGATGCGGGCCACCAGATCGGCGTTCTGCCGCAGCGCCTTGCTCAACTCGGTTTCGAAATAGCCACCGGCGATGGTGTTGACGGTGATGTTGTGCTCGCCAAGCTCGTTAGCGAGCGTGCGGGCGATCGCGCCGAGGCCGGATTTGGAGGCGGCGTAGCCGTGGATCGTCGGGCGGCCGCGCAGGCCGGTGAGCGAGCCCATGAAGATGATGCGGCCGTGCTTCTGTTCGATCATCGCCGCCGCGGCGGCTTGGGCGGCGAAGAAACAGGCGGTGAGGTTGGTGTCCATCACCCGCTGCCAATTCTCGGGCGTCCAGTCCGCCAGCGGCATCGCGCCATGTGTGCCAGCGTTGGCGATCAGGATATCCAGCCGGCCGTGGCGGGCGCGGATATTGGCGATGCCGGCGCGCATGGCTTCGGTATCGGTGACGTCGAACGCCTCGATATCGGCGCCCAGCGGTCTGGCGGCCTCGGCCAGGGTGGCGGGGTCACGGCCGTTGAGGATGACCGTGGCGCCGGCCTCGGCGAGGCCTTGGGCCATGCCGAGGCCGAGGCCGCGCGAGGCGCCGGTAACCAGGGCGACCTGTCCGGTGAGATCGAACAGGGCGCTCACTTGATGGTGGCTTCCACCGCGGCGCGCAGTTCGGGGGTGACATCGGGCAGGATGCCCCACCAGGCGGCGAAGGCGGGGCGCGCCTGATGCAGCAGCATGCCCAGGCCGTTGATGGTCGGGTTGCCGCGTGCCTTGGCGGCATCGAGCAGCGGCGGTTGCAGCGGGTTGTAGACGATGTCGCAAACAAGGGCGTCGGTGGGCAGCAAGGCGAGATCGAGATCGAGCGCCGGCTGGCCGGTCATGCCCTGGTTGGTGGTGTTGACCAGCAGCGCCGCGCCTGCCAGGGCGGCGTGCCGGTCGGCCCAGTCGAGCACGGTGATGGCGCCGCCGAACTCGGCCTTGAGCTGTTCGGCGCGGGTGCGGGTGCGGTTGAGCAGGCGGATTTCCGGCACGCCCTGTTCCTGCAGGCTGACGACCACGCTGCGCGCGCCGCCGCCGGCGCCGAGCACCACGGCCGCGCCGGCGGAGGGCTGCCAGTCCGGCTTGCCGTCATACAGGTTCTGGATGAAACCGTAGCCGTCCTTGTTGTAGCCGGAGAGCGAGCCATCGGGCTCGACGACGATCAGATTGATCGCGCCCATGCGCTGCGCGGTGGCGTCAAGCCGGTCAACGATGCGGGCGGCGGCTTCCTTGTGCGGGATGGTGACGTTGCAGCCGGCCAGACCCAAGGCCGGCAGGCCGCGCAGGGCCGTCTCCAGCGCCTCGTGCTTAACCGGCATCAGGATGTAGTCGCCGGCGATGTCGTGCCGGTCGATCCAGTAGCGATGAATCCGGGGCGAGCGGGACTGGAATACCGGATAGCCGATCAGGCCGGCGGCGCGGTAGGTTTTTGGATCGGCCATGCTTCGGTGCTCCGGCTCACGTGTGTAGGTTGCGGGGCGTTGCCCCCCCCCGCCAAGGGCTGGGTGCCGCTTATAGCGAACCCGTTGCGTGTCTCCAAAGGGGGGGAACTGGCGCGTGGCGGCACAACCGCGCGGTCAGGCGGCGGCGCGATACATTGCCAGGATCTGATCCCGGCTGATATCGCGGGGATTGTTGTCGAGCAGGCGGCGGATGGCGCTGGCCTCATCGGCCATGCGGGCGAAATCGCTCTCGGGCACGCCGAGCGCGCCCAACCTCATCTCGATCCCCAGATCGGCGCAAAACCGGTGCGACTGCGCGAAGATGTCCGCGGCGGCGGAGAGCCCGAGCGCGTCGAGGATCAGCCCGGTCTTCTCGGCGGCCACCGGCGCGTTGAAGGCCAGCACATGCGGAAAGATCAGCGCGCAGGCATGGCCGTGCGGGATGTGGTGGCGGGTGCCGAGCGGATAAGCCACCGCATGGCCCGCCGTGGTGTTGACCGGGCCGAGGCAATAGCCGCCATAGAGCGACGCCAGAGCCAGCCCAGCGCGCGCCTCGCTGTCGGAGCCGTCGCGCACCGCCCGCGGCAGGAACCGGCCGACCAGGCGAATGCCTTCGAGCGCGTAAAGATCGATCAACGGTTGGGATTTCTTCGAGGTGAACGCCTCGGCACAATGCGCCATCGCGTCAACACCGGTGGCCGCCGTGACGGCGGGCGGCACAGTCATGGTGAGATCGGGGTCGATCACCGCCAGATCGGCCAGCATGAAGCGGGATTGCACGGCGAGCTTGTTCTGGCTCGCCGGATCGGTGACCAGTGAGCGCGTGCCGGCCTCGGAGCCGGTGCCGGCGGTGGTCGGCACCTGCACCAGTTTCGCCCCGCGGCGCAGCACTTTCTCCGGCCCGACGACGTCGTGGATCGTCTGGCCTGAGCCGGGGAGCACGGCGGCGAGTTTCGCGAGGTCCATCGCCGAGCCGCCGCCATAGCCGATCACCAATTCGGGCTGCGTCGCCGCGGCCATGGCAAGCAGGGCTTCGAGGTTGGGAATATCCGGCTCCGGTTTGACCGTGCCGAACACGCTCGGCGATCCGGGAAGGTCGAGCAGTCGAACACGGCCGGCATTGAACGCGTCGGCCACCACGAGGATGCGGGTGAAGCCCTGCGCGCGGGCATAGGCACCGACCTCGCCGACGAGGCCGGTGCCGAACAGCAGCCGTTCCGGGCGGAGGATTTCGATGGGCTGGGCGAGGTTCATGCTGCGTGTTCCTTCTGCGTGCGTGCGGCCCGCCCGGAAGCGAGCAACTCGGCATATTCAATGGCCTCGATCATGCTGCGCTCATTGGCGATACCCTTGCCGGCAATGTCGAAAGCGGTGCCGTGATCGACGGAGGTGCGGATGATCGGCAGGCCGAGCGTGATGTTCACGCCCGAGAGGTCCATCCACTTGCCGGTCGCCGGATCGATCTCGAAGCCGAGCAGCTTGACCGGGATGTGTCCCTGGTCGTGATACATCGCCACCACGGCGTCATACTGGCCGGCGCGCAGCTTGACGAAGATGGTGTCGCCGGGGATCGGGCCGACGACATCCATCCCATCCGCTACCGCCTGGGCGATGGTCGGGGCCGAGATGTCGATATCCTCCCGCCCGAACAGGCCGCCCTCGCCAGCATGCGGGTTCAGCGCGGCGACGGCGATCTTGCAGCGGTCCAGGCCGAGATTGCTTACCGCCTCATGCGTGAGATCAAGCACACGGCGCAGGCGCTCCGGCGTCAGACGCTTCGGCACGTCGGCCAGGGCGATATGGGTGGTCACGTGGCTGACGCGCATGTTGCCGTGGGCCAGAAGCATCACTGAGCCGCGCACGCCGGTCAGTTCCGCGAGCATCTCGGTGTGGCCGGGATAGTGATACCCAGCCAGGTTCAGCGCCTCCTTGTTCAACGGCGCGGTGACGATGCCGCCGATCCTGTTGCTCAAAGCCAGCCGCACGCCGCGTTCGACGGCAAGATAGGCGAAACGCCCACCGTCGGCCTGGACTTCGCCGAGGGCGATCGGCGCATCGGCGTCACCGGCCTGCATCACGCACAGGCCGGGCCAGGTGCTGTCATCCTCGCGCACTTCGGCGAAATCCAGGCCCGGGGTGAACTGCGCCGCGGCATGGCGCATGGCGCCGACACTGCCGATCACCACCACGCCGAGGTCGCCGGAGGCGATGCGCGGGGCGAGTTTCTGACACGCCTTGGCGATGATCTCCGGCCCGATCCCGGCGGGGTCGCCCATCGTGATGGCGAGGTGTTGCTTGGTCATCAGCCGATCCTTTCGCATGCGATGCCGGCGCGCGTGAGCAGATCACGCAGCACCTGTGGCGCTCCGAATGCGCCGGATTTGGAGATCACGTCCACCCCGTCCCACGCGCCGCCGCGCAGCAGCGCATGCGGCACGCCGGGGAGCACGGTACCAATGACGTCGAGATGGGTGGCGCCGAGCAGGTCGCAGACCGCGCGCAACGTCTCACCCCCGGCGACGACCAGGCTGGCGGGTTTGCGCAGGGCGGGCAGAAGCGCTGCGATCTGGCCGCGCATTGCCAGCGCGGCCGCCGCACGGGGCGTGTTGGCCGGCAGCGCGAAGCCGACCATGGCCGCGCCATCACGGTCGAGGCGCTTTTGGATTTCGCTCGCGTCCTCGCGGGTGGTGGCCGGCTCACGCACAGGTTGCAAGCGCAGCGCGAATTTGCCGCAATGGACCAACTGCGCTGCCGTCACCTCGTTGTCCGACCCAAAAAGCCCGAGCACCGGCGCGCGCAGCCGCGGCGCCAAGCTGATCGCCGCGGGCGCCAGCACCGCCACCAGCGCCTGCGCCAGCCCGGCACTGCCACACCACAGCACCCGCCCACCGGCCGCCAGACTTCGCCGCACGACGGCGTGCAGATCGTCCTCTTCCTCGGCGTCAAACACGTTCACACCCGCCGCCAACCCGTCGTCCGAGCGTGCGATCACGGCGGCAACGCCCTCGGCCCGTACTCCCGCGACGAGATCGGCGACAACCTGCCACTCCCCGCCGGCGTCGCGGCGATACTGGCAAGCATTGCGCGTCACGCGCCCCTGAAACGGAAAAGCCGGTGCCAGAACAACGTGGTCCCAGTGCCCGGAGGCAACACAGGCGGCGATCTCGGCGAAGCTGTGGCCGCGCAACAGGCTGTCGATCTTCTTGAAACCGATATCGGCCTCGGCCAAAAATCCGGCTAACAGATGCTGCCGCGCCACCGCCGTCTCGCGGTCGCCTTCGCGGGTGGCGGCATCGATGGCGGCATTTTCCGGCAGGGTGTCGCGAAGCTGGCCCTGCCAGAACCCCGGCACCGGGCCGGTCAACGGCACGAAAGCAGCCGCGGTGTCGAGCGCACCGGTCAAGTCGTCCGCCAGCAGCCTCATGCTTGTCATGCGACGCCAGGCTTGCAGTTTCTATGGACCATCCAAATTCTCGAAATTTGATCGGATTGCGAACGCATGTTCGTTTTTTGTGAGAGGTAAGGGCGAAGCGGTGGCGCTGTCAATCGCCCAACGCGCACAATCACGCCGGAACTGTCCATACTTCTGCTGCAACGCGGCATCGAAACCTGATTGACAATTCCCGGTTTGGCGGCATTCTGCGCGCAATACGAATAAATGTTCGCAATCCGAACTTCGGGAACGTGACGTGAATCAAGCCGCACAAGCCGTTCGCCCGCTCATCACGGCGGAGGATGTCAGCAAGACCTACATCACCGCGTCAGGCTCACCGCTGCTCGCGGTGGACCGTGTCCGCCTCGACATCAACGACGGCGAACTCGTCACCGTGGTCGGCCCCTCCGGCTGCGGCAAATCCACGCTGCTGCGGATGATCGCCGGCCTCGATGACCATACCGGCGGATCGCTCAAGCTGGACGGCACGCCGATCACCGGTCCGTCGCGCGATGTTGGCGTGGTGTTCCAGTCCGCCAACATGCTGCCTTGGATGAGCGTGCGCGAGAATGTGGCGCTGCCGTTGCGCGTCGGCGGCAAGCATAACCCCCAGGCGGGGCGGGTCGACCGCCTTCTGGAAATGACCGGTCTGGGCGAGTTCAGCAGCCGCTACCCCTATGAGCTTTCCGGCGGCATGCAGCAGCGCGCCGGAATCTGCCGCGCACTCGCCCGCGACCCGCGCATCCTGCTGATGGACGAGCCGTTCGGCGCGCTCGACGCCCTGACCCGCGAGCGGATGAACCTCGAACTGCAACGCATCTGGCAGGAGAGCGGCAAGACCATCATCCTGATCACCCATTCGATCTCCGAGGCGATTTTCCTCGGCGACCGGGTGATCGTGATGTCCGCCCGCCCCGGTCGGGTGCTGCGCGACATCGAAATCCCGATCCCGCGCCCGCGCAGCCTCGACACCATTATCGCTCACCCCGCCTATGGCGACATCGCGCGCGAAATCCGCGGATTGCTCAACGCAGAAGGAACCGTCGATTGAGCGGCACTGCCAAATCCGGGCCGAACGGCTCGCTGATCGCCGGGGCCGGCACGCTGGTGCTGCTCGCCGCCTGGTTCGCCGCCGTACGGTTGCTGCATGTGCCCTCGTATATCCTCCCCGCGCCCGAGGCGGTGGTGCGCGCCTTGTGGTCCGGCCTCGCGGTGGCGCCGGCGAGCCCGCTTGGCTATTACCTGCCACTGTGGAGCACGATGGCCAATGCCGCCATCGGCTTCCTGATCGGCTGCGGGCTTGGCCTGTTGCTCGGCTCGCTGATGGCGGAGTTCTACACCGTCGAGAAGATGGTGATGCCCTACGCCTTCGCCTTACAGAGCCTGCCGAAAGTGGCGCTCGCCCCGCTGATCGTGATCTGGTTCGGCTTCGGCGACGGATCGAAGATCGCGATCTCGGCTTTGCTGTCGTTCTTCCCGATCCTGATCAACAGCTTCACCGGCCTGCGCTCGGTCGAGCCGGAAAAGCTCGATCTGATGCGCTCGCTGTCGGCAAGCCGGCTGGAGACCTATTGGCTCGTCAAGCTGCCGCACGCCGCGCCGTTCGTCTTCGCCGGGCTCGATATGGCCGTCGTCTACGCGCTGCTCGGCGCCATCGTGGCCGAATTCCTCGGTGCCCAGCAGGGCATGGGCGTGGTGATCACCCAGGCCCAGGCGGTGACCGACGTGGCGGGCGTGTTTGCCGCCCTGGTGATCCTTGGCGTGGTTGGCGTGACATTGCACAGCACGGTGCGGCGGGTCGAACATCGCGTGGTCCATTGGGGCCAGCGCAGCAAGAAATAGAGGAGGCAGCTCATGTCCCAACTTACACGGCGCCAGATCATGCTCGCCGGCGCGGCATTCTCGGCCGCACTCGCCAGCCACCCGCGCACCGCGCGCGCCGATCTCCGCAAGCTGAAATTCGGCGTCGGCCTGAAGGCGATGGGCCCGGCGGTGATCTCGACGCTGATCGGCGAAGGTCTCGGCTACAACGCCGAGGAGGGCTTCTCCATCGCCCCGGCTCCGCTCGGCACCAACGCCAATGTGCAGATCGCGATCGACCGCGGCGACGTCGATATCGGCATCGGCGTGCCGTCGTTCGGTCTGCCGCTGCTGGCCAAAGGCGAGTGGCAGGGCGCGTTGAACTATTACGAATACACCTACCCGTATAAGTGGGACGTCGCTGTCGGCCCCGATAGCAAGGTGAAAGCCTACACCGGTCTCAAGGGCCTCAAGGTCGGCGTCTCCGATTTTGGCAGCACCGAATACCCGGTCACCCGCAACATCCTGCGCAATCTCGGCATCGATCCCGACGCTGATGTGAAGTGGATCGCGGTGGGCAACGGCATTCAGTCGGGCGTCGCGTTGCAGCGCGGCGCGATCGATGCGCTGGCCTATTACGATACCGGGTTCGGCCAGATCGAAGGCGCGAACATCCCGTTCCGGCTGCTGCCGCGCCCGGCCGACCTGCCGATGATCGGCGGCCAGTTCCTCACCGCACGCAAGCCATTCCTCGCTGAAAACCGCGCGCTCGCGGTGGGTCTCGGCCGCTCGGTGGCGAAGGCCTCCACCTTCCTGCTGGCAAGCCCGGAGGCCGGGGCGAAGGTGTTCCTCAAGCTCTATCCTGAAACCGCGCCGCGTGGCTCGTCCAGCGAGGATGCGATCAAGGCGATCCTGCAAGCCTCCGCCCGCCGCATCCAACTGTTCACGCCGCCTTATCCCGGCGCCAAGATCGGGCAGATCAATCCCGAGGAGTTCGTCCAGGAAGCGAAGATGTTCGACTACAAGATCGGCGCGCTCGACGGCTTCTTCACCAACGATCTGATTGACGACATCAACAAATTCGACGCGGCCAAGATCGCCGCTGACGCCCGGGGCTATGTCGGCTGAACCACGCCATGCCGTGGTGACGGGCGCGAGTTCCGGCATCGGGCTCGCCATCGTCCGCCAGTTGGCCGGCGATGGCTGGCGCGTGACCGGGCTGGCCCGGCGGGCGGTCGCTGTCGCGGGCGTGACATCGGTGCAGGTCGATCTTGCCGATATCCCGGCTGGCATCGCCGCCATTGCCGCCCTGGGCAGCATCGACGCGTTCGTGCACGCCGCCGGCTTCCTGCGCTCCGGCGAGCTTGGCGCGCTGAAGCCCGACGATCTCGCCGCGATGTGGCGGATGCACGTCGCCGTGCCGGAAGCCCTGGTCAACTACATCGCGCCCCAAATGCAGCCCGGCGGGCGGATCGTGCTGATCGGCAGTCGCACCAGCAGCGGCCAGGCCGGCAAGAGCCAGTATGCCGCCACCAAGGCCGCGATGGTCGGCATGGCGCGGTCCTGGGCGATGGAACTCGCCGTCCGCGGCATCACCGTCAATGTCGTCGCCCCTGGCGCGACCGACACGCCGATGCTCACCGACCCCTCGCGCGGCACCGCCCGGCCGAAGCCGCCGCCCATCGGCCGCCTGGTCCGGCCCGAGGAGGTCGCTGCCCTGGCCTGCTACCTGCTATCCCCGCTCGCAGCCTCGATCACCGGCCAGCAGATCAATATCTGCGGCGGCGCGTCCCTTTAGGAGCCGGCATGGCGCAAGACGAAAATCCGAAGAATATCGTGCAATCCGTAGCCAAGGTGTTCGCCGTGCTGCGCGCCTTCGATACCAGTTTGCCCGAGCTGACGATCAGCGAGGTAGCCGGGCGCGCCGGGCTCGATCGCGGCACCTCGTTTCGCCTGGTCAACACGCTCTGCCAGCTCGGCTACCTCGCCACGGTGCCGCGTTCGCGCCGCTACCGGCTGACGCTGAAATGCCTCGAACTCGGCTACACTTCGATTGCGCGCGCCAACCTCAAGACGCTTGCTCGCCCCCTGCTCGCCGAACTCGCCCCCGATCTGGTCGATGCCGCCTCGCTCGGCATGCTCGACGACACCGACGTCGTCTATGTCGAGCGGGTGCAGAAGGACCTGGCGATCAACCTCGATCGCCGCACCGGCTCGCGCACCGGCGCCTACGGTGCCGCCCTCGGTCACGCCATGCTGGCGCATCTGCCGCTGGACAAGGCCGAAGACGTCCTACGCCGCAGCAACCGGGTCCGGTTGTCCGAGCGGACGCTCACCGATGTCGATGACCTCATGAGCCGGCTGTCGCTCGTCCGCAAACGCGGCTACGCCGTCTCGGACGGTGAAAACGCCTACGGTTTGCGCACCATCGCCGCCGCCGTGCTCGACAGCGATGGCCAGCCCGTGGCCGGCGTCAGTGCCACAAGCTCGGTGGAACGGATGGGGCTGGATGAATTCATCCAATCCGTCGCGCCCCGCGTGCTGGCGATCGCCGAAGAATTATCAACGGCAGTCCGGCTCTCGTTCGGCTCGGTCGCCCAGGCCAGGCTGTAAGGATATCACCATGAGCATCGCCACCACGGGCTTCCCGCAGGATGGTCTCCTCCGCGTCCATGCCACCGAGCCCGGCCGGACGGACGCCTGGCTGAAATCGCCCTGCGTGCAGAACCATGCCGCCAATCTCATCGAGCTGCGCAATGGCGACATCGCCTGCGTCTGGTTCGGCGGCACCCAGGAGGGCATCCCCGACATCTCGCCCTATTTCGCCCGCCTGCCGAAAGGCGCCGATCAATGGTCCGAGCCCGTGCGGCTGTCCGACGACATGAGCCGCTCCGAGCAGAACCCGATCCTCACCTACGGCCCCGATGGCAAGCTCTGGCTGCTGTTCACCGCACAGCTCGGCGGCAATCAGGAAACCGCGCTCGTCCGCTATCGGGTCTCCGACGACGAGGGGCATAGCTGGAGTCCGGTGCGCACTCTGATCGACGAACCCGGCACCTTCGTCCGCCAGCCTCCCGTGCTGCGCCACAACGGCGACTGGCTGCTCCCGGTGTTTCTCTGCCGCACGCCGCCCGGCACCAAATGGACCGGCGATCACGATATCAGCGAAGTGCGCATCTCCCGCGATGGCGGCCAGACCTGGTCGCGCCAGACCGTGCCGGACAGCACCGGCTGCGTGCATATGAGCATCGTCGAAGGCCCGAACGGCCTCACCGCGCTGTTCCGCAGCCGCTGGGCCGACAATGTCTACCTCAGCCACTCCACCGACGGCGGCCTTAGCTGGACCGCTCCGCACGCCACTGTGTTGCCCAACAACAACGCCTCGGTCCAGGCGATCCGCCTGCGCGACGGCCGGCTGGCGCTGATCCACAACCATTCCAGCCGGCTCGACGCCACCGAACGCCGCCTGTCGCTGTATGACGACCTCGAGGACGACGGCGCCGGCGCCCTCGCCGCCCCGGCCGAGGGCCGCTCGGCCTTCTGGGGCGCCCCCCGCGCGCCGCTCACCCTGTCGATCTCCACCGATGACGGCCAGACCTGGTCGCGCCGCGATATCGAGCTCGGCGACGGTTATTGCCTCACCAACAATTCCCGCGAGCAGCTCAACCGCGAACTCTCCTACCCCTCCATCATCGAGGGGGCGGACGGCAGCCTGCACATCGCCTACACCTATTTCCGCCAGGCCATAAAATACGTCCATCTCACCCAGTAAAACGAGGCCCAAACGAGTAAAAGCTTGTTGGTTCTTTTTTTCAAAAAAGAACAAGAAAGACCCTTCTTTTTTATAAAAAAGAAGCAAAAAATTTTCATCCTTTTGCCTGCGGCGAGCAGGGGACGCTCTCGACAAAACCCGCCCAAGCGGCAAAGTCCCCCCTGCCCTCCTCCACGCGAAAGGACTCCCCCATGACCTTCGATTTCACCGGCAAACGCGCCATCGTCTGCGGCGGCAGCCGCGGCATCGGCCGCTCCATCGCCCACGGCCTCGCCGCCGCCGGCGCCGCGGTCTCGATCTGCGCCCGCACCCAGGCCAGCCTCGACGCCACCGCCGCCGAGCTTGCCGCCCACGGCAACAAGGTCCACGCCGCCCCCTGCGACCTCGCCGACGGCGCGCAGATCAACGCTTACATCGCCGCCGCCGCCGCCGCCCTCGGCGGCATCGACATCCTGATCAACAACGCGTCGGGCTTCGGCATGGCCGATGACGTCGCCGGTTGGACCGCGGGCTTCAACGTCGACATGATGGCCATCGTCCACGCCACCCACGCCGCCCAGCCCTTCCTGGAAGCCTCCGGCAATGCCGCGGTGGTCTCGGTCTCCTCGATCTCCGCCTACCGCGCCAGCACCCGCTCCGCCCCCTACGCCGCGATCAAGGCCGCAGTCTGCAGCTACACCGCCAGCCAGGCCGCCATGCTCGCCGCCAAAGGCATCCGCGTGAACGCCGTCGCCCCCGGCTCCATCGAGTTCCCCGGCGGCTCCTGGGAATCCCGCAAAAACGAAGGCTCCCCGGTCTACGCCAAGGTCAAGTCACAGATCCCGTTCGACCGCCTCGGCACCCCCGAGGAAGTCGCCGACGTCGTCCTCTTCCTCGCCTCCCCCGCCGCCCGCTGGGTCCACGGCCAGACCATCGTCGTCGATGGCGGGCAGTTGCTGTTCAGTTAGAGCGATAAGGACAAGGCAAGGCCAGGGCTCTGCCCTGGACCCGCCAAAGGCCGAGGGCCTTTGGAAACCCAATCCTTACGCGGTGGTGAGCACCCTGGCTTTCTCTCCACTGGAAACGCCAGACATCTCCCATTATGGTTCATTGCGGAGCCGTCGGCGCAGATGGGAAACGTCAGATGAACAGCATCCTCGGCAGTTGGCGCCTGGTGAAGGAAACCGCGACCGACCCCGCCGGACAGGCGCAGCCAACCCTGTTCGGCCCGATGGGCATCGGCATCGCCACCTTCACCACACAAGGCCGGATGATGGCGGTCCTCACCGATGGCCGCCCCGGCCCCATCGACGGTCCCCGCAAACATGTTTCCTATTGCGGCGACTACACCTTCGACGGCGTCAGACTGATGACCAAGGTCGATGGCGCAACCGATCCACGGCTGCTCGCAGAACCCCAGATACGTGATGCCCGCTTCGAAGCCGGCCGACTGATCCTGCGTCCGCCCATCGGCTTCCGGGCGTCGGCCGGCGTCGTGCGCGAACTCATCTGGGAACGCATCGGCTAGTTTAGTGTACGGTTCATTTCAGCGTCGCCGAATGGCTGGTTTGGAGACAATCCTGGGCCCGTGACGGCCAAGGTGGCCGCTATCAGGGCAAACCCGTCTGAGGAGGCCAAGTTGCAGCAATCTGCAGGTACCCACAATCACTGCCATCTACCTCGCGCTTCTGGCCTTTCTTTATATCGCGCTGTCCCTTCAAGTCGTCCGGCTCAGGCGCCGTGAGCGTATTGCTTTCGGGGATGGCGGCAGCGCCGACCTTCACAGCGCCATCCGCGCCCACGCGCATTTC
>CAIRTN010000044.1 GCA_903881515.1 uncultured Rhodospirillales bacterium | reverse complement strand
TGCGCGACGTTTTAGCGGGACCCTGAAGCGCGAGCACAAGCTCGATCAGTTCTTCCCGGCTCAGGCGCTGCAAATCAATGCGATCCATGCCCCATGGATTCAGAGATTGGAGTCCATGGCAAGGGGGTGGGTAATTACCCGACATGCGTCCGAAATTCCTAAGATATTTCAAAATTGACGGCTGAAGCTAGCCGCGATCCCCAGACTTTAAAATAAATATAATCAAAAATAAATAGGTTCGAAACGTAACAAGGGCGAATTATATAGCAGGTACTTACCCCTATACGCATTGATATCACTCACAATAATCTCGAAATTCTGGATCAAGACCATCGGGCATTGGCGCATTCGGCAACACGAGTGCTGATGTGCATTTATTTCGACATCCGTCGGAATCCGGAACTTCAGGAGGCACACATGATGAAGCTGCTCTCTCCGCTCGCGCTTGCGGGCACACTGGTTCTGCTGGCGGCCTGTGGCTCCAGTGAGCCTGGTCGCGTCCAGGGCGGCGCCGCTGCCGGTGCGGCGACCGGTGCCACCGTAGGCCTGATCGCCGGACCGCCCGGCGTCGTGGCCGGTGCCGTGATCGGCGGCGGAGCGGGTGCCATCACCGGCGCCAGCACCACCCCGAAGCAGGTCGATCTCGGCAAGCCGCTCTGGAACAAACCGGCGACCCCGTAACGTGTGATCACCCTCGGTGAAAGCACCGAGGTCGGAATCACGTGACCAGGCAAAGACCTGGGCCAGGATGAGCCCGCTGCGATCGCTCATCCTGGTCTAAGGCGAGACTGTTTCGGTTCTCAAACCTCGCCCTCTGACGGAGTAGTCCCGTGTCCCTAGGCTCAATCCTCCTTATTATCCTGATCCTGTTCCTGATCGGTGTTTTGCCGACTTGGCCGCACAGTGCGAACTGGGGCTACTACCCAAGCGGTGGTATCGGCACGATCATCATCGTCGTCGTCGTCCTGCTGCTGCTCGGCAGACTCTAAGCGTGCGCCTGCGACACTACGGGCTGGCAGTCCTGCTTGGGCTGCTGGCCGCGTCACAGGCCGGCGCGCAAGCGCCGGCACCTGGCTCGATCTGGACCATCCAGGGCGAGAACGATTCCGTGTCCACCACCCCCAACGGCTCGGATCGCTACTACACCAGCGGCCTGCGCCTGGGCTGGACCTCGGGCACCTCTCAGGTCCCGGACTGGACGACCAGCCTCGCCCAGACCGTCTGGGGCGACGGCACGACCCGGATCAGCTTCGACGTGAACCAGCAGATCTACACCCCGCAGAACACCGATCTGCTGCATCCCAACCCGCATGATCGCCCCGTCGCGGCCTATCTGGGCGGCACGTTCGCGCTGCTGCAGGACACCGCCAACAGCCGCGGCGTGCTGGCGCTGACCCTGGGCATGATCGGCCCCGCCGCGCAGGGCCGCGAAGTGCAGAACGGCTTCCACGAACTGATCCACGAGCGGATCAACAAAGGCTGGGGCAGCCAGTTGCCAGACGCACCCCAGGTCGAACTCGTCGCCGAGAAAACCTGGCGGCTCAACCTGCTCAAGCTGGGCTGGCTGGAAACCGACCTGCTGCCCTCAGCGACCGCAGGCGTCGGCACGGTGCGTGACTACGCACAGACCGGCGTCGTGTTCCGCGTCGGCCACGGGCTCGAAAACGATTTCGGCGTCGCGCGGATCCGCCCCGGCATCACCGGCGGCGACGCCTTCGGCACCCCCGACGGCATCCCCTGGTACATCTTTGCCGGCGCCGACGGGCAGATCGTCGCCCGCGACGCCTTCCTCGATGGCGACCTCTGGCGCACATCGGCCCACGTCCAGCGCCGCTGGTTCCTCGGCGAGTTCCAGGCCGGCTTCGCCGTGCTCTGGCACGACGTCCGCCTCAGCTACACCCAGACCTGGCAAACCGCCTCGTTCCGCGGCCAGGCCCGCGGCCTGTTCAATTTCGGCTCGCTGACCGCCGCGGTCCGCTTCTGAGCCGGATCGCCGCACACCACCGACAACACAACAGGATCACGTCATGCCCGATACCATCGTCGCCGTCTTCCCCGACCACGACGCCGCCGAAGCCGCGGTGCACAAGCTCACCGCCGCCGGCTTCGCCATGAAATCCCTCAGCGTCGTCGGCAAAGGCTTTCACACCGAGGAAAAAGTCACCGGCTTCTACAACGCCGGCGACCGCATCAAGTTCTGGGGCACCCGCGGCGCGTTCTGGGGCGGCTTCTGGGGCCTGTTCTTCGGCGGCCTGGTGCTGACCACCCCCATCCTCGGCCACGTCGTGGTGCTCGGCTACCTCGCCGCGACCATCATCTCGGCGCTCGAAAGCGCCGTCGTCATTGGCGGCCTCGGCGCCATCGGCGGCGCCCTGTTCAGTCTCGGCGTGCCGAAAGACAGCGTCCTCGCCTACGAAACCGCCATCAAGGCCGACGGCTTCCTGGTGATGGCTCACGGCACCACCGCCGAAATCGAACACGCCAAATCGATCCTCAGCACCACCGCGCCGACTACCCTCGCAGTGCATGCGGATACCGCGCCAGCAGCGCCGGTTGCATGAAAAGGCAGCCGGGGGCTCTGCCCCCGGAACCTCCTCTGTGACCGAACGGGCGATCACGTTGAGCGGTTCCATCCCCGCAGCGTGAAGGCTCCCGTTGCGGGCAATGCGGCGCCACCGCGGTGCCGGCGTGCAGCGGTTGGGCGATACGGCAGCGGAATAGTATTTGAATTCGTAATAGTAAGCATTTAGCGTTTCGCCATCGGCCTTGCGAAGGGTAAATCGATGCGAGCCAAAGCGGCAAAGGACGGGCTTACCGTCCGGGCGATCGCGGGAACATATAATGTTCTGATCGCGCTGGACCTGCAGCCGGAAAAGCGTCCGGGGTGCCTCGGGTTCTCCATTGAACGCACCGATCTGGACAGCGGCGAGTGCCGATGGCTGCCCAACATGGTCCGCTTTCCCGAGGACGCATCAACGGCCTGGCTGACGAGCGCCCGCGCGCCGCTGCAGACGTTTCGGTGGGGCGATTATACGACGCAGCCCGGGCGGCGATATCGGTACCGGGTCGTGGCGCGCTATGGCAGTCCGGCTGAGATCATCGCCGCCGGAGTGGCCGCCGAGGCCCCGGGCGCTCAGGGCGGATTGCCCGGGGGCGTCGGCGTGGAAATCCGCACCGAGGACACCAAGGCACCCGCAACCGCAGTGCATTTCAATCGTGGGGCGGCTGCGAGCAAGGCATACAACGACAAGTTCGGCGATACCGATCCCGCCAACAATCCAGTGGCGATGGCCTGGCTGTCGCGCGGTCTGGAGGAAGCGCTGCTCGATTTCCTCGGCGCGGCGGGGCCAGGAGACGCGCTGCATGCGGTGGTTTACGAGTTCCAGAAGCTCAACCTGCTGGATGCCCTGCGCGCGGCCAAGGCACGGGGCGTGGATGTTCAGGTGGTGTATCACGCCCGGCATAAGGCCGCCGCTGATCACGCGAACGACCACGCCGAGCGCCTCGCCGCCGGTGCCGCCGCCGATGAAACCGAGGTCGAGGGCAGTGACCATACGCGGGCAAAGAATGAGGCGGCGATCAAACAGACCGGGCTGGATACCGCGCTCGGCGCGGCGTTAACGGCGCGGGCGGCCAATCCGCAGGGTGCCATCATGCACGACAAATACGTCGTGCGATTGACCGGCGGGGCGCCGGTATCGGTATGGACGGGTTCGACGAACTGGACCGATGGCGCCATCTACGGGCAGTTGAATGTCGGCCATGCGATCAACGATGCCACCGTGGCCGCGCAATATGAGCAGAGTTTCCAACTGCTCAAAGGCGACCCGGCGCCGGGGCCCTCGCGCACCGGCAACGCCGCGATTGCCAGGCTGCCAGCGGATCGGGCGTCGATTCCGCAAGGGATAACGCCGGTGTTTTCGCCGCAGAGCAGCCTGGCGATGATCGATCTGTATGCCGACGTCTGCAGGAACGCGAAGCTGCTGCTGGTTTCCGCACCATTCCTGCTGCACGATACGATCCGCAAGGTCCTGGAGCAGCCGACGAACGGCGCATTGCGCTATGTGATGGCGGACAAGGCGGGGTCATTCGGGCCAAAGGGCGAGATCAACCTGTTCAACGGCGATCCCGGCCGCGCGGGCGTGGTGGCGACGATGCTGAGCAAGCCGCTGAACGACTTCCAGGGCAAACTGCTGGAAGGGACGGAGAGCTTCCACCATGCCGGGGTGCATGTGCACAGCAAGATCATTCTGGCAGATCCCTTCGGGCCGGACCCGATTCTGATCACCGGATCGGCGAATTTCTCCACCAACTCGACGACGGAAAACGATTCCAATAGCGTGATCTTCCGCGGCGATACGGCGGTTGCGGATATCTACGCCACCGAGTTCATGCGGATGTTCCAGCACTACTGGTTGCGCTTCCGCCAGTCGCAGCAGGAAGCGGCGCAACCGGGGACGGGGGGGCTGGCATTGCAGACCATCGAGGCGTGGCAGGCCAAATATTTCGATCCCACCACGACGGACTTCCGCGATCGGGTGGCTTTCGTGGGGTAGGCGGAGCCGTCAGAGTTCGAGTTCCAGATTGATGATGGCGCCTTCGGCGAGGTTGTAGGGCCCCCATGAAATCGCGATCGGGGCGTTGCTCGAATCCTTCCCGGCCAGCTTGAGCGTGTAGATGCCGGGCACCACGGCGTGGCCGCCGGCCGGAGGGAAGCGATCGGGGGCAACAAGAAAGTAGCCGGCGAAGCGGCGCAGCATATTGGTGCCTGGTACGACGGCCTCGGTGCCGCCCTTGATGGTGCCGATCGCCGTGTCGCCCTGCGCGCCGGTGGGCGTCAGGATGACATCGACTTCCCCCACCGCCGCTTTGCGGCGATGGGTCACGGCGATCCAGGCCTTGTTGGCGGGCGGTTTCTGCTGCTGCGCAACGGCATCGCTGGTGGTCCGCAGGCCGAGCGTCTGCATGATCCGGTTCACCGCGCTGCTGCCGCCGGCCAGGGTCAGTGCCGTCAACACCTCTCCGGTATCGCTGGTGCCGCTGGCGTCGCCGCCATAGGCCACGAAGAGCCGGCTGATCGCATCGAAATTGAACTGCCGCACAAGCAGATAGGCCACGCAGAATGCAATCACCGGCTGCACGGCCCGCCGGCTGAAAATCTCAAGAAACGGACGCCAGTTGAAGATCAGCGCCAGGCCGTTTTCGAGCAGGATCGCCAGCACGAGCGCGGCGCCAAGTATCTTGGCGCTCGCCGCCGCGGCCCCGCCCGTCAGCAACGGGGACGCCGCGGCGATGGCGATGGTGATCGTCGTGTCCGCGGTTTCGCCTTCCAGGCGGTAGCCGACGATGTCGGTCTGGTCGGTGTCCGTTGCCGTCGCGGTGTAGACGATCTCCATCTTCGATACATCAGCCATCGGGCGCGGTTCGGCGACGCCATGACTGCCCTGGCGAGTGATCTTCGGCTTCTTCGATGCGTCGATATCCTGTCGCAGAACAGCGAGGTGGCTGGAGGCAACTTTGATATCATTCGCCGCAGCGATCGCGGCCATGGGCACGCCGATCGCAACCAGTGCCAGAAACCACAGCGCCGGGGCCTGGGCAAACAAGGCGGACAGTCTGCGGATCATGGTGATAGGTATCCCTTCATGCTGAAAGTAACCAATGGACGTGCCGATCGCGGACAGCGCAGAGGTTGTGCGATGCGCCGGTCCGAGACAAGCCCGGCGCTGCCGTAAGGGCTCATGCGGGCAGGTTGCCGGCACGCTCGGCGGTGATGGCGAACACGATCTGGTCGTCGTGCAGAGGTGAGACCACGCCGGCCTCGTGGTGGAACATGGCGCGCGCCAGCGTCAGCATCTGGTCATCATCGGCAACCGAGAGTGCCCCGTCGGCGGTGAGCGCACCGGCGGAAAGGCCGACCCAGCCATTGACGTAAGCGGCAACCGCGGCGGCGGGCGCATTTGCGCCGGCGTAGTGGGCGGCGAGCGCATTGACCGTCAGGCCGCCGGCACCGAAGCCGTAGATACGAGCGATCAGATGGTACCAACTGGCAACGCCGTGCTCGGGCGTACGGTAGATGGCTGTGACGTTGTGGTCCGCCGACGCGTCGGGCGAGGTCTTGCCGACATATCCAGGACGCGCGCGCTGCCACGGCACATCGTTGATCGCGCCGGGGTTGTTGGTGCGGATCGAGCGCCTGACCGTTGTGTCGAACGGATCGGCGCTGAAGAACCCGCCGGGGACGAGGCTGCCATAGTCCACCGCGGTCGTCGCGGCCGGGTCCGAAGGCGCCTTGCTGGGGGCGGGGGGCTTGGAGAGGCCGCCCGGGATATCGGTGACCAGCGTGAGATTCCACAGGTCGAACAGCGCGGCGGCCGGGCAGACAACCGTGACGTTGCCTTGCCCGTCGCCCATGCCGGCACGGGGCTCGCCGGTCCAGCCCACGACGAAGCCGACAAGACGGCCTTGGTCATCGACGACCGCAGCGCCGCTGTCGCCGTCCTTGGTGAACAGCGGGCAGATAATCTGGTCGGTATAGGTGTAGGGACTGCCGTCGGGGCCCGGCACAGCGATGCTGTCGATCGTGCCGGCGATGGTGCTTGGTACCTCCGCGTTTGAGCCGGCGCCGAACATGGTGACGGTGATACCATCCTCCGGGTCGTGGTTGACATGGGTTATCGCGCCGACCTCGGCGATATCCGCGGCGACCAGGTCCGGGTCGACCCAGATGAGGGCGGCATCGAGCGTGTTGGGACCGGCGGGCAACAGGCCTGTGGCGCGATCGACCAGGCCCAGGAAGCTCCCCTTCGTGGTCTGATCCGCGTCCGCCGGCGCCGCGGCAACGGCGGTGCCCTTGCCGCGGCCATCGATGGCAACGACGTGGCTGGCGGTGACAGCGAACAGCTTGCCAGGTGAGTCGTCCGCGGTGACAAGGCAACCGATACTGCCCCAATGGTCCAGCACCTGGGCGTCCCACACGCGGCTCCCACATTTCAGCGCAGGCATGGCTTGATACTCCCGGGTTAGAGCATCATCCGACCTGACGGGATCACCCCGTCGGATAAGGATGCGCGCAGAAACACAGACTGGTGTGATGGCCGATCGTCTATCAGATCGGCCATCGCTCCCGCCATATTTTATCGAGCAATTTTATCGCTTTGTTGATCGCTGCGCGATTTAACCCAAAGCGATATTGCTCTCGAGCGTGATGACCGTAGGTGGAATCACCGGAGGTCTGAATCACGCGATCAATCCAAGAGCTAGACCCTGATGAGTGATCCTACCATCACTCATCAGGGTCTAGCTGGTGAAGCCAGCGGTCTTGGTGCAGACGGCGACCGCGGCGTTGGGTTTGTTGTCCTTGTCGCGCGCCTTCAGCAGGTTGGCGTACGCGGTGTAGAGCCAACCCTTGGGATTGTCGGCGTAGAGGTCTCGGCGCGCATTGGCGACACAGGGATAGATTTTCGCCGCGCGCACGCGCAGCTCTTCGGCCGGCGGTGTTGCGGTGGCGGCGAAGCCGAGGGTAAGGGCGATCGTGTCCAACGTCAGCTTGCCGGCATCTGCGAAGAAGGTCTTGTCCTGCGCCTGCAGCTTGGCGTCGTCGATCGTGGGGTTTTTCGCGGACTCGCCGGCCGGGGGATTGAGCGTGTGAGTGCCGGACGTCTTCGCCGTGCCGACTCGCACGATCAGGCGGGGCGCGCGCAGGCCGTTGCTGCCGACGATATCGAGCGTGCGGTCGCCGGTGGCAGCGTTGGTGGTCGTGAGGGTCAACACATAGAACTTGTCGGCGGCGCGCGTGATGGCGGCGGTAACGCCGCCCGCGGCCCCGCTGTCGGACAGCAGGGCCACGGGCTGGGCGCTGGCTGTGACCGGGAACTGCTTGCTGCCGGTGGGCGGCATCTCGATGGTGTCCCCGCTGACCTCAAAAACCTGCGGCGGGGTGGCGTCGTCGGTCGTACAGGCGGCCAGCGAGACGTTTTCGGCCGAAAGGTACGGCTCCAGGGCGGCAATGGCGACGGCCAGGCGGCTGATGTCGGTCATGCGTGCCGGCGTCTTGCCGCCGCCCGCGCTCATGCCCCCTTTGACCGCCGCGCCGACGCCGGCAATGCCGGATGGGAATGCCAGGCCGCCAGCCTGCATGGCGGCGAGCTGCTTGAGGATGGCGTTGGGGTCGGGCTCGGATTTGGCGATCTGCAGGTCCACCTCGCGTTTGATGTCGTGCAGCTTCTTGCGCAGCGCGGCGCCGCCGGTCTGCACCTGATGTTCCAGCGCGAAGCCGGCCTGCAGCACCCGGCGGGCGCGGTCGAGGATCGCCTGATCGGCGGCGTCGGTATCGCTTTCAAACGGCGCGAGCGCGGTATCCAGCCCCGTGAGCGCGGTTTTGAAACTGTCATGGACGGCCGCGGCGGCGGCGGCGGGAAGCAACGCCTCGTAGGCGCATCCGACGACCTTCGCACCCGCGGCATAGATCGCGGTGTTGCCTGTCGGCAGCATCGAGTTCGATGCCGCGCCTAGGCCGGCCGCGCCGACGCCGAAACCTACGGGGAATTGGCCGGCACCGCCGCTGAGCACGAT
The DNA here is from genome assembly GCA_903881515.1 of uncultured Rhodospirillales bacterium. Lineage (GTDB taxonomy): Bacteria > Pseudomonadota > Alphaproteobacteria > Acetobacterales > Acetobacteraceae > CAIRTN01. The sequence continues at coordinate 6,389 of CAIRTN010000044.1, read as the reverse complement.
GCCAATCGCCGAGGAGCCGCCGAGCCAGGTGGCCCAGCCCAGCACCTGCTTGGCGGTGCGGACGCCGCTATAGGCGGATTCGTAGTCCAGTTGGAATTGCTTGGCCTCTTTGATCGCAGCGGTCAATTCGGCCGGCCCGATCAGACCCGTGCCGGTTTCGGCCGGTACGGGGATCATCGGCTGTAGGGCGGCACAGCCGGCAAGTCCGGCGGCGAACCATGCGGCAGCAAGGCGTTGCAGGATGGCCATTTGACGGCTCCCCGGGGGCTGCATTGACCCGATGGCCAGTCGAGCCGGCCATTTGCAGGAAATCGTAATGGTATTTTGGACGAAAATGCAATGACAATCATGCCAGTGTCGCGGCCGTGGCTTGTCTGAGCTGTTTGTGATGGCTGTCCGGTCGAAAACCCTACCTGCCAGGCGTCATGTGCACCCGGCCCGCCCGCTGGCATCTCACCTGCCCCGTGGCCGCCGCAACGCCCAACGTCGTTCCTGCCACGGTATCTCGCATCTGCTGGAACAGGGCGTGGGCACCAAGACGCTGGCTAACAGGGAGGAAATTGGGCATTGCGCATGAGGCGCACCCCGCAACGCTCGCAAAAATCACCGTGGTGGCGGCTGACTTGCCGGCCGACGCCAGACTCCTGGCGGGCGCTTCGGCAGGCCAAACAACGGCCTCCTGCACCAGCGTCGGGGCAGGGCCGCCAGAGTATCACCCGATCTGACGGGACCGCCCGCCGGATGACGGGATCACCCGTCGGATAGAGATGCTCGCCAAAACAGAGTGCTAGAGTGATCGCCGGTCGCCCGTCAGATCGGCTATCGCTCTAGTAGCTCTGGCGCCCAACAACACCCTGCGTGCTGGCAAGCGTGACCGGTTTCCCGACGATGCCGAACACGCCGGCGCGATACGAAGCGGTCGGACGCGCCCAGCTGGCGCGCGGCGCTATCTCTGCAGTGCCCGGATGGGCAAACCCGGCCACGGTTCTGGCTTCGTTGTAGCTGGAGGGATTGCCCGGTGCGATGCCCTGGGCGAGCAGCGCACACACGCCCACCAACGCCATCAGCGCCGTGTGGACACAAATGGTGGTTGGGCGATCGTCGACCGCTTCTTGAACCTGGCTCACGACTTCAAATCCTCCCTGATCCCATCGAGCGCATTGCGGATTTTCCCGGCGAGGATTTCGGCCTCGCCATCGGCAATCAACTTCGCGTCGTGCAAGGCGGTGCCGATGACCTGTTTGATCGTGCCGTTGGCCTGTTGTGCGGCGCCGGCGAAGCGAACTTGGTCCATGTCTGCAACCTCCTGCTGATGGCGAAGCGCGTCAGGGCGATGTGCCGGCCGGCCGATCCGGTCTTTGATAACAGAACGATCCCGTTATCCGACGAGATATACAGTAATATTCTATCCGACGTGGACCAGCGTCGGAAATTACCTATACCAATTGCGGATGATTGGCTGTTTTAGTAAATGTATAACCACGAAATCGAATAACCTGCGACGTGAATATTCTAAGAGATTCTTATGTGTATTCGCCGACCAGAAACAAAAAAAGGCACAAACATGTCCCGCATTCTTACAATTGCGCTTGCTGTTTCGGCCCTGGCGCTCGCTGGCTGCGGCCACAGCACGGGCGATCGGGCGATGTCTGGCGGCCTGCTCGGTGCCGGCGCCGGCGCCGCCATTGGCGGTCTGACCGGCGGCAGCATGGTTGGCGGCGCCTTGATCGGCGGCGCGGTCGGCGCGGTCGGCGGTGCCGCTACCAGCAGCCACGACGTCAATCTCGGCCGGCCCGTATGGCGTTGATTGAACGCCACTTCCTGAAGGCACCCGCCATGACAAGGACCACCGCCATGCATGACTCCCTCCGCCGCACCCTGATCGCCGCCACAGCGCTGATCGGGTTCAGCAGCTTCGCTGTCCAGGCCGCCCCCGCCCCGGAGGCCGCGCCCGCCCCGAAGGCCGAAACCAAGGCCGAAATCAACGCGCATCACCGCATGGCCGGTCGTGTCGACGAACACATCGCCGACCTGCACAAGAAGCTGAAGATCACCGCCGAGCAGCAGAAGCCCTGGGATGACTTCACCCAGGTGATGCGCGCCAACGCCACCCGGATGGACGAGACCTTCCAGCGCCGGGTCGGCACCATGTCCGGCATGACCGCCGAGCAGAGCATGGCCTCCTACGCACGGATGGCCCAGCAGCACGCCCAGGATATGCAGGCGATGGTGCCGGTGTTCTCCGCCCTCTATGCCACCATGTCCGACGCGCAGAAACTGACCGCTGACCGCGTGTTCCGCGCCGAGGCGCATCACGGCGAAATGGCGAAGCACGGCTAGGAGCGGGACAATGGCAATCGCGATCCAACGCGCCGCCCTGTGCCTCGGATTGGCACTGGCAACACTGACCGCCGTCATGCCTGGGCCCGCTTCGGCACAACGGCCGGATTATCACCGGCAGCGCCAGGACGAGCGCTGGCGCGAACACCACCGCTATGACGGCTACGAGCGTCGTCCGGACATCTACTACACCGCGCCGCCGGTGGTGCCGTACCCCTACGGCTACGAATCCCGCCCCGGCGCGGCGCTGATCCTGAACTTTCCGTTCTATCGTTGACCCACAGGAGGCTGACCATGCGCGTCCTTACCCCAATCGCCGGCGTCTTGTTCCTGCTGGCGACCCTGCCGGCGATGGCCCAGGGCACTGATCCGCTCACCGGCGCCCGGCCCGGCCATATCGCCGGCATCGGCGACTCGCTGCCGCGCTCGGACAACGCCGGCAACATTTCTGGCGCCGACTCCCGCTCGCCCCTCGCGGCCACACTGCCCGATCCCGGCGTCGACGCCGCGGCTTCGACGCGCGAATACCTCACCGCCGCGCACGGCGCCTTGGTCGCCGGGCATAGCGGTCAGGCGCAGCAGGCGCTCGAAATGGCGGAAACCCGGCTTTTGGGCTGGGCGATGTTCAACGCGGCCGATGCCCGCCCGCCCAGCGGCACGCTGATCACCCAGATCCGCGACGCCCGCCAGGCGATCGGCAGCCATGACAATGTCGAGGCGCTCCGGCTGATCGATCTCGCCCTGGCCGGCTAGGCTTCCGTACGGCGCAAGGAAAAAATAGGCAAAAGAGTATTTTTTTCTTGCAACGGTACCATCGGCGTCATATATTCCGGCTATGATAGTGTTTGGACGCACCCTCCCTGACCTGAAAACCATCATCGCCACAGTTGCGTCCCGCGACTGGGCCGCCATTCCCGCGTTGATTCTGTTCTGGTTGCAGTTGCGTCGCCTCACCACCTGCCTCGATGAAATGTTTGCCGCCTGGCGCAGCGGCGCGCTGCCGCCGCAGCCCACCCAACCGCTCGCCCCGGCCACCTCCCCCATCCCTCCCGCCGCAACCCGGCCGCGCGCAGTCTCGCGCCATGCGGCCATGCCGCGGCGACGCACCCGCGCCCCCCGCCCTGCGCAAGCGCGCAGCACCGGCGCCGCACGCCCCAGGCAGGTCTGGCCGCCCCCGGCGCACTCTGTCCCGTTCCCGGCACGCATTGCCGTGCCCAGGCTCTTGTCCAAAAAATGCGACATTTTGGCGCGCGCGCCTCATTGCGCCCATATTATTGCATTAACGTAATAAAAATACAGGTTTCCGAAGCCCCCCTGCGCAAAACCCGCGACTTGCCCCCGGCCGCCCGCCCCCGTAATACCCGAACACCAATCGCCGCCGGAGGCACGTTCATGGCATCAATCGCCGAAATTTCGGCCGACAATCCCGCGCTTGCCCTGCAAGCCGAGATCCGCGCACGGCCCGAAACCGCCGAGCGCCGCATGGCCGACGCCATCCGCGCGCTCACCATCGACGCCGTGGAAGCCGCCAAGTCCGGCCACCCCGGCATGCCGATGGGCATGGCCGACGCCGCCACCGCGCTCTGGACCCGCGCCCACAAATTCGACGCCGCCGACCCCCGCTGGCCCGACCGCGACCGCTTCGTGCTCTCCGCCGGCCACGGCTCGATGCTGCTCTATTCCCTGCTCTGCCTCACCGGCCACGCCGGCATGGGCATCGAGCAGCTCAAGCGCTTCCGCCAGTTGCACTCCCCCGCCGCCGGCCACCCGGAATTCGGCGAGCATCCGGCGATCGAAACCACCACCGGCCCGCTCGGCCAGGGCATCGCCAACGCCGTCGGCATGGCGCTCGCCGAACGCATGCTGGCCGCCCGCTTCGGCAAATCCCTGGTCGATCACCGCACCTGGACCATCGTCGGCGATGGCTGCCTGATGGAGGGCATCAGCCACGAGGCCATCGGCATCGCCGGCCATCTCTGCCTGAACAAACTGACCGTGCTGTGGGACGACAATTCGATCTCGATCGACGGCGCCACCAGCCTGTCCACCTCCGAAGACCAGCTGAAGCGCTTCGCCGCCGCCGGCTGGGCCACCAAGCGCGTCGACGGCCATGATTTCGAAGCCGTCGCCGCAGCCCTGGCCGCCGCCACCCGCTCGCAGAAACCCACCCTGATCGCCTGCCGCACCGTGATCGGCATGGGCGCGCCCACCAAGGCCGGCACCGCCGGCAGCCACGGCGCCCCGCTCGGCGCCGCCGAAGCCAAGGCCGCCAAAGAATTCCTCGGCTGGACCGCCGAGCCGTTCACCATCCCCGACGACATCTCCACCGCCTGGCAGGCCGCCGGCGCCCGTGGCGCCACGGCCCGCCGTGCCTGGCTGAAGCGCCTGGCCAAGCACCCCATGCGCGCCGAGTTCGAACGCGTGATGGCCGGCCGCCTGCCGGAAAGCTTCCACGAGGCCGTCGCCGCGCTGAAAGCCAACATCGCCGACACCCGCCCGAAACTGGCCTCCCGCCAGTCCAGCCAGAAGGCGCTGGAATACCTGATCCCGGCCGTGCCCGAACTAGTCGGCGGCTCGGCCGATCTCACCGGCTCCAACCTGACCCTGGTCAAGGGCATGGGCTTCGTCTCGCCCGGCAGCTTCGCCGGCCGTTACATCCACTGGGGCATCCGCGAGCACGGCATGGCCGCCGCGATGAACGGCATGGCGCTGCATGGCGGCCTGATCCCCTACGGCGGCACCTTCTTCGTCTTCACCGACTACATGCGCCCCGCCATCCGCCTCGCCGCCCTGATGCGCCAGCGGGTGATCCATGTGCTCACGCATGACAGCATCGGCCTCGGCGAAGACGGCCCGACGCATCAGCCGGTCGAGCATCTCGCTAGCCTGCGCGCCATGCCCGGTGTGTTCATGTTCCGCCCCGCCGACGCGATGGAGACCGCCGAGTGCTGGGAACTGGCGATCCGCCGCGCCGATGGCCCCAGCCTGCTCGCCCTCTCGCGTCAGGCCCTGCCGGCGCTGCGGAGCGATCTGGCGGAAAACCGCTCCGCCCGCGGCGGTTACGTCCTCGCCGAGGCCGACGGCCCGCGTCAGGTCACCCTGATCGCCACCGGCAGCGAAGTCGCCATCGCGATGACCGCCCGCGAGCAGTTGGCCGGCGATGGCATCAAGGCCGCCGTGGTCTCGCTGCCCTGCTGGGAACTCTTCGCCCAGCAGGACGAAGCCTGGCGCGCCCAGGTGCTGGGCAGCGGCCTGCGCATCGGCATCGAGGCCGGCGTCAGCTTCGGCTGGGATCGCTGGCTCGGCCCGGATGGCATCTTCATCGGCATGTCCGGCTTCGGCGCCTCGGCGCCGTTCGAGGATCTCTACAAGCATTTCGGCATCACGCCGGAAGCAATCGCCACCGCCGCGCGCAAGCGCCTGGCGCAGTAGACGCGACGGGGCGAGGCGGCCGACGCCGCCTTGCCCCGTCGGCCTTACTCCGCCGCCATATCCCGCGTCGGCAGCGGTGCGCGGGTCAGCGCGCTCATGTTCTGCCGCACATCGAACACACGCACCGTCAGGTCCTGCAGCGCCTTGTTGGCCCGCATGCCGGCGACGATCGGCCCGTCGAGATAGGCCTGCGCCGCCGCGCGGTCGGCGAACAGGTAGATCCCGCCCGAGAGTTGCGCGTCGGACGGATCGTCCAGCCAGACCTTCCATTCAAGCCCGGGCATCACAACGAACGGCGCGGCGGTGGCCGCCGTGTAGCGGGCGTCCCAGTCGGCTTTCGGCATGTCGGGGCGGCGGTAGTTGATCTGCACGATGACCATGGCGGGTTCCTCCGTTTCCTTTCTGCCTCGTATAACAAATCCGAACATCGGCTGCGACCCTGCCCTCGCCAAGAAGCACTCCAGGTGCCATAAATTCCCCGCCATATCGGGCCATCCGCACGCCGAAATTCAGACGAAATGGATCTGTCTCATGGCCGTCAAGGTCGCCATCAATGGATTTGGCCGCATCGGCCGCACCGACGTGGTTCCCGTTGCGATCAACGACCTCGGCAGCGT
>CAIRTN010000043.1 GCA_903881515.1 uncultured Rhodospirillales bacterium | reverse complement strand
GGACACAGCGAGGCCGAGCCGTTCTGGGTCGAGTTCCTGCGCAGCCTGGCCCGGCGCGGGCTGCGCGGTGTGAAGCTGGTGACCTCGGATGCCCATACCGGGCTGAACCCATCGGACCGCACTGGCCGCTGACACGCCAAAGCGCTTGGCGGCGACACGGCGGGACAGCCCACCCGAAACAGCTGCAACCAGGCGGGAACGAAGATCCGTGGAAAGCGGCTTGCCCATACAAGCTGGCCGCCTGCCAAGCCTGCAGGGTGAATCACATTTCTATCGCGTCGGGGAATCCCAATTGATCCAAATCGGTCAGTTTTCGCTCTAGCCGACCATGCTGTTTGCGGCCAGCAACGTCCGGCAAATCTCGGACGCGTATTTCGAGCCTGTTTCGGAATGATGCACGCGGCTGGCGTGGACCGCCGGATCGGGGGCACTCTCCACCATCGCGCTCAGTGCCTGACGCTGGGCCGGCTTCAGCCACCGCGATGGTCCCGGCGCCTTGCGGTCGATCAGCCCTGCCGGCCCGGCGGTGTTGAACCGCATCACCCAATCCCGCACGATCTGAAGGCCAACGCCACCTACCCACGCCGCATCACTGCGCGAGCCGCCATCATAGATCATCGCCAGGGCCAACAGACACCGAGCCTGGTTCGCATCCGGACTGGGCCTGGAAAGCTGACGCAGATCGGCTACTCGGAAATCAGCACGCACCGGCAATGCAGCGGCGATGACGAACATCCCAATGCTCGCCAGGGTGCATCGCATTCCGTCCCGCGTCGCCAAGTCTCATTATGAGTCAGGTGGCATGCAGGTTGATATTGCTTCTCAAAAGGCCGCCGAAAACTAGCGCTCCTCCATTTACTCCCTCGGCTCACATTTTTATTACGATATCGCCACTAATGAAACACCCGGCCCGCATCGATCACCACCGTCTGCCCGGTCATCGTTTCCGTCCGGCACATCGTCACCACCATCTCCGCGCAATCCTCTTTGTCCGCCGCTTTTTTCAACAGCGACGTCGAAGCCGACCGCTCGATCTGCTCGGCGCGCAAATTCGCCGTCGCCCGCGTCCCCTCCAGCAGCCCCGGCGCCACACAATTCACCAGCACCTCCGGCGCCAGCGCCACCGCCAGGCACCGCGTCAGATGGATCAGCCCCGCCTTGCCCACCGCGTACGCGATCGAAGACCCGGTCGGATGCAGCCCCGCCACCGAGGCGATATTCACCATCCGCCCCCGCCCCTGCGCTTTCATCACCGGCGCCACTGCCTTGCTCAGCCGCATCGGCCCGGTCAGGTTCACCGCCATGATGGTGTCCCACACCTCATCGCTCAGCCCGTCCAGATCGGCGAACGGCACCGCCTTGTTGAACGCCGCATCGTTCACCAGGATGTCGATCCGCCCGAACCTGGCCATCACCGCGCCGACCAACCCGGCAATCGCCGCCCCATCGGTGATGTCGCAGCCAAACGCCGCCGCCTGCACGCCGTACCTCGCGGCAAGTTCCGCCGCCACCCCCTCCGCCTGCTCCCGGCTGCGCGCATACATCACCGCCACATGCACCCCCTCGCGGGCCAGCGCATGACAGATCACCTGCCCCAGCCCACCATTCCCGCCCGTCACCAACGCCACCGCGCCCTTGAGTTCCATCGCCGCGCTCCCCTTGCTGCCAACCCGTACTCTGTGAAACCCCAACCATGCCCCGCCTGCCCCGCGATGTCCTGGTCCTCGCCTCGCTCGAAAACGACGAAGCCAATCGCTGCGTCGACCTCTTCCGCCGCCCCGACGGCAGCCACGGCTTCGAGGAATTCCGCCGCGACGCCGAAGATGCCGGCGCCTGGACCCCCGTCAGCTATTACGCCGCCGCCCGCTACGAAACCCAGGCCGCGTCCCTGGCTGCCGCCCGCCGCGCCGTGGCCTGGCTCAGCCCGCGAACACCGGGCTCTCCGGCAGCCTAGCCCCGCCATCCACCACAATCGTCTCCCCGGTGACGTAGCTCGACCAGTCGCTGGCCAGGAACAGCATCGGCCCGGCAATCTCCTCCGGCCGGCCCAGCCGCTTGGCCGGAATGAACTTGGCGATGTTCTCCGCCCCGTAGCGCGCCTTGAGACCCGCCAGCGCCGGCGTGTCGATATAGCCCGGCTCGATCCCGTTCACCGTGATGTTGTCCGCCGCCAGTTCGATCGCCGCGGTATGGATGAACCCGGTCACCGCTGCCTTGCTGGTGGCATACGCCCCCGACCCCGGCATCGAGACCTTCGGCCCAGTCACCGACGAGGTGATGATGATCCGTCCGCCGCCCCGCTTGCGCAGATGCGGCAACGCCGCCTGCGTCAGGGTGAAGCACGCCTTGACGTTCAGGTTGAACAGCCGGTCCAGCGTGGCGTGGTCCATCCCCTCGATCGTCATCCGCCCGAACGCCGCGGCGTTGTGCACCATGATGTCTAGCCCGCCGCAGGCCGCCGCCACCTCGTCCACCATCGCCCGCGCCGCGTCATGGTCCGCCAGATCGACAATCCGCAGCAGCGCCTGGCCGCCCTCGGCAGTGATCAGCCGCAAGGTCTCCTCGCCATGCGCCTGGGTTTGCGTCGCGATCACCACCACCGCCCCCTCGCGCGCGAACAGCTGCGCCGTCGCCCGTCCGATCCCCTGACCCGCCCCGGTCACGATCGCGATCTTGCCCGCCAGAACCCCGGCCATTCCTGCCTCCTCACTGAATGTGCCGGCACAGTGCAGGTGGCCACCGCGTCGCGCCACCCTTCTCTTCTGGCTTTTTTCCGTCGTCCTGCTACAGCGGAACAAACCGGAGGAGACCCAACCAGAGTGACCGAAACGGCCACCCAACCGCGCGAACTGATCGCCACCCATCATCTGACCAAGCGTTATGGCAACAGCACCGTCGCGCTGGAATCGATCGACCTCGCCATTGCCGAGGGCGAATTCGTCGCCATCGTCGGCCCCTCCGGCTGCGGCAAATCCACCCTGCTGCGCATCCTCGCCGGCCTGATGCCCG
>CAIRTN010000042.1 GCA_903881515.1 uncultured Rhodospirillales bacterium | reverse complement strand
TCGCGCAAGACGCCGCCCCCCGCGACCTCTACGAACGCCCCGCCAGCCGCTTCATCGCCGACTTCATCGGCGACGCCAACCTGGTCAACGCCACCGTCACGCCCCAAGGCCTGCGCCTCGGCGCCGGCACCGCCCCCATGACCCTGCCCGGCAGCGGCAACGTGCTGGTCGCGATCCGCCCGCAGGCCTTCCAACTGGGCAACGGCCCGCTTTCCGCCGAGGTGATCAAAGCCTCCTACCTCGGCAGTCACATGGAATACGACCTCCGGCTCGACGGCCTGGCCGACGACCTGTTCGCGGTCAGCCCCGATGTCACCACTCCGCTGCGGGCAGGCATGCGCATAGCGGTGGGGCTAGACCCGCTGGGCGTGGCGATCGTTCCCGGCACCTGATTGCCAGCCCGCGGACGCGCGCTTAGGCTTCCCCCTAATAGTCGAGCTCTGGGAGGAGCAATACATGAAACTCGGTGACGCAATCGCGGAAATCATGAAGCGCGAGGGGATCGAGATCCTCTGCGCCTATCCGGTCAATCACCTGATCGAACATGCCGCCGCGACGGATATCCGCCCGGTGATCGTGCGCCAGGAACGCATCGGCCTGCATATGGCCGACGCCATTTCGCGCGTCACCTCGGGTCAGACCATCGGCGCGTTCTGCATGCAGCACGGCCCGGGCGCCGAAAACGCCATCGGCGGCGTGGCGCAGTGCTACGGCGAGTCGGTGCCGGTGCTGGTGCTGCCGATGGGCTACGCACGGCGCCTCGCGCATATCGATCCGAACTTCAACTCCTCCTACTCCATGCGCTCGGTGGCGAAATCGACCGAACCAATCAACATCGCCGCCGAAGTCTGCAACATCTTCCGCCGCGCCTTCACCAAGCTGCGCAACGGCCGCGGCGGACCCGTGGTGGTCGAGATCCCCGCCGATATGTGGGGCGAGGAGGTGCCTGAGCCGCTGGACTACATCCCGGTGATGGCCACCCGCTACGGCCCCGACCCGGTGCATGTGAAGGACGCCGCCGCCGCCCTGATCGCCGCCAAACGCCCGGTGCTCTACGCTGGCCAGGGCATCCACTACGCCCGCGCCTGGCCGCAGCTGAAAGCGCTGGCTGAATTGCTGGCGATCCCGGTGGTCACCAGCCTGGGCGGCAAAAGCTCCTTCCCCGAAACACATCCGCTGTCGCTCGGCGCCGGCGGCGTGGCGATGCCGCGCCAGGTGCCGCACTTCCTCGCCGCCGCCGACGTGATCCTCGGCGTCGGCTGCAGCTTCACCGAAAGCAGCTTCGCCGTCGCGATCCCGAAGGGCGCGACGATCATCCATTCCACCGTCGATCCCGCGCATCTGAACAAGGATGTGCGCGCCAACATCGGCCTGATCGGCGATGCCGGGCTGACGCTGGATGCCCTGCTGGCCGAGATCGGCAAAACGGTGACCGCCCCGCGTGACGCCACCAACGTCGCCGCCGAGATCGCCGCGATCAACGCTGGCTGGATGGAGAAATGGCTGCCGAAGCTGACCAGCGGTGACACCCCGATCAGCCCGTACCGGGTGATCTGGGAACTGCTGCACACCGTCGATGTCGCCAACACCATCATCACCCACGACGCCGGCAGCCCGCGCGACCAGCTTTCCCCATTCTGGAAGTCGACCGCGCCGCTGTCCTATATCGGCTGGGGCAAAACCACCCAGCTTGGCTACGGCCTCGGCCTTGCCATGGGCGCGAAGCTGGCCAAACCCGACAAGCTCTGCATCAACGTCTGGGGCGATGCCGCGATCGGCTTTACCGGCATGGACTTCGAAACCGCGGTGCGCGAGCGCATCCCCATCCTGTCGATCCTGATGAACAACTTCTCGATGGCGATCGAGCTGAAGATCATGCAGGTCTCGACCGAGAAATACCGCTCCACCGACATCTCCGGCGACTACGCGGCAATGGCCCGCGCCTTCGGCGGCTATGGCGAACGGGTGACCGATCCGAACGACATCAAGGCGGCGATCCTGCGCGGCATCGAGCAGACCCAGAAGGGCGTGCCGGCGCTACTGGAGTTCATCACCTGCAAGGAAACCGAGGTTTCCCGCCCGGGGACCTAGCCTGAGCGGGCCAGGGAGCACTGCCCCCTGGCCCTTTGGCTCAAACCCGGCGCACGCCGTAGAACAGTGCGAACATCTTCTGCAACCCGACCAGCGACTTCCTGTATGCGGTGGGTTGCAGGAAGATGCCCGTCGGCATGTAGGGTACATCCTGGAACGCCTGGGTCTGCATCCGGGCGCCGAGTTCGTGCTCGGCCGCGCCGCTGACGCCGGCGAACCACTCGGTACGCATCGCCTCGATGCCCGGGCTGTCCGGCCAACCCCATTGGCCCTTCGGTCCTGCGCCACGCAGATAGGCGTGCACCGCGGGGTTCAGGGTGTTGATGCCGGCGGTGTAGGTGCAGATCGCACTCCAGCCGCCCTTGTCGAGCGGCTCCTGCGAATTGATCCGCTTCACCGCCGATCCCCAGTCGAGCGAGGTGTAGTCGACGTTCAGGCCGAGCTTGCGGAACAGATCGCCGGCGACCTCGCTCATCGCCGAGATCGTCGGGAAATCGGTGGGGGCGAGCAACAACAGGCGCTCACCGTTGTAACCGGCAGCCGCAACAGCGCGGCGGGCTGCCTCTAGGTTGCGTGGTCCGGTGAGCGCCTGCATGCCGGCGTCGCTGGCCATCGGGCCACCGGGCAGGAAGAAGCCAACCTTGTCGTGCCACATCGCCGGATCGGTGCCGGCGGCGGCGGTCATGAAATCGGCCTGGTCGATGGCGCCCAGCACGGCGCGGCGCAGCGCCGGGTTGTTGAACGGCGGCTGCAGGTGATTGGGTCGGATGAAGGCGTAATTGCCGATGGTGTCGATGCTTTCGACCGTCAGGCCCGCGTTCTTGCGCAGAAGCGGCAGCAGATCGGGGGTCGGCTGTTCCCACCAATCGACCTCGCCGGCCTGCAGCGCTGCGGCGGCGGTGGCCGCGTCGGGGATGGTGTGCCACTCCACACGGTCAAAATGCACCAGCTTCGGGCCGGCCATGACATCGGCCACACCGTCCGCACGGGGGAAATAGCCGTCGAAGCGGGTGTAGACGTTGCGCGAGCCGGAGACGCGCTCAGCGGCGGCGTAGCGGTATGGGCCGGAGCCAGTGATCTCGGTCACCGCTTTGTTCGGATCGCCGCTGGCCAGCCGGGTGGGCATGATGAAGGCCACATAGCCGCCGAGCTTGCCCAGCGCGTCGGGCAACGGGAAGGCACGCTTGAGGCGGATGCGGATAGTCCGATCGGCGGGCGCGGACATCTCGTCGGTGGCGGCGAGCAGCGCCTGACCGAAGGAATCGCGTGCGCCCCATCGGCGCAGGCTGGCGACGGCATCCTCGCCGCGCACGGGTTCGCCGTCATGGAAGCGCAAGCCCTCACGCAGGGTCAGCGTCCAGTCCTTGCCGTCGGCCTCGACGCTGTGGCCGGCGACCATCTGCGGGCGGGCGGTGAAACTGCTGTCGATGCCGTAGAGCGTGTCGTAGACCATCATCGCGTGATTGCGGGTCACGAAGCCGCCATTGGCGTGCGGGTCGAGCAGGGTGAGATCGGCCTGCGGCACGAATTTGAGCACCCGGCTGTCCTGCGCCGCGGCGAGGCGTGGGGCGGCGAGCGGGGCGGCGGCGAGGCTGGCGAGCAGGCTGCGGCGTCTCATGCCTGGCTCCCGGATGGGGTGTTGCACCAGTCGTGGATGAACGCGATGAGATGGCCGATGGCGGCGAGGTATTCTGCGACCTCGATGTATTCGTCGGGCTTATGCGCTTGGGAGATGGTGCCGGGGCCGAAGATGATGCCGGGGATGCCGCCCTGGTTCACCAGATGGCGCATGTCGCAGCAGAACGGGCCGTGCCGCACGGTGCCGTCGCCGCCGCGATGGCCGAGGGTGGCGGCCATGCCGGCGGCCACCGCGATGTCGGGCGGCTGACGGGTCGCATCGTCGTGATGCAGGAAGGAGACGGCGACCGGCTCGCAGCGCAGGAAGCGGTCGCGCTTGTTGGCACTAGCGATGGCGCTGCGGAAACGCTGCATCACGTCCTGCACCGAGCCGATCCGGCCGGAGAAATAGGCGCCGCCCTTCAGCAGCAGGTCACCGGCGGTGACAGTCTCGTAGTGCCCGCCGGCGATCTTGCCCATCACCAGGGAGAACGTGGCCTGGCCCTGTTCCAGCAGGTCGTTGAAGCGGATCTGGTTGTAATCGCGCTCGATCTCCAGCAGGGCATCGATCACCCCGGGCAAGCGCTCGATGGCGCTGACGCCATCCTGCGTGTCGCCCTGCCAGCGGGCCCCGGGCGAGCGGGGGATACCCGGCACAGCGACCTGCCAGTAGAGACCACCGGGATGGCTGACGAACACTTGGTTCTCCGTGGGTTCCAGCACGATGGCGGCGTCGGCCGTGATGCCGCGGCGGACCAGATCGAGCGTGCCGTTACCGGCGTGCTCTTCGTTAACCACCGATTGCACAATGACATCGCCCTGCAAGATAACGCCGGCCTCGCGCAGAAAACGCAGCGCCATCAGCGCGGCCATCAGCCCGCCCTTCATGTCTGACGTGCCGCGACCATACATCCGCCCGGCCTCGATCTCCGCGCAGTGCGGATCGCGCGTCCAGGCCTCGCTTGGTTCGATGGTGACAGTATCGATATGGCCGTTCAGGATCAGCGAGCGGCCACCGCCGCTCCCTTTCAGCACGCCGACCACGTTCGGCCGGCCGCGGTAATTCAGCACATCGGCCAATCCACTGGCCTCCAGCGCCGGGGCGGTGGGCAGGTCGGCATAGGGCAGGATCAAGTCGTGCTGCCAATGCGTCGGATACTGCGCGATATGCGGGAAGGCCTCGAACATCGCGGCGACATCGGGCTCGGTGATGTCGACCTCAGCGCCGAGGCCGCGCAACAGGTCTGCGATATGCAGTTGCCCCGCGGCTTCCTCGCCGGTGAGGCTGGGGATGCGGACCAGGGCGGCCAGCGCGTCGATGCTGCGCTGCGCCTCCTGCTGGGCGAGGGCGAGGGCGTCGTGCAGGCTCATGGATCGTGTTCCTGAAGCGTGGGGGTGGCGTCGAGCGCCCGGTAGACCAACTGCCTTACCAACCGGCGATAGCGCAGCCGCACCTGGCCGGGGGCCTGGGCCATGAACACGACGCTGAGTTGCCGGGCGGGGTCGACGAAGAAGGTGGTTCCGGCGGTGCCGGGCCAGAAGAATTCCCCCGCCGAGCCCGGCACCGCAGCGCCGCCATCGGCCAGCCGCACCCCGACGCCGAGGCCGAAGCCGTAGCCGTAGCCGGGCGACTGGAAGGCGGCCTGGCCGGGTGTGTCATCACCGCCGAGATGGTCGGACAGCATCAACCGCAGTGAAGCGGGCGACAGCAGGCCTCGCCCGCCCCCGCGCAGCATTTCGGCGAAGCGTAAATAATCGCCAGCGGTGGACAGCGCGCCGGCCCCACCAGCATCCAGCTGCGGCGGGCGGCTTGCATCGAACAGCGTTTCCGTCCCGGCAAACGGCTCTGCAAGGCGCGGCAGGTCTTCGGCCGCAACGCTGAAAACGGTATCAGCCATCCCCAGCGGCGCGAACAGGCGTTCCGCCAGAAAAGCGCTCAAGCGCTGCCCAGTGACTCGCTCGACAACCAACCCCAGCACATCGGTGGACGGGCCGTATTCCCAGGCCGTGCCGGGCTGATGCAACAGTGGCGCCGCGGCGAGGCCAGCGCAGAAATCCTCCGGCGCAATGTCGCGCGGGCAGGCGGCCAACCCGACGCGCAGATGCGCCTCGCGGATCGGCGCAACGCTTGAGCGCTCGCCATAGGTGAAGCCGGAGTGGCGCGTCAGCAGGTCATACAGCGTGATCGCCCGCTTCGCGGCGACCAGCCGATCACCCCGCGCCACCCGCATCTGCGCGAACCCCGGCAGATAGTCGGCCACAGGGTCGGTCAGCGACAGCCCGCCCTGCTCCATCAGCATCAGAACCGCCACTGAGGTCAGCGGCTTGGTCATCGAGTAGATGCGAAACAGCGCATCCGCCCGCATCGGCGCCGCCCCAGCCGGACCCAGCGTGCCGAGCACCAGCCGCTCCGCCAGCCGACCGGCGCGGCACAGCAGGATGACCGCGCCCGGCAGCAACCCACGTTCGATATCCTCGCGCAGCACCGTGCCGATCCGCCGCAGTCGCTCCGCATCGAAGCCGGGTCGTGGGCTCACCTGGCCAGCGCGTCCTGCATCGCCGCTTCCAGCCGGCTCAGCGCGTCATCCATCTCGGCCGCACTCAAGGTCAACGGCGGGGTCAGCGTCAGCACATTGCCCATCGTGGTCTTGAACGACACGCCGCGATCGAGCGCGGTATACATCACCGCCTCGGCCAGATCCGCATCAGGCTCTCTCCCCTCGCAACTTTTCACCAGTTCGACGCCGATCAGCAGCCCGCGCCCGCGCACGTCACCCACACAGCCGAACCGGTCGCGCCAGCCATCTAGCCGCTCCAGCGCCCGCGCGCCGACGCGGGCAGCGTTATCGACCAACCCCTCGTCCTCGATGATCTCGATCGTGGTCAGCGCGGCACGCGCCGTCACTGGGTTCTTCTCGTGCGTGTAGTGCCCAAATGCCCAGGCCTCGCCGACATCCAGCTCTGGCCGCGCCAGCACCGCGGCGATCGGCAGGATGCCGCCGCCCAACGCCTTGCCCAGCACCAGCATGTCCGGCACCACGCCGTCATGCTCGCAGGCGAACATCCGCCCGGTCTTGCCCAGGCCTGTCGGAATCTCATCAAAGATCAGCAACGCGCCGTGCCGGTCACAAGCCTCGCGCACCATGCGCCAGAACCCCGGCGGCGGCAGATACGGCACCGCCCGCGCCGGCTCGGCAATCACCGCAGCAACATCGCCCTCGCGCGACAACACGTAGTCGACCATCCGCGCGCATTGCGTGTTGCAAAGTTCCAGCTTCGGCCGTCCCATCGCGTCGCAGGGATAGCCGTAGGGGCAGCGATAGCAGGCAAATGGCGGCACATGCTGCGCGCCGGCCACCAGTGGTGCCGCCGGCCCGGAGCGGAACAGCGCCTCCCCCGACAATGCCGCCGCGCCGACGCCTGCGCCATGGAACGCGTCCCAGAACGAAATCGTCTTGTGCCGACCGGTCGCGGTGCGCGCCAGCTTGATCGCCACCTCGTTGGCATCCGACCCGCCAGTGGTCAGCAGCAGCTTCGACAGCCCGCCCGGCGCGATCGCCGCCAGCTTCTCCGCCAGTGCCGCGACCGGTTCGCAGGCATAGCGCCGCGGCGCGAACGGCAGCGCGTCCATCTGATCGGCGATCGCCTGCTTCAGCCGCGGATGGCCGTAGCCGATGTGGTGCACATTATTGCCGTGAAAATCCATGTAGCGTCGGCCGGCCACATCCTCGATCCAGATCCCCTCCGCCTTGGCGATCACGTTCAGGCATGGGGTCGACACCGACTGGCGCAGGAAATGCGCCTCGTCGCGCGCCAGCAGCGCCCGCGTCGCCGCGTCCAGCGCCCGCGCCTGCCAGGCGGCCCGGCGCGAAGTCAGGTTGGTGTCGCTCTCCGACTGTGCGGCGGGCTGGCTCATTGGGCACTCCATGTTTGCAAATGCGCGAGGAAGGCGCCGACGACCGGGATGTCGCGCGATTCCTCCAACGCCACGGCATAGATCGCCGCACTCTCCTCGCCCCCGGCGATCGGGATCACCGCCAGCCGGTCGTCGCCATCGGCCTCGTGCGCGAACAGCACACCAACGCCAAGCCCGGCGACGATCGCCTCCTTCATCGCCTCACGCCCGGTGATCTCCAGCCGCGCCACCGGTGCAGCCAACCCGAAGACCCGCTCCGCCGTCTCTCGCGTCACCGAACCCGCCTCGCGACGGATATAGGGCAGATCAACGAAATCCTCTGGCGCGACCCGCTTGCGTCCGGCCATTGCGTGCCCGCGCGGCACACACAGCGCAAGCTCCAGCCCCATAAGCCGCCGGCACCACAGCCCGCCCGACGGCGCACCGAGGGCGACGATGCCAACATCGATGCGGCACTGCGCGATATCCTCCAGCAACATCGCACTGTTGCCGACCCGCGTCGCCAGGGTGATCGCCGGATGCTGCTCGACAAATCCGGCGATCAGACGCAGCGCCACATGCGGCCCGGACAACCCGACCAATAGATGCCCCTGCTGCAACGCATGCAAATCGTCCACCGAGCGCTCGAACTCCGCCAGCCGGCTGACAATCAGCCGCGCCCGCACCAGTAGATCGCGCCCGGCATCGGTCAGTTCCAGCCGCGGCCGGCGATGCAGCAGCAGCACCCGGCACGCCCGCTCCAGGCTGTTGAGCTGCACCGACACGCTGGGCTGGCTCACCCCCAGCGCCACCGCGGCGCGCGAAAAACTGCCTTGCTCCACCACGGCGATGAAAGTGCGCAAAGCACTCAGCGTGATGCCGAAATCGCGCCTCGGCGAACCGTCCTGCGGCATCTCAGCACTTGCGCCTGATATTCCAGAACGTGGCGAAACCGTCGAGCACGCCGGTCAGATCGCCCCGATAAGCGGTGGGCTGGAAATACTGCCCCACCGGCACGAACGGCACATCGATCAGCGCTTGCTGCTGCACCCGCGCGCTGATCGCCTGCTGTGCCGCAAGATCGGGCGCGTCGAAATACTCCAGCCGCAGCGCTTCCAGCGCCACACTGGTCGGCCAGCCCGGCGCCGAACCTGGCCCGGTGCCGATTCCGCGCAGCGAGGGATGGGTAGCGGGATTGAGCCAGTCGAGCCCGGCCTGGAGATTGACGTAAAGGCTCCAGCCGCCCTTCTCCACCGGCTCGGTCTTTGCCCGCCGCTGCAACACCGTGCCCCAGTCGGACACAACGTAATCGACATTCATGCCGACGCGCTGCAACACGTCGGCGGTAATGTCGCCCACCGCCCGCATTGCCGGATAATCGGTCGCCGACACCAACACAACGCGCTCACCCTTGTAGCCGGATTCAGCCACCATCCGGCGCACACGGTCGAGGTCGCGGGGGGCGGTGAACACCTCAAGCCCGGCGGCACTCGCCATCGGCGTGCCCGGCGCGAACACCCCCAGCGGTACATGCGTCATAGCTGGATCGTCGGACACACCCTGCATGCACACAGCCTGATCGGTCGCGGCCAGCAGCGCCCGGCGCAACGCCGGATTGTCGAACGGCGGCTGCAGACAATTCGGCCGCAGCAGCACCACCCCGCCGCCGGCATCAGTGACGCGCACCGAAACGTCGCTGCGCTTCTTCAACAGTGGCACCAGATCGAGCGCCGGCGAATCCCACCAATCCTGCTCGCCGCGCGACAGCGCCGCCGCCGCGGTCGCGGCATCGGGCATCGTGGTCCATTCCACCCGGTCGAAATGCGCAACCTTCGGCCCGGCGGTCCATTCCGGCGTACCGCTGGCGCGTGGCAGATACTGCGCAAACCGGGCATAGGCGTTGTGCGCGCCCGGCACCCGCTCACCGGCCAGGAATTTGTAAGGCCCGCTGCCAATGATCTCCGGCACCGCCTTGAACGGATCGGTCAGCGCCAGCCGCTCGGGCATCATCAGACAGGCATATGTCGGCACCTTGCTCAGCGCCGCGATCAGCCCGGGAAACGGTTTGCGCAACCGGAACTGAATGGTGCGATCATCGGACGCCGACAACTCCGCCGTCGCGCCCAGCAGCGTGTTGCCATAGCCGTCCCGCGCCGCCCAGCGGCGGATCGACGCGACACAATCCCGCGCCAGCACCGGCGTCAGATCATGCCACAGCAGCCCTTCGCGCAGACGGATCCGCCACAGCAGTCCGTCTGCCTCCACCGTATGGCCCTCGGCCATCTGCGGCGACGGCTCGAACCGGCCGTTCTGCCCATAGAGCGCATCGAACACCATGTAAGCGTGATTGCGGGTAACCCAGGCCGAACTGAAATGCGGGTCAAGGATCGACAGATCGACCGGCGGGATATAGCGCAGGGTATTAACCCCCCGAGCCCGCACAATCGCGGGTGCGGCAAGACCGGCGGTGGCAAGGCTGGCAAGCAAAGCGCGACGCTGCATCGGCGGTGCTCCTCGGGGCGGCCCATGGCGGTGCGACCGCCTTGCCCCAGGGACATTATGTAAATTCTATGATCAAGCAGAGTCCATTACATTTTTATTATTTCAACACACGCCGCCCGGCAGCCGTTTGAGACGTCCGCCCAGCGAGTCAGAGGCGGCCTCTTGCAGGCAGCTGAAAAAAGTAAGGCCAAGGCAAAGCCCCATAGGCGCGAACTCAAGCATATCTGAGCTGAGCCTCGTGGCATTTTCGTCGTCTCGGGTTTGATCGGAGTCTCTTTCGGAGTTGCTTGAGATAGCGCAAGCTGCTTCGTTTTCGCAGTGGTGGCAGGATGGCGT
>CAIRTN010000041.1 GCA_903881515.1 uncultured Rhodospirillales bacterium | reverse complement strand
TGCGCGACGTTTTAGCGGGACCCTGAAGCGCGAGCACAAGCTCGATCAGTTCTTCCCGGCTCAGGCGCTGCAAATCAATGCGATCCATGCCCCATGGATTCAGAGATTGGAGTCCATGGCAAGGGGGTGGGTAATTACCCGCTGCCCAACGTCGCCCCCAGCACGACCATGACGGCGGAGTTTTCGTTCAGCAGACCCGACTGCGTTGCGGCCATGGCCAAGACTGTTATGCCTGACGAAGACTGGACGATGATCGCTCCTATGGTACCCATCGCCAGCGACAGCAGGCCAGATGAAGCGGCAACCTGCCAAGACTGCGTCGTGACCTTCTGCAAGGCCGAATGCAGCAAAGTCACTTTTTCCAAGGCTTCGCCGGCAGTGTGCATCAGCCCGATGCCCAGAAACAGCAATGCAAGCGCGAACACTGCTTCCAGCAGCATGCGGCGCCCATCCGTCGCATTGCGGTCCAGGTACAGCCAAGTGCCGGCGATGCCGATCAGGAACAGTCCGAGCAACCGCAGATCGATTGATGCGACCAGGACGAGAGCCGAGGTGCCGAGATTTGCCCATAACAACATCGGCATAGCTGAGCGCTCAGCCAGAATTCCAGCGGTCGTCAAACCTCCGATAATCGCCGAGATACCCCGCCCGCTTTGCACCAATGCGCCGATGCCGGTTGCAATTGCGGCCAGCACCGCTGGGTGACGGGTTTGCGATGCAATGGTCAACCGCAACCGGCGCCCACCAAGCTGCAGCATCCGTGTGCCAAGCCCAGCGACAGCGCTCAGGAACAGCCCCATCCCGCCGATAAAAACGACCAGAGCTTCGCCGATATCGGCATTCATTGCCGCAGTGCGGCCAGAGCCTGATCGCGGGTTGGGTGGATATCGAGGATGGCACTGAAGCCGCTGATGGCAAAAACCTCCGCCACCGCCGGCCGGAGACCGCAAACAGCCAGCCGCCCGCCCTTCGACCGCAGGCGCTTGGCAACCATCAGAATGCCGCGCAGCCCGGCACTGCTGACGAAATCTACAGCCGAGAAATCAATCAGCGCCCGCTCGCTCCCCGCGATGTTCGCCAGTGAAGTGGCTTCGAAGCCAGGCGCGGTCGCGCTGTCGAGCCGGTACGGTGGTGTCAGCACGATTTCAGACATGAACGTCGTATCTCAGAACCAATTCGCCTTGTCCACCTGGTTGCGGAACGGTCCGCCTGTCATCAGTGCGGCGCAATTATCGCGCAAAATTTCATAGCGCCGCTCCCACAGGTGCGGACCATAACCGGCCATGTGCGGTGTGATCATGACGCCGGGCATCGTCCACAGCGGATGATCCTGCGGCAGTGGTTCTATCTCGAACACATCGAGCGCGGCGCCGGAGATACCCCCCTCGCGCAAGGTGGCGACCAGATCGTCAAGCCGTGTCGTCATGCCCCGGCCAATATTGATGAAGAAGGCCGTTTTTTTCATGTGGGCAAAGCGCGCGCGATCGAAAAACCCTTCGGTCGCAGGCGTGTGCGGCACTGTCAGCACGACAAAATCAGCGCGCGGCAGCAGTTCATCAAGCGCGTCGGCTTTGTGCAACTCGCTGACCCCAGGCGGGACATCGGTGCGGCGCACATCGGTGGCAATCACGGTCATGCCGAAGGCTGCCGCAAGCCGAGCCGCCTCGGCGCCGATCCCGCCTAATCCGACAATTAACATCGTTGCGTCCGGCAGATGCACCACGCCGTGGTCCTCCGCCGGCTTGGCCCAAAGACTCTGGGACTGTTGTGGAAGATAGCGATCGAGCCCACGCGCGAACGCCAGCACGAATGCCATGATATGCGCGCCGATGTGGTCGTTGAAGATTTCACGAAAATTGGTCACGACCGCGGGATGTGCGACCAACTCGGCAAAATAGAACCCCGCCGGCGGTGCCGCCTGTGGCGCCTGGAGCAGTTTCAGGTTTCGCGTCTCACACAGAACTTCGCGGCTTAAGTAGCCGAAGATTGCGTCCGCATCCCGGACCGCTGCTTTTGCCGCATAGGTATCCTCGGCGACCACAACTTTGAGTCCTGGCAATTCGCTCACGAGGCGCGAAGCCCATGCGCGATAGATGTCGGTTTGCGGTGGAAGCATGACCAGTTTCGCGCGCACGGTGTATCCTCACTGACGGGTTCGGTCCATTCTGCGCCGCATGTCGCGCATCGTCACCCTTACACTCAATCCCGCCGTCGACGTCGCCTGCGAAGCCGACTCGGTGATCCCCGGACATAAAATCCGTACACGGAACGAGACCCATGATCCTGGCGGCGGCGGCGTGAACGTGGCGCGGGTGCTGCGCGAGCTTGGAGTCGAGACACGCGCCATTGTGCTCACCGGTGGCGTAACCGGCAGTCATCTGCTCGAACTTCTGGCCGCCGAGGGCGTGCCCGCGCGCGGGATCCCGGTCAATGGCTCGACACGCATCTGCACCACCGTGCACGACATTTCCACGGCGACCGAATATCGCTTCGTACCCGAAGGTCCACTTGTCACGGCTGCCGAGCTTGCCGCCTGTGCGACAGCGCTTATTGAGGAGCAGGCTGACTGGCTGGTCCTCAGCGGCAGCCTGCCGCGGGGAGCACCGGCGGATACATATGCCAGTCTGGCCCGCGCCGCCGCCGCGCGTGGCGCAAGAGTCGTCATCGATACGTCCGGTCCCGGGCTGGGGGCAGCTTTGGGTTCCGGCCTGGCATTGATCAAACCGTCGTTGCGGGAACTAGAAACCCTCGTGGGCAAGAAATTGCCGGACGAGGCCGCCCAGGATCAGGCGGTACGCAATTTGCTGGACAGTGGCGCTGCGGAGAGGATCGCCGTGTCCCTGGGCGCCGAAGGGGCATTGCTCGCAACATCTGGAGGCCTTCTGCGCCTTCCCGCCATCGCGGTTCAGGCCCGCGGCGCGGTTGGCGCAGGTGATTGTTTCTGTGCAGCGATGACCTGGGCGCTGGCACGTGGCGAGAGCGATGAGTGTACACTCCGCTGGGGGCTCGCAGCTGGCGCGGCGTCGGTGATGAACACCGGGACCGCGCATCCGCGTCGTTCTGTCATCGAGGCATTCATGACCTAAAGCCCTGAGCGGGTTGCACAGCCGCATGCTCGCGCCGAAACTAGTGTCACACAATCGAGGACCGCCATGAGCACGACCGTTTTCGTCGCCCGCCGTATTGTGACTATGAACTGCTCCATTCCGCTCGCGACGCATCTGGCCGTTAGGGACGGGCGCATCATCGGCGTCGGCGATGCCAGCATCGCCAGCCAGTTTGGTCCGGCGGTGATCGATGACCGCTTCGCGGACAGCGTCATGACCCCGGGCTTCGTCGAAGGCCACGGGCACGCCATCGATGGCCAGATGTGGCGTGCCCCGTATGCGGGCTATTACCCGCGCACCGCACCCGATGGCGCGCACCATGCAGGCCTGCGTAGCATCGCCGCCGTGACCGCCGACCTGCGGCGTCACGAAGCTGCACTCGTCGACCCAGCCCAGCCTCTTATCGCCTGGGGCTTCGATCCGATTTATTTCGACGGTCCTCGGATGACCGTCGCCGATCTCGACAGCGTCTCCGCGACGCGTCCGATCATCGTCGCCCACGTCTCCGGGCACATCTACAACGTCAATTCGGCGGTCCTTGAACGCTGCGGCTTCTCACGTGATTCCAATATTGACGGCCTGCTACGCGATGCCGCTGGCAATCTGACGGGTGAACTGCAAGGCCCGGCGGTGATGGGCCGTGCTGCCCGGACGGTCGGCGACGCCGGCCTGCTGCGCGCGCTCGACGTGCCCGGCCTTCGTGCCTATGGCGCCATCGCGCGTCGTGTCGGGGTAACAACCTCAACCGACCTTGCCAACGCCCTGACCGAGACCAACCTCACCGCCCTGCGTGGCGCGACGGCCGAGGCAGATTTCCCGATCCGCTTGGTGCCGGCGATGCGAGCGCGCGAATATTCGCTTACTGACGGCATCGCCCTCATCAGCCAACTTCGCAGCCAATCCACCGACAAACTACATTTCGGTATGGTCAAGCTTGTGGTCGACGGCTCGATCCAAGGCTTTACCGCGCGGCTGCGCTGGCCCGGGTATCACAACGGTGCCGCCAACGGGCTCTGGTACGTCGCCCCCGCCGAACTCGGTGCCATCGTCGAGGCTTACCATCGCGCCGGGGTGCAATTGCATATCCACACCAATGGCGACGAGGCGAGCGAACTCGCCACCGAAATGGTCGGCCGCGCGATTGCCGCCCATCCGCGCCCCGATCATCGTCACACCCTGCAGCATTGTCAGATGGCTGACGAAGCAATCTTCCGCCGCATGGCGGCCAACGGCATGTGCGTCAACCTGTTTGCCAACCACATCTACTATTGGGGCGATCAGCATGCCGCGATCACCATGGGCCCGAGCCGCGCCCAGCGCCTGGACGCCTGCGCCACCGCGCTCGCCTGCGGTGTGCCACTAGCGATTCACTCCGATACCCCGGTCACACCGGTGAATCCGCTATTCACCATGTGGTGCGCCGTTAACCGGTTGACGCCATCCGACCGCGTGCTCGGCCCGCCCGAACGCATCACCCAAGCCCAGGCCCTGCACGCCGTCACCTTGGGCGCCGCCTGGACGCTGAAGCTGGATCACAAGATCGGCAGTCTCGATATCGGAAAATTCGCCGATTGCGCAGTGCTTGCGGACGATCCGCTGCAAGTCGCGCCCGAGGCGATCAAGGATATCTCGGTACGCGGCACGATCCTGGGTGGTCAGGTCTTCGCCGCTTCATGATCCCGCTGACCGTCATTGGTGGCTTTCTCGGCGCCGGCAAGACAACGCTCGTCAACAACCTGCTGCGCGGCGCTCAGAAGCGCTGGGGTGTGCTGGTCAACGATTTCGGCGCTCTGAACGTCGATGCCGCGCTGATCGAGGCGCAGGATGGCCGCAGCATTGCGCTGTCCAACGGGTGCGTGTGCTGCACGATGGGCGACGATCTCGGTGACGCACTGGCGACCCTGGCCGGCTACCGGCCAGACCATGTTGTTGTTGAAGCCAGTGGCGTGGCTGATCCCTGGCGCATCGCGCAACTGGCGCTGGTGGAGCCAGGCTTTTCGCTCGAGCCAATCGTTGTCCTCGCAGACGCGATGACGCTGGCCGCCGGGCTTGCCGACCGCTGGGTTGCCGATACCTTGCGCCGGCAACTCGGGTTCGCTGAACTGATCATTTTCAACAAGATCGACCAGGCCAGCCCAGCACAACTGGCTGGCGCTCGCGTGGCCGTCGCTGAACTCCGGCCACAGGCGCGGCTCGTGGAAACCACGCAGGCCAGCATCCCCCTCGATGCCCTGCGCTTCTCCCCCGTTCCCCGGCCGCAGCCCAGCCGGTTTCTGGCCGATACGCCGCATCCTTTCATCACCGCGCTTTGGGTGCCTCCAGGCCCACTTGACCCGGTCCGCCTCCGCGCCTGCCTCGCCGACCTGCCCCCCAGCGTCTTGCGGATCAAGGGAGCGGTCACTCTGAACGGTGACGCCAAGTTGCTGCAATACGCAGCCGAGCGCTGGGCTTTCACCCCCGCTCCGGCAGGATTGCCTCTGGGCCTTATTGCCATTGGAACGCCTGAGATGCCTGATCTCGCGCCGATTCTGGCAGCCTGCGTGGCATGACCGCCCTGATTGGTGCTGGGTTTGCGATATTCCTGGCAGGCATCCTGCGCGGCTTCACAGGTTTCGGCTTCGCCCTGGCAGCAGTGCCGCTCGCCAGTCTCTTCCTGCCGCCACGGATTGTCGTAGCGGCGGTGTTGGTGATGCAGACCGCGATCGGCCTGCGGGACTGCGTGCGGGAAATGCCGCGTGCCGACCGGGGGGTTGTGCTGCGTCTTGCCGGAGGCGCGTTGCTGGGCACACCCTTCGGAGTTGCCGCGCTGACATTGCTGCCGCAGCCGACGATCAGGCTCATGCTGGGCATCGTGGTCGCCATTGCTGTGCTGGCGTCGTGGCGTCCGCCACGCAGCGAGCGCACAGGCTCGACCCGCCTCGCCATGGTCGCTGGCGTGGTATCCGGCGTCTGCAACGGGTTGGCCGGCATGGCCGGTCCAGCAGCGATTCTGTATTTTCTGGCGTTCGAGAAGCGGGCACAGGTCATGCGCTCCTCGCTGATGACCTATTTCCCGATCGCCTCGCTGGCCGCCCTGCCGATGACCTACGCCTCCGGCCTGCTGACCCAGGAGCCGCTGCTGCTGGCCGCGTATGGCCTGCCGCTGATGATCGTCGGTGGCTGGATCGGCACTGCGGGCTTCCACCGTGCAAACAGCAAGGTGCACCGCCCCGTAGCACTCGCCACGTTGGTGATCACCGCGCTGCTGTCGACTATCCGAGGCCTGTCCGACCTGCTCTGAGGCTTAGCTCTGCCCCAGCGCAGACAGTCTCGATGCCTAGGCTTCCGGGCCTTCGTCTTCCTGGGCGTAATACCAGTCCACGCAATCGTCGTGGAAATCCGGGTCCTTCAGCAGG
>CAIRTN010000040.1 GCA_903881515.1 uncultured Rhodospirillales bacterium | reverse complement strand
TGCGCGACGTTTTAGCGGGACCCTGAAGCGCGAGCACAAGCTCGATCAGTTCTTCCCGGCTCAGGCGCTGCAAATCAATGCGATCCATGCCCCATGGATTCAGAGATTGGAGTCCATGGCAAGGGGGTGGGTAATTACCCGGCGGAGAACGCGGTGAAGGAATTGCGCGAGGAGACCGGGTTCGAAACGCGCGTCGTGAAACTGGCAGCTGTGTTTGATCGCTCGCGGCAAGGCCATCCGGCGGCACCGTTCGAAGCCTATAAGCACTTCTTTATCTGTGAAATCGTCGGTGGTGTTGCAACGCCGTCGGATGAGACCAGCGAGGTGGGTTTTTTCGCCGAAGATGCGCTACCAGCCGACCTGTCGGTCGATCGGACGACGCTGGCGGAGTTGCGGTTGATGTTCACGCACTGGCGGAACCCGGAACGGCCCACCGATTTCGATTGAGACGATTGCCTGTGGCGGGGGGGAAGCTCTACCACCAATGCCCTGAACCGGAGCGAGTCGCATGTCTGACGATCTGATTGGTAATGTCGAGGATACCCGCCTCGTCGATGCGCTGTCCGAGCGGTACCTTGCCTACGCGTTGTCCACGATCACCTCCCGTTCGCTGCCGGATGTGCGCGATGGGCTGAAGCCGGTGCACCGCAGGCTGGTCTACGCCATGCAGTTGCTGCGGCTGGACCCGACGGCCGGGTTCAAGAAATGCGCGCGTATCGTCGGCGACGTGATGGGCAAGTTCCATCCGCATGGCGATGGGTCGATTTACGACGCGATGGTGCGCCTGGCTCAGGAATTTGCCGCCCGCTACCCGTTGGTCGAGGGCCAGGGCAATTTCGGCAATATCGACGGCGATGGCGCCGCGGCCATGCGCTACACCGAGGCGCGGCTGACCGAGGTCGCCAAGGCGTTGCTGGCCGGCATCGACGAGGATGCGGTGGATTTCCGACCGACCTATGACGGCGAGGAGAACGAGCCGCTGGTGCTGCCGGGTGGGTTTCCTAACCTGCTGGCGAATGGGGCGAGCGGCATTGCAGTGGGCATGGCGACGTCCATACCGCCGCATAATGCCGGCGAGGTCTGTGCGGCGGCCATCCACCTGATTGCCAACCCGCAGGCGACCACGGCCGACCTGCTGGTGCATATGCCCGGTCCGGACTTTCCCACCGGTGGGCTGTTGATCGAGGAGCCGGCCTCGCTGCTCAGCGCCTACGAGACCGGGCGTGGCGGTTTTCGGCTGCGCGCGAAGTGGGAGGTGGAGAAGGGCAAGCACGGCACCTGGGCTATCGTGGTCACCGAGATTCCCTATCAGGTGCAGAAGTCCAAGCTGATCGAGCAGATCGCGCAGTTGCTGGAAGAGAAGAAGCTGCCACTGCTGGGCGATGTGCGCGATGAGAGCACCGAGCAGGTCCGCCTGGTGCTGGAGCCGAAGACACGCGGCGTTGAGCCCGACGTGCTGATGGCGACGATGTTCCGTGCCACGCAGTTGGAGACGCGGTTCCCGCTGAACATGAACGTGCTGACCGCCGATCGTACCCCGCGGGTGCTTGGCCTGAAGGAGGTGTTGCGGCAATGGCTCGATCACCGTCAGGAAGTGCTGGTGCGGCGGTCGCGGTTCCGGCTGGCGGCGATCGAGAAGCGGCTGGAGATCCTGGAAGGCTTCATCAAGGTCTACCTGAACCTCGACGAGGTGATCCGGATCATTCGCACCGAGGATGAGCCGAAGGCCGTGATGATGGCGACCTTCGACCTGACCGATATGCAGGCCGAGGCCGTGTTGAACATGCGGCTGCGCAGCCTGCGCCGGCTGGAAGAAATGGAGATCAAGCGCGAGCACGCCAACCTGTCGAAGGAGCGGCGGGCGGTGCAGAGCTTGCTGGCCGATGAGGGCGCGCGCTGGAGCCGGATTGCCGAGGAGCTTGCCGATGTCCGCAAGCAGTTCGGCGGCGGCGCGTTGGGTGCGCGACGCACCGAGTTGGGCACCAGCCCGGCCGAGATCACGATCAGCACCGAGGCCTATGTCGAGCGCGAGGCGATCACGGTGATCCTGTCCGAGAAGGGCTGGGTGCGGGCGGTGAAGGGCACTCTGGCTGACGGTTCGGATCTGAAGTTCAAGGATGGTGACCGGCTGAAGTTCCTGGTGCCGTGCGAGACGACTGACCGGCTGTGCCTGTTTGCCACCAATGGCCGGTCTTACATCCTCAAGCCCAACGATCTGCCGCGGGGGCGTGGGGATGGCCAGCCGATCCGGCTGATCGCCGAGCTGACCAACGAGGATGACGTGGTGCAGTTGTTCATCTGGCGCGAGGGGGTGACCCATCTGGTGGCGTCGACCGCCGGGCGCGGGTTCCTGGTGAAGGCGGATGATCTGCTGGCGGAGAAGCGCACTGGCAAGCAGGTGCTCAACGTCAAGCCGGGCGAGGAGGCCAAGCTGTGCGTGGTCGCCGATGGCGACCACATGGCGGTGATCGGCGAGAACAAGAAGCTGCTGGTGTTCCCGCTGAATCAGGTGCCGGAGATGACGCGCGGCGCCGGGGTGATGCTGCAGAAGTACAAAGATGGCGGTATGAGCGATGCGAAGGTCTTCCGGCTGGCCGACGGTCTGACCTGGCGGCTGGGTGAGAAGACACGCACCGAGACCGATCTGCGTCCCTGGCTGGGCGAGCGCGCGCAAGCCGGTAAAATGCCGCCAAATGGCTTCCCGAAGTCGCTGAAATTCTCCTGAAGCCCCTATACAAAAACGGCCCGTGATCAACGATCACGGGCCGAATTTTGTAGCAAACGAAGGAAAGTTCTTTGCTTCTTTCTTACAAGAAAGAAGGGGATGTCCCGTCTGCTGTTGAAAAGCGCTCGGGCGGCGTGGCTCTTTGATGAGGCTATGCAGCGTTTCGGGCTGGGTCAAGATCACCGCCGAGGGCGAACTTGGCCTGATGCGCGACAAGCGCGGCGCGCAGGCTC
>CAIRTN010000039.1 GCA_903881515.1 uncultured Rhodospirillales bacterium | reverse complement strand
TGCGCGACGTTTTAGCGGGACCCTGAAGCGCGAGCACAAGCTCGATCAGTTCTTCCCGGCTCAGGCGCTGCAAATCAATGCGATCCATGCCCCATGGATTCAGAGATTGGAGTCCATGGCAAGGGGGTGGGTAATTACCTTACAGAAACAAATACCTCTCAAAAAAAATCCAACAAAATCAAAAATTTCCAGCGTCAAGCAATTATGGTACAAAAATTGCTTAAATGCCGAAATATTCAACCGAGGGCCAAGATCGTGACATCTTCAGCCGCGCGAATTGACTATCTCCGCCTCACCGGCCTCGCGGTCGCCACCGGCATCGCCGTCCTGCCCACCGCCGCCATGGCCGATGTCGTCGCCCCCATCGGCCTCACCCCCGGCGCCGACTACCGCATCCTGTTCATCACCCTCGACGGCATCGCCGGCACCTCCAGCCACATCGCCACCTACGACGCCTTCGCCGCCAGCGAAGCCGCCCTGTCTGCCACCATGCCCAGCCTCACCTGGCAGGCCGTGCTCAGCACCGTCAGCGTCTCCGCCGTCGACCATGTCTCCTGCATCGGCGCCTGCGCCTCCGCCCCGATCTACTCCACCGCGGGCGTCCTGCTCGCCAACAACCAGGCCGACCTATTCGCCAACGGCACCTTCAACTTGGGGCTGCCCGTCGACCAGTACGGCAACAGCAGCTATGGTCTGGCCTGGTCCGGCAGCAACAACAACGGCACCCCCGTCGCCGGGGCGGAACTCGGCACCGGCAGCAGCGCCATTGGGGGCTGGGGCTATTACGGCCCATCCGGCTGGCTGTATTACGGCGCCTATGACACCTCCTACACCTTGCCGATCTACGCCCTCAGCGGCGACATCAACGCCTCCCCCACCGCCACCCCCGAACCCGCCAGCCTCGCAATCCTCGCCGCCGGCATCGCAACCCTCGCCGCCGCCCGCCGCCGCCGCGCCGCCCGCTCCGCCTGACCAGCCCGCTTGAACATCACTGAGCCCCTCCGCCGCCACGCCAAACTCCGACCGGCGGCGGTGGCGCTGATCCGCGCCGACAACACCCCGCTCACCTACCGCGCGCTGGACGGCATCATCGACGCCCTCGCCGCCCGCCTGCGCGCCCTCGGCGCCGAACCCGGCATGACGGCCGCCATCCCGATCGACCACCCCGACGAATTCCCCGGCCTCGCCATCACCTTGGCCCTGGCCCGCCTCGGCATCGCTACCGCCGATCCCGCCCTGCCGCCAGATATGCTCGACCTCCGCTGCCTCCCCGCCCCCGCCACCGGCGATGTCCCCACCCTGAAGATGCAGGATCTCTGGGCCGCCATCCCGCCAGACCTCGCTGGCGTCCCGCCAGGCCCCATCCACCCCGACGCCACCGCAATCTGCCGCGTCTTCGCCTCCTCCGGCACCTCAGGTCAGCCGAAATACATTCCCGCCAGCCACGCCCTCATCGCCCAGCGCGTCCTCGGCCAGTTGCAGGCCCAAGGCGAGCGCGACGACGTCCACATCTGTGCCGCCGGCCTCGGCGGCGCCATGGGCTTTCACGACATCCTGCGCACCCTGTTCGCCGGCGGCACCCTCGTGCTGTCCGATCTCGGCCGCGCACCGGCCGCGATCCGCCAGCACGGCGTGAACTCCATCCTCACCTCGCCCCTCATCCTGCGCGCTTTGGTCGCAGCACTGCCGCAGAACCAGGGCCCCGTGCCCTCGATGGTGGAAATCGAGGTCACCGGCGGCAAACTCCCCACCCCGCTCCGCCTGCAAGCCGAGCGCTGCCTCTGCGAGAGCATTGTCGAGGTCTACGGCGCCTCCGAGGTGCACGTTATCGCCTCCGCCCCCACACGATTGCTCGCCGCCCGCCCCGGCGCCGTCGGCTACATCCACCCCGGCGTGACCGTCGAAGCCCTCGGCCCGTCAGGCGAGGTGCTGCCCCCAGGCGAAACCGGCCTGCTGCGCATCGGCGGCCCCTATGTCGGCCCCGGCTATTACCAAGATCCCGATGGCACCGCCGCCGCCTTCCAGCACGGCTGCTTCCTCACCGGCGACCTCGGCGCCGTCTGGCCTGACGGCTGCCTCACGCTGGCCGGCCGCGCCTCCGAGGTGATCAACACCGGCGGCGTCAAACTCAGCCCGTCGCTCATCGAAGACGTCCTGCTCGCCATCCCCACCATCCGCGACGCCGCCGCCTTCGGCCTGCCCGACGCCACCGGCATCGACGACATCTGGGCCGCCCTGGTCACCGACCCCAACCCCGACCTCCCCGCCATCACCGCCGCCGCCCGCGCCCGCCTCGGCGCCAGCACCCCGAAATTCTTGCTGCAGGTCGAAACCATCCCCCGCAACGCCGCCGGCAAAATCCAGCGCGACATCCTCCAGCGCGCCGCCCGCGCCCGGCAGGGCTAGCCGAAACACTTTCCTAGAAAAATTGCGATTGAACGCATTTTTTCCTTGTAAAATTTATACCGACGAACTATATACGTTAGAATGAACGCATAGGCCCGCCTTCTCACCTCGCTGCAAATATCGCTCGCCACAACTGCGTCCAGTTTCCTGCTCTGGCTGCAACTCCGCCGCCTGTTCGCCTCCCTCGATCAGCTTTTCACCGCCTGGCGCAACGGCGAACTCCCCCCGCCTCCGCCGGCCCAACCCGTCCCCCCCCCGCCCCAGCGCGAGGCCCCACATAGCGAAGCCCCCCAGCGTACCCGCGCGCCCCAGCCGCGCCCGCACCGCCGTACGCCCCGCATCGCCCGAATCCCACTGCCCCCGGCCGCATCAGCGCCGGCGCGTGCCCGGACCACGCCGGATGCCACCCCCACGACCCTCACGCCGCCTTCGCGGCCGCCACAGCTACCCAAACCATTGTCTTATTTTTACGACAATCCAGGTGCAATGGCTAACTGCGCCGATTTCATTCCGTTTAGTTAACGAAAAATCCGATCTATAATCGGATCAAGGCTTTCCGCCAGCCGCGCCATCCCCTCCGGCGTCGGATGCAGCGCCGGCTCCGGCGGATGCAGGAGCGGATCGTAAAACAATCGCTCATCCAGCCGCCCGCCACGCAAAAAAATCCCCGTGGGATCGTGCCAGATCACCTCGCCGCCCGCATAGTGCCGCGCCAGCGCCTGGTTGATCTCCCGCGTCGTCTCATCCACCCAAGGCCCCCGCTTGCTCGGCAACACCGCCAACAGAATCAACCGCGTCCCCGGCAAATGCTGCCGCGCCTCGTTCACCACCGCCTGCACGCCCAGAATGCTGTCGGCGGCCGGCCAATGCAGCCGGCCCATATTATTCGCCCCGATCAGGATCACCGCCGCCTTCGGCTTCAACCCCTCCAGCTCGCCATTCTTCATCCGCCACAGCAGATGGCTGGTCGCATCCCCCTTGAACCCCAGGTTCAACGCCTGCCGCGGCGCGAAATGCTTCGCCCAAACCGCCCGGTAATCGAACATCGCCTCCGGCCCGGTCCGTTCCAGGTTCTGCGTGATGCTATCGCCCAGCAGCAAAAGGCCGGGTTTGCGCAACCTGGCCTCCGCCCGCTTCGCCTCATGCCGCTCCCGCCACCAAGCTGTGGACAACCGGTCCAGCGGCCTGGCCGCCAGCGGCACCGGCCCCGCCGCCAGCAGCAGCGGCGCCCCCAGCACCGCCCGCCGGCTCAGCGGCATGCTGCGATCTCGGCCTCGGACAACCCGGCCTCGCGCAAAACCTCCTCGGTATGCTGCCCCAGCCGCGGCGCCGGGCGATGAAACCCCAGCTTCGTCTCCGAATAATCCACCGGCGGCGCCAGCACGGTCATCTTCCCCTCGGTCGGATGCTCGATCTGCCGGAAGAAATCGACCTCCTTCAGATACGCATCCTTCGGCAGATCCTCCAGCCGGTTCGCCGCCCCATGCGGAATATCCGCCTCCGCCAGCAGATCCAGCCAGTCCTCCGTCGGCTTCTGCCGCAACTCGGCGGCAATCAACGCATAGAGCTCCCCGATATTCTGCCCACGCGCCGTGGTGGTGGCAAAACGCGGGTCCTGCATCAACTCCGGCCGCCCGAACAACGTAAACAGCCGCAGATACTGCGCCGAAGTCACCGCGATCAGACACAGATGCCCATCCGCCGTGGCAAACGGCCGCCGGTCCGGGATCAGCATCCGAGTATACCCGATGCCCTGTTCGGGATCGTTGATCGAATACCCCCACAAATGCTCCGGCAGCAGGAACGACAGCACGGTATCCAGCATCGGCACATGCAGCGACTGCCCATGCCCCGACCGCTCCCGCGCGTAAAGCGCCATCGCCACCGAACTCGCCAGCACATGCCCGGTCAGCTTGTCCGCCACCACCGACGGCACATAGCGCGGCCCATCGCACCCCGCCGCCTGCCCGTTCAGCGCCGCCAGCCCGCTCAGCCCCTGAATGATATCGTCATACGCCGGCACATCGCGCATCGAGCTATCCTGCCGGAACCCGGTCGCCGAGGCATGGATCAACCGCGGATACTTCGGCGCCAGACTGGCATAATCCAGCCCCGCCCTTGCTGCCGCTGCGATCCGCATATTATGCACCAGCACATCGGACTGCGCGATCAATCGCTCCAGCGCCGCCCGTGCTGCCGGGATCTTCAGATCCAGCACGATGCTGCGCTTGTTGCGGTTCAGATTGACGAAATACGCCGCCATATCCGGCGACCGCCGCGGCCCGACATAGCGGATGGTATCCCCGCTCGGCGGCTCAACCTTGATGACATCCGCCCCCGCGTCGCCGAGGATCTGTGTGCCCATCGGCCCCAGCACGGTGCCGGTCAGGTCAATGACCTTGACCCCGTCTAGCGGCCCCGCCACCGCCTCAGCCCCAGGTCAGCCAGGCCGCACTGCCGAGGCCGAACACGATGCAGTAATAGGCAAACGGGTTCAGCGCCCATTGGTCATTCGCACGGAAATACCGCATCAGGAACCAGGTGGAGATCCACGCCGTGATCCCCGCCACCACCGCGGCAACCGCCGCCGTGCTGAACGTCCCCGGCGCCACGCTCTCATGCAGCAGCTTCGGCACCTCCAGCACCGTCGCCCCCACGATCACCGGCGTCGCGATCAGGAACGAGAAATGCGCCGCCGCCTCATGCGTGATCCCCCGCAGCAACCCGCCAACAATCGTCGCCCCCGAGCGCGACAGCCCCGGGATCAGCGCCCCGCACTGGAAACACCCGATCACCAGCGCATCGGCCGGCGTCAACGTCGCCAGCGCCCGATGCCCCCGCCCGCGCAGCCGCTCGCCGAAGAACAGCATGATGCCGTTCAGCGCCAGGAACACCGCCGCGATCACCGGCGTGCCGAACAGCCCGCGGATCGCTTTCTCCAGCGCGAAGCCAACAATCACCGCCGGAATCGTCGCGATCACGATCAACAGAAACACCCGCCGCGCCTCGCTATTCTCATGCGCACTGCGCAGCCCGAACAACCCGGTGAAGATCGCCCACCAGTCGCGCCAGAAGAAACTGATCAGCGCCACTGCCGTGCCGGTATGCAGCAACACGATGAACGGCAGGAATTCATGGCTGCGTTGATCGATCCCCAGATGCAGCACAGCTGGAAGCACAACGGCATGGCCCAGGCTGCTGACCGGGAAAAGTTCGGTCGCCCCCTGCAGGATGGCGACCGCGAGGGCCTGGAGGTAGGTCACAGAGCGGAATCCTCAGCGAATTATCTCCCCAAGATGCGCCCGCGAGGGGGGGTGCCGCAAGGTTGCGGCAGACATGCGCGCGTTGACCTCGCGCGACAGCCGCCCCAGCTTTCCCAAATGAACAAGACAATCGATCTCGGCATTGAGGGCATGACTTGTGCCGCCTGCGTCGCCCGGGTGGAAAAGGTGCTCGCCCGCGTGCCAGGGGTCAGCACCGCCCAGGTAAATCTGGCCACCCATCGCGCCCGCGTCACCGCCACCCCCCAGGTCGCGTTCGAAACCCTGGTCACCGCCGTGACCAAGGCCGGCTACGGCGCTGTCCCAGTCGCGCAGATGCGCGACGAGAGCCTGCCGCTGTGGCGCGTGCTGGTCGCAGCCGGTCTCAGCCTGCCGCTCGTTGCCCCAATGGCATTCGGCCACGCCGCCATGCTGCCCGGCTGGGCCCAGGCGCTGATCGCCGCCCCGGTGCAACTCTGGCTCGGCGCGCCGTTCTTCGTCGCCGGCTGGAAGAGCCTGCGCGGCGGCGGCAGCATGGATACCCTGGTCGCCCTCGGCACCGCCGCGGCCTTCCTGTTGTCGCTCGCCCTGATGCTCGCTGCCTGGCCCGGCGAGGCGCACGCGCTGTATTTCGAGGCCTCGGCGGTGGTGATCACCCTGGTACTGCTCGGCCGCTGGCTGGAACAGCGCGCCCGCGGCCGCGCCGCCTCGGCCATCGCCGCCCTCGCCGCCCTGCGGCCGGAAGTTGCCGTGGTCCTGCGCGACGGCGTGGAAACCTCGGTCCAGGTCGCCGCGCTTGCCGTCGGCGACGTCGTCGTGGTCCGTCCGGGCGAGCGGATCGCGGTCGATGGCGTGGTGCTGGAGGGCGCCGGCAGCGTCGATGAAAGCCTGCTCACCGGCGAAGCCCTGCCGGTCGCCAAATCCCCCGGCGGCAAGCTTACCGGCGGCGCAATCAACGGCGAGGCCCGCCTGCTGGTGCGCACCACTGCGGTCGGCGCCGAGTCAGTGCTGTCGCGCATGGTCCGCCTGGTGGAGGACGCCCAGGCCGGCAAGGCCCCGGTGCAACGGCTGGCCGACCGGGTCAGCGCGGTGTTCGTCCCCGTGGTCGCCGGTATCGCGCTCGTGACCTTCGCCGGCTGGCTGTTGGCCGGCGCCGGGAGCAGCGACGCGCTGGTCAACGCCGTCTCTGTGCTGGTGATCGCCTGCCCCTGCGCGCTGGGGCTGGCGACGCCCACGGCGATCATGGTCGGCACCGGCGTCGCCGCCCGGCGCGGCATCCTGATTCGCGACGCCGGCGCGCTGGAAATCGCGCACAAGGTGAACGTTGTGGTGTTCGACAAAACCGGCACCCTCACCGAAGGCCACCCCGTGGTCGTCGCCACCCACAAGCTAGGCGACGCCGATGTGCTGGGGCTCGCCGCATGCCTGCAGGCCGGCAGCGAACACCCGCTGGCCCGCGCGGTGTTGGCCTTGCGCCCTGGCGCGCTTCCGGCCGAGGGCGTACGCAGCCTGCCAGGCCGCGGCGTCGAAGGCCGCGTCGATGGCGCCCGCGTACTGCTCGGCTCGGCCGTGCTGATGGCCGAGGCCGGCGTGGAAATCGCCGCGCTGCAAAGCGAAGCGGCAGCCCTGGCCGCCGATGGGCGGACCATGGCCTATCTCGCCGCCGATGGCGTGCTGCTGGGGCTGATCGGCTTCGGCGACACCGTAAAACCCGCTGCAAGCGAGGCGATCGCCAAGTTGCAGGCGATGGGCGTGCGCACTGTATTGCTGTCCGGCGACACCAAAGCGGCCGCCGAGGCGGTCGGCCGCTTGGTCGGCATCACCGATGTCCGCGCCGAGGTGCTGCCGGCCGACAAGGCCGCTGTGGTCGCCGCGCTGCGCGCTGGCGGCGACGTGGTCGCGATGGTCGGCGACGGGGTGAACGACGCCCCGGCGCTGGCCGCGGCCGATATCGGTTTCGCCATGGGCACCGGCACCGACGTCGCGATGCAGGCCGCCGGCGTGACGCTGATGCGCGGCGACCCGCGTCTGGTGGCCGATGCGATCGACCTCTCGCGCAAGACCTGGCGTACGCTGTGGCGCGGCCTGTTCTGGGCGATGGGCTATAACGTACTGGGCATTCCGGTGGCGGCGATGGGCTGGCTCGATCCGATGATCGCCGGCGCGGCGATGGCGTTCTCCTCGGTGAGCGTGGTGCTGAACGCCCTGTGGCTGCGGCAATGCGATTAGCGCTGGCACTCCTGCTGTTGCTGGCAGCCCCGGCATGGGGGCAGGTAGCCGAAGGCGTGCGTTGTGACGGCAAAACCGATGACCGGGCAGCGATCAACCGGTCGATCACGCGGGCGCATGACGCCGGTGGCGGGGTGGTGCTGCTACCGGCCGGGGTGTGCCGGATCGACGTGGCAGCGGGCTTTGTCAAACCGCAATCCAACGTGGTGCTCGCCGGACAGGGCATGGGGATCACCACCGTGTTGGCCGATGACAGTGCCAAGGCGGGCGGCACCGCGATCGCCAACTGGGAAAACGGCCGGATGACGGCGATGGATCATTTCACCCTGCGTGACATGACCTTGCAGGGCCTGGCCGATCACCTGCACAGCTTCGGCGCCGATGGGGTGCGGATCGAGGGGCGCGACCTGGTGATCGAGCGGGTGGAAAGCCGGTATTCCCGCGCGTTCGGCCTCGCGATCCTGGGCGGTAGCGATGTAGTGATCCGCGACAGCGTGGTGTTCCGCTCGTTCGCCGACGGCATCGTGGTGTGGAACACATCGAACGCGCAGATCACCGGCAACCGCGTGGTGCAGGCTCATGATAACGCGATCTCGGCGCACTCGACCGATGGCGCCGCGGGACCGGTGCGGGCGGGACTGATCATCGTCGACAACATCATCGTCGAGAGCGCCGGGATCTCCGTGCTCGGCGCGAAAACGGCGCGCATCAGCGGCAACGTGTTGCAGCGGATCATGGGCGCCGGACTGATCATCACGCCCGGCCATCGCGGTTATGCCCAGGGCAATACCGCGCAGTTCGCGCTGCAGGTCGAGGGCAACATCATCGAGGATGTGTTCCACAACCCCGAAACTCCCGCGTTCAACGGGCAGCAATTCTACATCCAGATCGACGGCGGGGCAGCGCAGGCCGGCAACCTGGCCGCACCGCCAGGGCGCCCGGCGCCCGCAAATGGTGCGGCAACACCGCTCTACGGCAGCGGGCGCGGGCATTTCTACGCCGATCCAACGACGGCGGCTGCAATGCCCTCGCCGGGTCCGCACTGGCTGGTG
Organism: uncultured Rhodospirillales bacterium; assembly: GCA_903881515.1. Lineage (GTDB taxonomy): Bacteria > Pseudomonadota > Alphaproteobacteria > Acetobacterales > Acetobacteraceae > CAIRTN01. Next base: position 26,680 of record CAIRTN010000039.1, on the reverse strand, counting down.
CTGCGCAACAATACCTTGGTGCGCACCTTACCCGCGGTGCCGCACGTGTCGGACTGGGGCTATGCGTCGTCGGCGAATGGCCTCTGGATCGCGGGCGGGGGCGATAAATCCGGTACCTTCAATGGGCCGGTGACCGAGGCGCAACTGCGCACCTCTGGCGTGGTGGTCACCGGGCCGTTGCGCGACACGCTGTTCGAAGGCAACACGATCGAGACCGGGGGCAGCAACTGCTTCTACTTCAATGGCCCGGCGAGCGGCGCGGGCTTCGGAGCGCATGACCTCGATGGCGTGGTGCTTGCCCGCAATGTCTGCCGCGACTTCGCAGTCAGCGGCATCGCGTTCGCCGTACCGCCAGGCAGTCCGCAGGAGGTGCGGCTGGTGGACAACCTGATCGACGGCGACCCACATTTTACCGCCGGCGGACGCGCGCCGGGCGGAACCTGGCGCGACGTGACGGCCCTGCCGGGGATCTTCGCGCCAGATGTGATTGGGCTGCAGGTTCAGGCCAATCGGTTCCGCAATGTGTCCACCGCCTCGGTGCCGGTGACCAGCGGGCGGCATGTCTATGCCGACAATGTCGAGATTGGGCAGTTCGCGGCGCAGGGCTTTTCAACGCGCAATCGCGGCCTCGGGGTTTGGCATGGTACCGAGGAAGGTTGGAACTACCTGATCGAGGATAGTGCCCCCGCAAGCGCGGAGTTGGGGACGATGTTGTTCGCACCGCAGGTGACGGCAGCAGCGCGGCCGAGCACCGGGATCTGGCCAGCGGGGGCGTATGTACGCGCCGAGGGCGCTGCCGAGACGTGCGGCATGCCAGTGCTGGGCTGGCGACGCCTGACAACCGGCGACCTACATGCCGAGACGGACTGGGCCGCGGTGTACGGACGGCATCCGGTGGTGGTGACCGCGGTGGGCGAGCGCTTTGCGGTGCCAGCGGCGGCGAGCGCGGTGGTCCTGGGGACCGCGACCCGCGAACTGATACTGCCCGATCCGGCGACGGTGCCTTTGGGCTGCGAAATGCGGGTGATGGGGGAGACGGAGTTCAGCCTCGCCGCCGCGGGCATGGCGGGCGGCAAGGTGCGGGCGCCAGCCGGATTCATGGCGATTTCCGACAAGGCCTGGCAACGATCGCGGTAGGGCTTTGCCTCCGGCCGGTTGTGCGGCAGGCTGGCGCGGGAAAATGCGAGGGAATACATGTCCTACCTGTTCGATATGTCCGGCAAGGTTGTGGTCGTCACCGGGTCCAGCAAGGGTATCGGGCGGGCGATCGCGGTGCGCATGGGGCAGCATGGTGCCAAGGTCGTCGTCTCCAGCCGCAAGCGCGAAGCCTGCGACGTGGTGGTGAACGAGATCACCTCGACCGGCGGCGAAGCCTTTGCCCAGCAATGCAATATCGGCCGCAAGGAGGATCTGCAGGCACTGGTGGATGCGACCATCGCGCGCTGGGGCCGGATCGATGTGCTGGTGTGCAATGCCGCGGTGAACCCGCATTACGGGCCGTCGATCACCCTGCCGGACGAGGCGTGGGACCGGGTGATGAACTACAATGTCCGCAGCAATTTCTGGCTGTGCAACATGGTGCTGCCGGGGATGGCGGAGCGCGGCGGCGGCTCGGTGATCATCGTCTCCTCGATCGGCGGCTTGCGCGGGTCGACGACGCTGGGGGTCTACGCGGTGTCGAAGGCCGCCGATATGCAGTTGACGCGCAATCTGGCCTGCGAGTGGGGGCCGAAGAATATCCGCATCAACGCCATTGCGCCGGGGTTGATCCGCACCGATTTCGCCCGTGCCCTATGGGAGAACCCGGAGATGGAAAAGCGCCGCAGCCGCGATACGCCGCTGCTGCGCATCGGCGAGCCGGACGAGATCGCCGGTGCCGCGGTGTTCCTGGCCAGCCCCGCCGGCAGCTTCATGACCGGCCAGACCATGGTGATCGATGGTGGGGTGACGGTGGGGACGCCGCCGCGAACCGGGGATGATTGAGGTCTGCCCAGGGGTTTTCGTTGATGAGGCCGAGCTGAGCGAGAGCTTCATCCGAGCCTCGGGCCCGGGTGGTCAGAACGTCAACAAGGTCTCGACCGCGGTGCAGCTGCGCTTTGACGTGCAGCATGCGCCGGGATTGCCGGACGGATTGAAGGCGCGGCTGGTGAAGCTCGCCGGCTCGCGGATGACCAATGACGGCGAGCTGATCATCACCGCGCAGAAATTCCGCAGCCAGGACCGCAACCGTCAGGACGCGCGCGACAGCCTGTTCGAGCTGATCCGCGCGGCTTCGGTGGTGCCGATCAAGCGGCGCAAGACCCGGCCGACCTTGGGCTCGAAGCAACGCCGGCTGGAAGCCAAGTCGCAGCGCGGCGACATCAAGCGTGGCCGTGGGCGGCCGGAAACGGAGTAGGGCGATGTTCGTCGATATCGGCACGGCCAGGCTGTTCGTCGATGTGGAGGGCGTCGGGCTTGACGCATCGGGTAAGGTGCTGCGGCAGAAGCCGACGCTGCTGCTGCTGCATGGCGGGCCAGCCTCCGATCACACCATGTTCAAACCGTTGTTCTCGACGCTGAGCGATGTGGCGCAGATCGTCTATTTCGACATGCGCGGCTGCGGGCGCAGTTCGGGGCGCGATCCGAAGGAATGGAATCTGGCACAGTGGGCCGAGGATGTGAAAAGCCTTAGTGATGCACTGGGGATCGTGCAACCGATCGTGCTGGGGCTGTCGTTCGGCGGCTTCGTGGCGCAGGCCTATGCGACGCGCTATCCACGCCACCCCGGTGGGCTGGTGCTGATCAGCACCGCGGCGCGTATGCCGGCCGGGACGGTGTTCGACGCGCTGGTGGATGTGCAGACCGGCGAGGCCGACGAGATTGGCAAGCGGGCTTGGGAAAGCGGCGTGGAGCGCACGGAGATCTGGCGCGGCAAGCTGGATCCTGCCGCGCGGGTGCAGGCGCTGGCAGATTTTCACCGCCATGCGGTGCTGAAGCCGAAGGTGGCGGAGCATTTCTTCAAGGCAGAGCAAGGCAGTTTCGATTTCCGCGCCGCGCTGAAGAAAGTGAAATGCCCGACGCTGGTGCTGGCCGGCGATGCCGACCCCACGATCCCGCTGCCGCTGGCCGAGGAATTGGCGGGGAGGATTCCGGCCGGGCTGGTGCAGTTGGAAGTGTTCCACAAGGCCGGGCACTGCGTGCAACTCGATGCCCCCACCCGGGTGATGGCAGCGATACGGGAGTTTGTCACAGCATGAGCGGTCTGTCGGACGCGCAGCGGGCGCAATATGCACGGGATGGCTTCCTCGCACCGTTGCCGGTGATGCCGGAGGAGGAGGCCGCCGCTCTTCTAGCAAGGCTTGAAGCCGTAGAGCGGGAGGAAGGCGGCAAGCTGTCGGCCGCCACCAACCAGAAGCCGTATCTGCTGTTCCCGTTCCTGGCCGATGTCGTGCGCGACGCGCGCATTCTTGACGCCGTCGAAGCGGTGCTAGGAGCGGATATCCTGTGCTGGGCCGGTGGTTTCTTCGGCAAGGAGCCGCATGACGGCAAGCGGATCACCTGGCACCAGGATTCGACCTATTGGGGCCTGTCGGCACCGGATATCTGCACGGCCTGGCTGGCGCTGACGCCCAGCACGCCGCAAAGCGGCTGCATGCGGGTGATGCCGGGCACCCACGGCACCGACCAGTTGCCGCATCGCGATACCTTCGCCGCCGATAATCTGCTGAGCCGCGGCCAGGAGATCGCGGTGGAGGTGGACGAACGTGCCGCCGTGGATGTGGTGCTGCGGCCGGGGCAGATGTCGCTGCATCATGTGCGGCTGATCCATGGCTCCGAGCCGAACCGGGCGGAACACCGGCGGATCGGGTTGGCGATCCGCTATATCCCAACACGGATTTTCCAGACCGCCAGCAGCGACGACAGCGCCAGCCTGGTGCGTGGTGTCGACCGGTTCGGGCATTTCGCGCCGGAGCCGCGGCCGCTGACGGATCGCGATCCCGCCTGCGTTGCGTTCCATGCGCGGATGCTGGCGCGCACGCAGTCGATCCTTTACGCGGGCGCGGCCCAGCCCGGGCGCGACCGCGCGGGAATGTGACCTAGGGCATCCCGTAGAACGGCGCGCCTCAATCGAACAGCGTCGCGTTGGCCAGGCGCTGCTTGATCTGGTCGGCGATGTAGAGCGACAGCGCCTGGATGGTGGAGGTGGGGTTCACGCCGGCGGAAGTGACGAAGATACTGCCGTCGACGATGAACAGGTTCTTCACGTCGTGGCAGCGGCCCCATTCATTGACAACGGAGCGGGCGGGGTTGGTGCCCATCCGCGCGGTGCCCATCAGGTGCCAGCCGCCAATAGTGATCGGCGCGTCTGAGCCGACATCGCTCGCACCGGCGGCGCGCAGGATTTCGTAGCCGCGGGCGATGGCGTGGTCGAGCATGCGGCGGCTGTTGGCGCTGAGCGTGTAGTCCAGCCGGGGCGCGGGAATGCCGTTGCTGTCCTTCAGCACCGGGTCGAGCGTGACAGTGTTGTGCTCCTCCGGCAGATCCTCGCAGATCGCCACCATGCCGGTGCGTCGGTTGAGCAGGCGGCGATAGGCGGCGTGGTGGCCCGCGCCCCACGGGATGCGGCCGGTATTGGTGCCGGAAATCGCGGTGTTGATCGCGCCATGGCCGCGCACGATCTCGAAGGTGTAGCCGCGGACGAAGTCGCGCGCGGGGTCGGTCTCGTAGAACTGCTGGCTCCAGATGCAGTTGCCCGGGCCGCGATAGCCGTCGAGCGGTTCGTCGAAATAGCCGTAGATGCTGGCATAGGGATGGAACATCAGATTCCGGCCCACCAGGCCAGAGGAATTGGCCAGCCCGTCGGGACAGCGCGAGGAAGCCGAGTTCAGCAGGATGCGCGGTGTGCCGATGCCGTTGCCGGCCAGGATCACCATCTCAGCGGCCTGGAATTGCTCGATGCCGTCGGCGTCATAGTAGATCACGCCCGCCGCCATGCCCTGGGCGTTGGTGCTGATCTCCCGCACGCGGCAGTTGGTGCGCAGTTCGACGCCGGCGCGAATGGCGTGCGGCCAATAGGTGATATCCGTGCTGGCCTTGGCGCCTTGGGCGCAGCCGGAGGTGCAATGGCCGAGATTGATGCAGCCGGCGCGCCCGTCATGCTCGGCCGAGGCGACGGTGCTGTCGGACGGCCACCAATGCCAGCCCAGCGCATTGAGGCCGCGCGCCAGGGTGGCGCCGGCCTTACCCAGCGGCAATGGCGGCAGGATCGGGTGTTTCGGTGGATAGGCCGGATCCCCGGCGAGACCGGAACCCCCCATCATCCGGTCATTTTCGGCGTAGAACGGCGCCAGGGCGGCGTAGTCCAGCGGCCAGTCATCGGCGACGCCGTCAAGCGTGCGGACGCGGAAATCGGACGGATGGAAGCGGGGAAAATGCCCGGCATACAGCACGGTACCGCCGCCGACGCCGTTGAAATTGGCGACCTTGATCGGCGAGTTGTCCTCGTTGATCGGGTAGTCTGTGGCGCGCGCGCGCCAGTTCGGGTTGATGGCGAAATCGCCGTTCTGCCGGGCCTCCCAGTCCCGCCCGGTGCTGGGAAAATCGCTGGATTTCACCCAGCCGCCCTGCTCCAGACAGACGATGCGCATCCGGGTATCCGCCAGGCTCCAGGCCACCGCGGCACCGGACGCACCGGCGCCGATGATCAGGACATCAACCGGCTCGGGCATCGGCGTTTCCTTCCTGCGTGAGCGTGAGGCGGCCGATTGCCGCCTCGCGCTCACGCTGTTGGTTACCAGGAACCGACGTTCGGCATGCTGGTCCAGGGCTCGGCGGGTTCCAGCGCCTGGCCAGCCTGCAGCAGTTCGAGCGAGATGCCATCCGGCGTGCGGATGAACGCCATGCGGCCCTCGCGTGGCGGGCGGTTGATAGTGACGCCGTGGGCGATGAAGGCGTTGCAGGTGTCGTAGATATTATCGACGGCATAGGCGAGATGGCCGAAATTGCGCCCGCCGGTATAGACCTCCGGGTCCCAGTTATAGGTCAGCTCCAGCGGCGCCGCCTCGTCGCCGGGGGCGGCGAGGAACACGTTGGTGAAGCGGCCCTTGTCGCTGGAGTAACGGCGGATCTCGGCCAGGCCGAGCACCTTGAAGAAGGCGATGGTGTCGTCGAGCGACGTCACGCGGATCATGGTGTGCAGGTATTTTGTCATCGGTTTCCTCGGCAGGACAGGGGTTGGCTCGGCGCTCAGGATGATGCGTTGGCGCGGTTTGGCAAGGCCTGCCCGCGGCCTGCTGCTATCCGCCGGCCGGGCAGAACCGTAAGGCCGATGCCCGCGAACACCAACGCGGCACCGGCGGCGAAGCGCAGGCCAAGCGGCTCGTCAAGCAACAGGGCCGAGGAGGCGACGCCGATCAGCGGTTGCACGAACTGCGACGAGGCGGCGATCCGGGCCGGCAGAATGCGCAACATATGCAGCCAGATCCACAACCCGGCCACCGTCACCAGCCAGCCGAGATAGACGATGATCAGCACCACCGGCCAGGACGGCATCGCCAGTGTCCGGCCAGTCTCCCATAAGGCCGGCGGGATCAGGCCGATGGTGGCGAACAGGCAACTCCAGCCGGTGACGGTGATCACGCCGTAGCGGGTGATCATCCGGCTGGCCAGCACGTAGTAGGCGGCGATGCTGGCGGTGGAGGACAGCACCAGCAGGTCGCCCCACAGATCGCCCTGCGCGGTACCGGCCGCCGGCGAATCGGCGGCGACGAGCCCGACCCCGGCCAGCGCCACCGCCATGCCGCCGAGATGCCGCATCCCGACGCGCTGGCCCAGGATCGCAGCGGCGAAGCCGGCGATGAACATCGGGCTGGTGGCGGACAACACGGTGGCGATCGAGGCGGTCGTGCGCACCACGCCGAAGGATTGCAGCACCTGCCCGGCATCGATGCCCAGTACGCCGAGACCGGCCATCGCCAGCAGATGCCGCGCCGGTGGCCGCTTGTGGAACAGCAGCATCACCGCGAAACACGGCGCCGCGGCGAGGTAGCGATACGCGGTGAGCGCCAGCGGCGGCATCGTCTGCAGCGCAATCTTCGTCGCCGGGATCGACAACCCCCAGACGATCATCAAACCCGCCAGCACCAGCAGGGGCAGCAGCAGGCGGGGCGGATGTTGGGGGGCGTCTGGCATGTTCACGGAGTCTAGGCCGACACAGATGCCGGGCCAAGCCGTTGCGGCGGCGGGCCAGCCGGCGATAGGCTCGCGGCATGACACATCACCCCATCGACGATGCAACCCTGGCCGCGGCGGAACGCCTGGTCGGGGTAGAGTATACCGAGACCGAGCGCGCGCAGATGCGCGACAATCTGTCCCAGCAGATCACCTTCGCCCAGCAGCGCCGCGCGGTGCCGTTGGCCAATGCGCTGCCGCCGGCAACCGTGTTCGATCCGCGCCTGCGCGGCTTCGCGATGCCGGCGCAGGCGGCGATGCATGTGCCAGACGATGCGCCTCCGCTGCCGGATGCGGACGTCGACATCGCCTTCGCGCCGGTGCGGCATCTGTCGGCCTGGATCGCCGGTCGCAAGCTCAACTCGGAGCGGCTGACGCGGATCTATCTCGACCGCATCCGCCGGCTGAACCCGTTGCTGTTCTGCTTCGCCACAGTCACCGAAGACCTCGCCCTGGAACAGGCGGCCCGGGCCGATGCATTGCTGGCCGCCGGCACCTGGCTGGGGCCGCTGCATGGCATTCCCTATGCAGCCAAGGACGTGCTGGACACGGCCGGCATCGTCACCGGCTGGGGCGCCGAGCCCTACGCGAACCGCGTGCCAGAGACCGATGCGACGGTGGTCCGCCAACTGGCTGCGGCCGGCGCGGTGCTGCTTGGCAAGACCGCGGTCGGGGCGCTGGCGTTCGGCGATATCTGGTATGGCGGGCGGGTGCGCAACCCGTGGAACACCGAAGAGGGATCGCGTGGCTCCAGCGCCGGCTCCGCGTCGGCCACCGGAGCAGGGCTGGTCGGGTTTGCCATCGGCACGGAAACCCTCGGCTCGATCGTCACCCCGGCGGCCCGCTGCGGCGTGGCGGGGCTGCGGCCGACCTTCGGACGCGTGTCGCGCGCCGGCGCGATGGCGCTGTGCTGGTCGCTCGACAAGGTCGGGCCGCTCTGCCGCAGCGTCGACGACACCGCTCTGGTGCTGGCGGCGATCAACGGGTTCGATGCCGCGGACGATGGCAGCATCAACGCGCCATTCGGCTGGGACGCAACGGCGCCGGCCAAGGGCATGCGGGTGGGCTATCTCGCCGCCGATTTCACCGATCCGCGCGACGTGGCGATTCTGGGTGCCGTACGCCGGCTCGGCGCACAGGTGGTCCCGATCGCTTTGCCGGATCTGCCCTACCCCGCGCTGCAGAACCTGCTGCACGCCGAGGCCGCCGCCGCGTTCGAGGAGCTCACGCTGGAGAACACCGACGACCGAATGACCCGGCAGGACCCGGGCGCCTGGCCGAACAGCTTCCGCAAGGCGCGCTTCCTGTCCGCCGTCGACCACATCCAACTCGACCGTCTGCGCCGGCGCACCATGCAGGAGATGGACACCCTGTTCGGCACCATCGACGTGCTGCTCGCGCCGATGGAAACCGGCGCGATGACCATCATCGGCAACATGACCGGCCACCCTGCCCTGGCGCTGCGCGTGGGTTTCAGCCTGCAAAGCACACGGCAGATGCCGGCCTACCTGAACGCCCCGGTACAGGAAGCGCACGGCCCGGCACACGAAGTGCCGCACGCGATCTCGATCCTGGCGCCGCTGTTCGACGAGGCGAAGGCGCTGACCCTCGGCCGTGCGCTGGAGCAGGCGCTTGGCGTAGCCGCGCGGCGACCAGCCGTGGACTAGGCAATCCCAGCCACCCGGCTGCCCCGGCGAACCGGGCCATTGCTGCGTGCATGACACCGCGCCCGTGGTTTGCTAGATGGCGCGGCGTCACGACGGAGGACTTGCTTCATGGCCCAGGCGCAGCGCTTGGCACTCGGCAGCGTCGCCGTGGGCCTGCTGGTTCTTGCGCTGAAGCTGGCGGCATGGCTGCAAACCGGCAGCGCGGCGCTTTTTTCCGATGCCGCCGAGACGGTGGTGAACGTCGCCGCCTCGCTGGTGGCTTATCTCGCGCTGCGGCTGGCCGCCAAACCGGCGGACGCCAACCACACCTACGGCCACGACAAGGCGGAATTCTTCGCCGCCGTAATCGAAGGCGCGCTGATCATCGTCGCCGCTCTGGCCATCCTCGACCGCGCCTGGGAGATCTGGTGGCATCCGGCGCCGCTGGACGCGCCATGGCTGGCATTGGGGCTGAACGCAGCGGGTGGCGGCGTGAACCTTATCTGGGCCTTGCTGTTGCAGGTGCGCGGCAAGCGGCTGCGTTCGCCGGCATTGCTGGCCGATGCCGGGCACCTGATGGCCGATGTGGTCACCTCGATCGGTGTGGTCCTTGGCGTCGGACTGGCCGCGCTGACCGGCATGCTCTGGCTCGATCCCCTGCTCGCCGCCGCCACCGCGATCTACATCCTCTATGCCGGCGCAAGAATGATCGGCAAATCGATGAGCGGCCTGATGGACGAGGCCCCCGCCAGCGACGTCGTCGCCCGCATCCGCGACCTCGTCAGCCAGCACGCCGAAGGCGCGCTGGAAGCGCACGACCTGCGCACCCGCCATGCTGGCCGCGTCACCTTCCTGGAATTCCACCTCGTGGTCCCCGGCGCCATGACCGTCGCCGCCGCCCACGAAATCTGCGACCGCGTCGAAACCGCCTTGAAGGCCGAGATGGAAGGCCTGGTGATCACCATCCACGTCGAGCCCGAGGGCAAGGCCAAGCATCACGGAGTGCTGGTGCTGTGAGAATCCTGCTGGCGTTGCTGCTGCTGGCAGCGCCGGCCCAGGCTCGCCGGGTGGTGTCGCTGAACCTGTGCTCTGACCAGTATCTGCTCCTGCTCGCCCCCGAACAGGCCGTCGCGGTCACCTTCCTCGCCGCCGACCCCGCCCTGTCGGCGATGGCGCCACAAGCCGCCGGCGTGGCCACGGTGCGCGCCGACGCCGAAGCCGTCCTGCGCCTGGCCCCCGATCTGGTCCTCGCCGGCGACTGGGGCGCCCCCGCCGCCCTGGCGGCATTGGAACGCCGCGGCGTAAAAATACGCCGCCTCGCCCCCGCCGAGGATTTCCCCACGATCCGCGCCCGCACAATCGAGGCCGCCGCCCTGCTCGGCGAACCGCAACGCGGCGCGGCGGCAATCGCCGCAATGGACGCGTTGCTCTCCACCCCGGCCAGCCCCCCGCATGACGCGCTCGCGCTCCAGCCGCGCGGCTGGACTTCGGACGCTGGCAGCCTGATGCGCGCCGTGATGCAGCAGGCCGGCCTGCACGACCTCGGCGACGGCCGCCGCTGGGATCTGGAAAAACTCGCCGCCAATCCACCGCCGCTGCTGGTCGTGCCGCAAGCCCCCGGCTTTCCCTCGCTCGCCACCGAAATGCTGCACCACCCCGCCCTGGCCGCGATTCCCCGCCGCGCGGTCTCCCCGGCCCTGGTGCTGTGCGGCGGCCCCTGGACGGCCGGCGCCGTCGGTCCGCTCGCCCGATGATCCGCGCCCTGCTGGCGGCCTCCCTCCTCCTGCTGATCGCCGGCCTGCTGATCGGCGCCGCCGGGATCGGCGTGCCCGACGCCGCCATCCTCTGGCAGTTGCGTGCGCCAAGAACCCTACTTGCCCTGCTCGTCGGCGGCGGCCTCGGCCTGTCCGGCGCCGTGCTGCAAGGCGCCCTGCGCAATCCGCTCGCCGATCCCGGTCTGCTCGGCATCGGCGGCTGCGCCGCCCTGGGTGCCGTCGGCGTATTCTACTGGGGCATCAGCACCCATTTCGCCCCAGCCTTGCCGCTGGGCGGCCTCGCCGGCGCCGGGATCGGCTGCATCGCCCTGCTTGCCATGGCCGGCCGGGCGTTGTCCGGCCCCTCGCTGATCCTCGCCGGTGTGGCATTGTCCGCACTCGCCGCCGCCCTGATGGCCCTGGCACTGACCGCGGCGCCAAACCCGTTCGCGCTCGCCGAGATCACCTTCTGGCTGATGGGCGGCCTGGCCGATCGGGCGCCGATCCATCTGGCCCTGGCCGCCCCGCCGATCCTGCTCGGATGCTTCCTACTGCTGCGGCTGGGCCGCGGTCTGGACGCACTCAGCCTCGGCGAGGAAGTCGCCGCCAGTCTCGGCGTACCCGTCGCCAGCACCTTGCGCCGCGCCGCCCTCGGCGTCGCCCTGGCCGTCGGCGCCGGCGCCGCGGTCGCCGGTGGCATCGGCTTCGTCGGCCTGGTGGTGCCCCACATGCTCCGCCCCTTCGTCGGCCAGCGGCCCGGTGCCTTGCTCTGGGCATCGATGCTCGGCGGCGGCGTGCTGCTGCTGGCCGCCGACCTGCTGGCCCGTGGCCTCCCACTGGCCTTCGCCCTGACGCAGGAACCACCGCTCGGGGTTCTCACCGCCCTGCTCGGCGCCCCCCTGCTGATCCGCATCGCGCGGGGCGCGTCATGATTACCCTGCGCAGCCCGGAACTGCGGCTGGGCAACGCGGTGATCCTGCGCGACGTCGATCTCACCCTGAACCCCGGCGAACTCACCGCCCTCTGCGGGCCGAACGGCGCCGGCAAGACCACGCTGCTGCGCGCCCTCGCCGGCCTGCTGCCCGGCAGCCCCCCCCGCGATCCGCGCCGCGTCGCCTACGTGCCGCAGGGCGCCCGCGCGGCCTGGGGCATGACGGTGCGCGAAGTCGTCGCCCTCGGCCGCATCCCGCATGGCGATACCGCTTCCGGTCCGGTCGATGCCGCCCTGGTGGTCTGCGGTCTGCAGGCATTGCAGTCCAGGCGCATCGACCGCATCTCCGGCGGACAGGCCCGCCGCGCGATGCTGGCGCGCGCCTTCGCCAGCGAACCGGACGTGATGCTGCTCGATGAGCCCACCGCCGATCTAGACCCCGCCGCGGCGCATGCGGTGATGGCCCTGCTCCGCCAAACCGCCGCCGCCGGCCGCAGCGTCGCCGTGGTGCTGCACGCGCTCGATCTGGCGCAGCTCTATGCCCACAGGATGCTGGTGCTGGACGGTGGCGATATCGCCGCCGACGGCCCGCCAGGCGCCGTGCTGCCAGCCGCTGCCGCCGCCTTCGGTCTGCCCTACGGCACCGATGCCACACCCCGCCTGTTGCCGCCGGCATGAGACTCTCCGTCGGTCTGCTCGCCTCGCTGCTGGTGCACCTTGTCGCGCTCGCCGCCATCGTCTTCGCCGGCCTGCTGGCGCCCCGGCCGATCGCCGATGCGCCGGATACCGTCGCCCAGGTCACCGTGCTGCTGGGCGATAGCGCCACGCAACAGGGCGACCCGGAAAGCAAGGTTACCGAAAAGCAGGACGCCACCCCGCCCCCGCCCGCGCCCCCCGCCCCCCCGGAACCGCCCGCGCCGGCTGCCGAACCGGCGCCGCCCGAGGAAACACCCCCGCCGCCGCCGGAACCCAAGGCCGCCGAACCGCCGCAGGAGCCCGCCCCGCCTGATCCGGCCGCGCCCCCGGTGGCACCGCCCCCGCCGCCTCCCCCACCGCCGCCGCCCCCCAGCGCGCCGCCGCAGGTCAACCTTGACGTCGGCCAGATGGGCGCCAAATCCATCGACGATGACCGCATCCACGGCGCAACCGCCGATACCAACAACCTGCCGCCGCAATACCCGCCCGGCGCGGGCGCCCGCGGCGAACACGGAATCGTCGGGGTGCGGCTGCACGTCGATGAACTCGGCTTGGTGACGCGGGTCGATATCGTGCAGTCCTCAGGCTTTCCCCGGCTGGACCGTGCCGCGCAGGTCGCGTTGCGCGCCTGGCACTTCAAAGCGGCGGAACGCGATGGCCACGCCGTGCCCGATCTCATCGAAATCAACGTCAGCTTCGAACTCCAGTAGGATAACGCAATGGTCCGCATCGACAGGGTCGTGACACGCGGCGGCGACACCGGGGAGACGTCGCTGGGCGATGGCGCACGGGTCGCGAAGGACACGCTGCGCGTGGAGGCCTATGGCACCGTCGACGAGGCCAACGCGGTGATCAGCGTGCTGCGGCTGCATGCCGATGCCGAGGCCGATGCCATGCTGGCGCTGGTGCAGAACGATCTGTTCGACGTCGGCGCCGATCTCTGCGTCCCCGGCGCCGCCGGTGACCGGTTGCGCCTAACGGATGTGCCTTCCGCAAGGCTGGAGGCGGAAATTGCGACGATGAACGCGGCGATGCCGGCGCTGAGCAGCTTCGTCCTGCCCGGCGGCAGCCCCGGCGCGGCACAGGCGCATGTCGCCCGCACCGTGGTGCGCCGTGCCGAGCGGCTGGTGGTGGCGCTGGCCCGGGCGGAGGAGGTCAATCCGGCGGTGATCCGCTACCTCAACCGGCTGTCGGACCATCTGTTCGTGCTGGCGCGCCGGCTGAACGGCAACGGCGCCGGAGACGTGCTGTGGGTTCCCGGCGCCAATCGCTGATCAGAATTTCGAGCGTATCCCGGCCAGGAAGCTGGTGCCCGGCGTCTGGAACCCGCTCGCCGGCTCGAACCGGCTGTTGGTCAGGTTGCGGCCATCGAGGAACGCGGTCAGCACCGGCGTCACCGCATAGCTGACCGAGGCGTTGACGATGGTGCCGGGACGCGCCCGCCCGGGGGCGGTGGGAAAGCCGTTGTCGTCATACAGAAAATCCTGGAACGGCCCGGTGTAGACAACCTCCGGCGCGATGGTCAGCCCGGGCAGCGGCGTCGCCCGCAGCGACAGACTCGCCTGCTCGCGCGGCCGACGCAGCAGGGCGGCACCGCTGTCGCGGTTGCGGGTGTCGGTATGGGTGTAGCTGGCGCTCGCCTCCAGCCAGGATGCCGGGCGCAGGGTCAGCGTGGCCTCGTAGCCCGAGCTGGTGGCATGGGCGACGTTCTGCGAACTCGACACGGTGAAGCTGGAATTGAACACGGTCTGGATCAGGTTGTTGATCCGGTTGCTGAACCAGGTCAGCTCCAGGCTCGCCGCGTCCTTGCGGCCGAAGGCGGGGATGTCGATCGCGAACCCCGCCTCCCCGCCGATCGAACGCTCGGGCTTCAGCCTGGGGTTGCCGACATAGCCGGTGTTGTCGACGCCAAACAGGTCGAACAGCGACGGCGCGCGGAACGCCGTGCCATACGACGCCTTCACCCGCGACCAAACCTCCGGCACCGCCAGCACCGCCCCGGCCCGCCAGGTCGCTGCCGCCCCGCCATAGCTGCCGCCCTCGCCGCGGCCATCGGCGGTCAGCGTCAGGCGCTTGAACAGCGTGGTCTGCATCCCTGCATGGCCGGCATCGCTGGTGGCCGAGGCGCGGACGAAGGCCTGATACGGAAACCCGCCACTGATCGTGTTCAACGCCGAGCGCGAGGTATCGGCAGCATGCTGCAGGCCGGACAGCACGGCGCTGTCCGCGGCGATGCCGCCATCGGGCAGATGGAAGGTGTTGTCCCAGGCAATTGTCGTCCGCGCGCCGTGATAGCGGGTATCGCCGCTGGCCTGGTTCGGGTCCGCGGCTTCCAGCGCCTGCACATAATGCCGGTCGTTGATGCTGTGCGACACGGTCAGCTTGGTCTCCAGCCGGTCGTCCAGCATCCGGCTGGACACACCCAGACGGCCGAACACCGCGTCGTCGCGGCCGCGATAGCGTGTGGAATCGAAGGCGGGGAACGCGGTATCATCAAGCCCGAACGTCGCCGTCCGTCCGCGCAGATAGCCGGAGATCCGCGTGCCCTCCACCGGCGTCACGCCCAGTTCCAGGCTGCCGGTGCTGGCGTGATAACCGTTGCGCGATCCGGTATAGACGCTCTCGCGACGCGGCGTGTTGTCGGAGCCGACATCGGCGCGGTCATCGACATGCAGGGCGTAGTCGAACATCCCCTGCGAACCCGACAGCCCCGCCCCCAGCCGCGACGCCCGCGGCAGGCCGTAGGCCGCGGTGATGCTGGCCTGTGGCGCCCCTTTGCCGCGCTTGGTGATCAGGTTGATCACGCCGCCGATCGCGCCCGAGCCGTACAGGCTCGACATCGGCCCGCGCACCACTTCGATCCGCTCGACATCGTCGATGCCGTCGACGCCGAAATTGAACAGCCCGCCGGGATCGGCCGGGTCGTTCACCGGCACCCCGTCGCGCAACACCAGCACATGGTTGGAATTGGTGCCGCGGATGAACACCGAGGCATTGCCCCCCATTGCGCCAGACGGCACCACCCGCAGCCCCGGCACCGCCTCCAGCGCATCGGGCAGCGAGGTATAGCCGTGCGCCTCGATCGCGGCGCGGTCGATCACGGTGACGCCGGCGGGAATCCGCTCGATCAGCGTCGGAATCCGCGTCGCCGTGATCACCTGATCTGGCAGCAGGATCTCGGCGTCCGGCAGGGTTTGAGCAAAAGCGAGAACAGGGGCGGCGGCAACACCGGCCAGAATAAGGCGACGCATGCAAGGTCTCCATGCATACGGGCCAGCAGCAGCCGGCCCGAAACCAGGGGACGAATGCCGCATGCGGGACTTTACCCGCTGCTCCGGTGCTCCCCGCCCGTCGCGCGCAACAGTCTCGATGCCGGCCGGTCTCCTGGCTCGCGGATCATAACCGGCCTCTGCCTTCTCATCCCCGAAGCGGCGGGACAATGGCATCGGTGAGGCCGGCTCACCGCTCACAGTTGCGGGGGCAGCCGCGGCCTGGCGTCACCACCCTCCGCGTTCCCGTTTCAGCCCTTGCGGGCCACCGTCATCTGGCGCGAGCCTACACGCCATCCCGCGCGTCGCAAGGGCACAGAGAGGTCAATTCGATGGACGATATGCTTTCCCGCTTCAACCGCCGCATGCCGCCATTCCCCGCCTGGCTCGGCATCCATTTCCTGTCGATCGAGAAAGACCGCCTGGTCGCCGAGGTGCTGGTGCGCGAGGACCATTCCAACGGCCAGGGGGTGATGCATGGCGGCGCGATCATGTCGCTGGCCGACACGCTGGGCGCCGTCGGCACCATCATCAACATGCTGGCGAACAGCATGACGGTGACGCTGGAAAGCAAAACCAACTTCATCGCCGCCGCCCTGATCGGCCAGCGCATCATCGGCGAGGCGACGCCGGTGCATCAGGGCCGCACCACCCAGGTGTGGACCACCCGCATCACCCGCGAGGACGGCAAGCTGGTCGCGGTGGTGACGCAGACCCAGATCGTCATGCCCGCGCGCTTGCCGGGTGCGCCGAAGCAGGGCTAGGCTCGGCGCAACAACCAAAAATCGCCAGGGAAAACGCCATGCATCGCCGCACGCTGCTGAAGGCCACCGCAGCCTCCTTGCTCGCAGCCCCCGCCATCGCCCAGCCGGCCAAGACCGCGACGCTGCGCTTCGTGCCGCAGGCGAACCTGACCCTGCTCGACCCGGTGTTCACCACCGCCACCGTCACCGGCAATCACGCCTACTACGTGTTCGACACGCTGTATTCCTGTGCCGCCGATTTCGTGCCGCGGCCGCAGATGGCCGAGGGGCACACCGTCTCCGACAACAAGCTCGTCTGGCGGATCCGTCTGCGCGAGGGCCTGAAATTCCATGACGGCACCCCGGTGCGCGCCATCGACTGCGCCGCCAGCCTGGAGCGCTTCTGCAAGCGCGAGCCGTTCGGCCAGTTGCTGGGCAAGGTGGTCGAAAAATTCGGCACCGTCGACGACCGCACCATCGAGATCCGGCTGACCAAGCCGTTCCCGCTGCTGCTGGAATGCATCGGCAAGGCGGATTCCTCGGTCGCCTTCATCATGCCCGAGCGGCTCGCCCGCACCGATCCGTTCAAGCAGATCACCGAGATGGTCGGCTCCGGCCCGTATCGCTTCGTCGCCGACGAATACGTCACCGGCAGCCGTGTGGTGTATGCGAAGTTCGACGGCTACGTGCCGCGCCAGGAAAAGGCCGATTGGGCCACCGGTGGCAAGGTTGCCTATTTCCCGCGCGTCGAATGGAAGATCATCCCCGATTCCGCGACCGCCGGCGCCGCGTTGCAGAATGGCGAGATCGACTGGTGGGAGCAGCCGCTGCCCGACCTGCTGCCGCAGCTTGCCGCCAACAAGGATATCGCGCTGCAGGTGGACATTCCGCAGGGCCGTGAATCGCTGATGCGGCTGAACCATCTGCAGGCGCCGTTCAACGACGTGCGCATCCGCCGCGCCGTGCTGATGGCGGTCAATCAGGAAGACTACATGCGCGCCACCTTCGGCGACGACACCTCGCTGTGGCGCACCTGCAAAAGCCAGTTCCCTTGTGGTACGATCTACGAAACCCCCGACGACGGCACCTATATGCGCGGCGACATCGCGGCAGCGAAGAAGATGCTGCAGGACGCCGGCTACAAGGGCGAGAAAGTCACCATCATCAACCCGACCGACTTCCCGGCGATCCATCCGCTCGGCCTGGTCACCGCCGACACGCTGAAGAAGATCGGCATGAACGTCGATCTGCAGGAAACCGACTGGGGCACCGTGATCCAGCGCCGCTCCTCGCGCGAGGCCACCGACAAGGGCGGCTGGAGCATCTTCCACACCTTCGGATCGGCGATCGCCTACGCCACCCCGGCGACCTCGGCACTGGTGCGCGGCCAGGGCAAGGACGCCTGGTTCGGCTGGTGGGACAGCGCCAAGGCCGAGCAATTGGTGCAGGATTGGCTGGACGCGCCCGACGCTGCCGGGCAGAAGCAGAAGGCCGCCGAGCTTGCGCGCCTGACGATGAGCGATGTCGGCACCATCCCGCTCGGCCAGTGGTATGGCAAAACCGCGTTCCGCAAGTCGATCACCGGCGTGCTGCCGGGCGTGTCGCCCTATCCGTGGAACGTGCGGCCGGCCTGAGCCGATGCAAGCGGGCAATCCGCCGCCGCTCGGGGCGGCCATCCGTGCCGAGTGGGACATCGACTGGGACTATCTGACGGTCAACCACGGCTCGTTCGGCGCCACGCCATTGGTGGTTCAGGCCGCGCAGGACGACTGGCGCCGCCGCCTGGAACGCCAGCCCAGCCGCTTCATGCGGCTGGTGCTGCCGGGTGCGCTGCGCGAGGCCGCGCGGCGGTTGGCGGAGTTCCTGGGTGGTACCGGCGAAAACCTGGCCTTTGTCGAGAATGCCACCGTCGGCTGCAACGCCGTGCTGCGGTCGATGGAATTGCAGCCTGATGACGAGATCATCGTGCTGTCGCATGTCTACAACGCCATCCGCAACACCGTGCGCTACGTTACCACCCGCGCCGGGGCGCAGATGGTGGAAGTGGCGATCCCCTTCCCCTGGGCCGATGACGACGCCATCATTGCCGCCGTCACCGCGGCGATCACGCCGCGCACCCGCGTTGCCGTGCTCGACCACATCACCTCGAAAAGCGCCCTCGTGCTGCCGATCGCCCGGCTGATCGCGGCCTGCCATGCGGCCGGCGTGAAGGTGCTGGTGGATGGCGCGCATGCGCCGGGCAATGTCAGCGTCGACGTCACCGCGCTCGATGCCGACTGGTATGTCGGTAACTGCCACAAATGGCTGATGTCGCCGAAAGGCTGCGGCTTCCTCTACGCCAGGACGGACCGGCAGGCGGAAGTGCATCCGGTGACGATTTCGCACGGCTACACCAAGGGTTTCCTCGCCGAGTTCGACTGGACCGGCACCTGGGACCCCAGCGCCTATATGGCAATCACCGCCGCGCTCGATTTCCATCACCGCTTGGGCGGGCCCGGTCTGCGCGCGCGCAACGCGGCCCTCGCCGCCGAAGCCGCCACCATGCTGGCCGGCCGGCTGGGCACCGCCACCGGCAGTGGCAACCGCACCGAGCACGCGATGAGCCTGATCCGCCTGCCCGATACCGGCCCCGCCACCGATGAGCGCGCGTTGGCGCTGCGGCTGGCCATGCTGCACGCCGGCACCGATGTGCCGCTGAACGCCAATGCCGGGGCGATCTGGATGCGGATTTCCGCCCAGGCCTACAACGATCGGGACGATTACGTGAAACTTGCCGACATCGTCACCGGGGTGCTTGCCGCCAATGCCTGACCGGTGTCTGCTCCAGCGCCGCTGAACCAAGGAGACGCAGCCATGACGTCCTTTCCGCTGACGCGCCGTGCCGCCCTTGCCGGGCTCGCCGCCGCCGGCTGGGCCGGTTCGGCCAACGCCCAGGCCGCCCGGCCCAACATCGTCGTTGCGGTGCAGGAAAATCCTGACCTGCTCGATCCCTTCCTGGTGATCAGCAACGTCTCCTACCGGGTGCAGGACAACATCTACGACTACCTGATCAACACCGACTATCTGCACGACCTCAAGCAGACCCCGATGCTGGCCACCGAATGGCACCGCGTCGACGACCTCACCTTGGAATTCACCCTGCGCGAGGGCGTGAAGTTCCACGATGGCAGCGAGATGACCGCCGAGGACGTCGCTTTCAGCTTCGGCCCGGAGCGCATCATGTCGCCGCAGTCGCGCGGCTATGCGCCCAGCCGCCCGTTCCTGGGCACCATCGACCGTGTCGAGGCCACCGGCCGCTACAAGGTGCGCGTCATCACCAAGCAGCCCGACCCGCTGATCGAGCGCCGCCTCGCCGGCTGGGGCGCGCAGATCGTCAGCAAAAAAGCGTTTCTCGCCGCCAAGGACTGGGATGCCTGGGGCCGCGCCCCGGTCGGCACCGGGCCGTACAAGGTCACCCAGCTGAAAAGCGGCGAGTCGATCACGCTGACCGCACATGACGATTACTGGGCCGGCAAGCCGCCCGCCGCCTCGGTGAAGTTTCTCATCGTGCCCGAAATCGCCGCCCGCATGGCCGGCCTCGCCGCCGGCGATTACGACCTGATCACCGAAGTGCCGCCCGACCAGTTCAAGTCAGTGGAAAGCGACCCCAGGATGCAGGTGGTCGGCGGGCCGATCCTGAACCACCGTGTTCTGGTCTACGAAAAATACAACCCGCAACTCGCCGATGTGCATGTCCGCCGCGCCTTGAATTTGGCGATCGACCGGCAGTTGCTGGTGGACACCTTCTGGCAGGGCCGCGTCACCGTCACCCGCAGCATGCAGCTGCCCTCGTTCGGCGCGCTGTACAACCCCGACCGTCCGTTCCCCGCCTACGATCCGGCGAAGGCGCGCGCCGAGCTGAAACTGTCGAAATACGACGGCACGCCGATCCCGTATCGCTGCATCGGCAGCGACTACTACCCCAACGAGGTCGCCACCGCGCAGGCGCTGATCGCGATGTGGAAGGATGTCGGCATCAATGTCGAACTGGTGCTGAAGGAGAATTTCGCCCAGGTCTACGCGCCCCCCGGCCGCGGCATCGCCAACACCTCCGACACCGCGCTGTATCCCGATCCGGTCAGCGAACTCTGGCGCCGCTATGGCAAGGAAAGCACCTTGCAGGTGCAGTACAAATACTGGAGCGACGACGAGTTCAACGCCCTCGGTCCGACGCTGGTCTCCAGCCTGGACCCGAAGGCCCGTTATGCCGCGTTCCAGAAAATGCTCGACATCTACGACCACGACGACCCGCCGGGCACGGTGCTGTTCACCGTCGGCATGTTCTACGCCCAACGCAAGAACCTCAACTGGCAGCCCTACCCGGTCGAGCACATGGATTTCCGCAAGGAGGCCTTCTCCGCCCCGCCCGCCCCCCGCAAGGCGTGACCGCGGCGCCACTGCTCAGCCTGCAAAGCCTGACCGTCCGCTTCCAGACGCCGGACGGCGTGGTCGATGCCGTCGCCGGCATCGATCTCGACATCCGCCCCGGCGAGATCCTCGGCCTGGTCGGCGAGAGCGGCAGCGGCAAAAGCGCGAGCTGCCTCGCGGTGATGGGCCTGCTCGGCCCCTACGCCAGCACCACGGGCAGCATCCGCTTCGCCGGGCAGCCGATCGCCGGAGATATCGCCACCCTGCGCGGCCGTTCGATCGGTATGATCTTCCAGGAGCCGCGCGCCTCGCTCGATCCGGTGCGCACCATCGGCAGCCAGTTGCGCGAAGTGTTGCACCTGCATCGCCCGGAACTGGATGCTCAAGCCGCCGAAGCCGAGGCCGCCTCCCTGCTGCGCCGCGTTGGCCTGCCGGAACCCGCGCGGCAGTTGCGCGCCTACCCGCACGAGATCTCCGGCGGCATGGCGCAGCGCGTCGCCATCGCGCTGGCGCTGGCCGGCAATCCGCGCCTGCTGCTGGCCGATGAGCCGACCACCGCGCTCGATGTCACCGTGCAGGCCCAGGTGCTCGACCTGCTGTCCCGCCTGCGCGATGAGACCGGGCTGGCCATCGTGCTGGTAACCCACGATCTCGGCATCGTCGCGCAATATGCCGACCGCGTCGCGGTGATGCGTCACGGCAAGGTGGTGGAGCAGGCGCCGGTGCACACGCTGTTCGCCCGCCCGAGCCATGATTACACACGTCAGTTGCTGGCCGCCCTGCCGCGCTCGGAGGCTGACCGCCCTGCCCCGAAGCCGGTGGCCACGCCGCTGCTGCGGGTCACCGGGCTCGCCCGGCATTTTGCTCAGCCGCGCGGCTGGTTCCAGCCGGCCGCGCCGAAGCTGCGCGCAGTGGATGGTGTCTCGTTTGACATCGATGCCGGCGAGACCCTGGCCGTGGTCGGCGAGAGCGGCTGTGGCAAATCCACCATCGCGCTGATGCTCGCCGGCCTGATCGGCATGACCGCGGGCCACATCGCCTTCGCCGGCCGCGACCTCGGCAGCACCTCGCCCGCCGAACGCCGCGCGCTGCGCCGGCAGTTGCAGATCGTGCTGCAGGACCCCGGCGAGGCGCTCGACCCCCGCCTGTCCGTCGCCACCCAGGTCGAGGAACCGCTGCTGATCCATCGCACCGGCGGCGACCGCGCCCAGCGCCGCGAAACCGTCCGCGCCACGTTGGCCGCCGTCGGCCTGGACGACTGGGCGCTCGACCGCCGGCCACATGAGCTGAGCGGCGGCCAACGGCAGCGTGCCGCGCTCGCCCGCGCTCTGGTGCTGGAACCCAGCCTGCTGGTGTTGGATGAGCCGACTTCGGCGCTCGACGTCTCGATCCAGGCGCAGGTGATCGACCTGCTGACCCGGCTGCAACGCGCCCGCAACCTGGCGTATCTGTTCATCAGCCACGACCTCCGCCTGGTCTCCCGCGTCGCCGATCGGGTGGCGGTGGTCTATCTCGGCCGCATCGTCGAACTGGCGCCCACGGCGACGCTGTTCGCCAACCCGCAACACCCCTACACCCGCGCCCTGCTCTCCGCCGTGCCGGAACCCGACCCTGACCGGCGCGGCCGCACCCGCATCCTGCTGCAAGGCGAGCCGCCGAGCCCGACCGCGCTTGCCACCGGCTGCCGCTTTCGCGCCCGCTGCGCCCTGGCGCAGCGGGTCTGCGCGAGCGACGACCCGTCGCTGTTGCCCGCCGAGGGCGGCGCGCAGGTCGCCTGTCACTTCCCGGGGGGCGCGGGCTGATGGATTTCATCCTGCGCAAATCGCTGCGGGCGCTGCTGACCCTGTGCATCGTGGTCACGCTGACTTTCGTGGTGCTGCGCACCTCCGGCGACCCGGCGATCGTCATCCTCGGCACCGATGCCACGCCGGAGATGATCGCCCGTTTCCACGCTGACTGGGGCCTGGATCAGCCCTTGCCGCTGCAGTACGTCCACTATGTCGGCCATATCGTCACCGGCGATTTCGGCACCTCCTTCCTCGACGGCCGCCCGGCGCTCACCGTGGTTGCCGAGCGCTTGCCCAACACGCTGCGGCTGGCGGGCCTCGGTTTCCTGCTCACCCTCGGCCTGGGCATTCCCGCCGGCGTGCTCGCCGCCCTCAACCGCGGCCGGCTCCTCGACCGTCTGGTCGTCACCGGCGCGGTGCTCGGCCATTCCGTGCCCAGCTTTTTCCTCGCCATCCTGCTGATCCTGCTGCTCGCCGTTCGCTGGCATCTGCTGCCCAGCGGCGGCGCGAACGCGCCAGAGGCGATCATCATGCCGGCGCTGACCATCGCCGCTGGCGGCATGGGCAGCATCGCGCGGTTCACCCGCGCCGCCATGCTCGACGCCTTGCGCCAGCCCTATGTGCGCGGCGTGCTGGCGCGTGGCGTCTCCTGGCCGAACGCGGTGCGCGCGCATGTGATGCCGAACGCCGCGATCCCGACGCTGACGATGATCGGCTTCCTGCTCGGCTCGCTGGTCGCCGGCGCGGTGATCACCGAGACGGTGTTCGCCTGGCCCGGCATCGGCCGGCTGATCATCACCTCGGTCGCCCGGCGGGACCTCGCGGTGGTGCAATGCATCGTGCTGCTGGTGGCCACCACCATGGTGCTGGCGAACCTCACGGTGGACCTGCTCTACGGCTGGCTCGACCCCCGGATGCGGGCCCCCGCGCAGGAGGACCGATGAAACGCTGGCCCCCGATCATTCTGCTCGCTTTCCTCTGGGTCGCGCTGATCGTGCTGACCGTGGCGTTCTCCCACGTGCTGGCGCCGCATGACTATCAGGCGATGGATCTGCGCGCCCGGCTGGCCCCGCCGGCCTTGTTCGGCGGCACCTGGAAACACCCGCTCGGCAGCGACGAGCTGGGCCGCGACGTGTTCAGCCGGCTGCTGGCCTCGATCCGCGTCAGCGTGCTGGTGGCGCTGGCCGGGACCACCATCGGTGCGACGCTGGGCACCACGCTCGGCTTCCTCGCCGCGCATTTCCGCGGTTGGCTCGACGATCTGGTGATGATGCTGGTCGATGCCCAGGCGGCGATCCCGTTCATCATCGTGGCGCTCACCGTGATCGGTTTCTTCGGCAACTCGCTGCCGCTGTTTGTTGTGGTGGTCGGGCTGTACGGCTGGCAGACCTACGCCCGGCTGGCCCGCGGCATGGCGCTGTCGGTGAACCGGCGCGGCTACATCGCCGCGGTGGTCGCAATCGGCGCGCGGCCGATCCGGGTCTATCTGCGCCACGTGTTGCCCAATATCGCCGGCGTGCTGATCGTCAACGCCACCATCGGCTTCCCTGAGGTGGTGCTGCTGGAAACCGCGCTCAGCTTCCTCGGCCTGGGCATCCAGCCGCCGCTGTCCAGCCTGGGCAGCATGCTGAGCTACGGCCGCAGCTACCTGACCAACGCCTGGTGGATCGCCGTGCTGCCTGGCGTCGTGCTGTCGCTGACCACGCTGGCGGTCAGCCTGATCGGCGACTGGGTGCGCGACCGGCTGGACCCCACGTTGCGCTGAGCTTCTACCGGCCGGTAAACCGCGGCGCGCGCTTCTCCATGAACGCGGTGCGCCCCTCGCGGTAATCGGCGCTGTCGAAACAGGCCGCCACGGCGGCATGCACCGCGGCCGCGTCGCGCTCGCTTTCCGATTTCACCGCCTCGTTCACCGCCAGCTTCGCCGCCGTCAACGACAGCGGCGCGTTGTCGGCGATCTGCCGCGCCATCCGCAGCACCGTTTCGGTCAGGTCCTCATCTGGGACCACCTGGTTGACTAGGCCGATCCGCTGCGCCTCGGCGCTGTCGATGCGCGCGCCGGTGAACAGCATGGTGCGGGCATGCGCCGGGCCAACCAGCGAGACCAGCTTGCGTACCATCTCGAAGCTGTAGGCGATGCCAAGCCGTGCCGCCGGGATGCCGTATTCGCTGTCAGCGGCGGCAATGCGCAGATCCGCCTGCATCGCGATGCCGATGCCGCCGCCCAGGCAGTAGCCGCGGATGCGCGCGATCACCGGCTTGGAGAATAGCGCCAGTCGCGCCCGCCCGGCGCTGGTCAGCTTGTCGTATTCAAGTTGCGCGTTGGCGTTGGCGCGGTTCTGCTCGAACTGGCTGATATCGGCGCCGGACACGAAGGCCTTGTGCCCCGCCCCGGTCAGGATCACCACCCGCACCGCGTCGTTCGCCTCGAAATCATCAAGGATCTCGGTCAGCCCCTGCCACATGCCGACCGACATGGCATTGCGCTTTTCCGGCTGGTTGAAGGTGATCAGGCCGACACCCTGGTCGATCTCGGCCAGCATTTTGCCGTCGGCGTAGCGTTGCGTCATACGATCCCCTTGGCGCGCATCGCGTCGATTTCCTCTTTCGAATAGCCCAGCCCGCCCAGCACCTCGTCGGTATGCTGCCCGGCATCGGCGGTCGGCGTGTAGACCGCGCGCGGCAGGCCGGACATCTGCACCGGATTGGCCACCACCATCTCGGTGCCCAGGCGCGGGTGATGCATCGGCGTCGCCATCCCCAGATGCTGCACCTGCGGATCGGCGAACACCTGGTCGATGTTGTAGATCGGCCCGCAGGGGATGCCGGCGGATTCGAACACATCGATCCAGTAGGCCGACGGCTTGTGCTTCGTGACCTCGCCGATCGCGGCGTTGATCGCGACGCGATCCTTGCTGCGGTCCGCTTGCGTCTTCCATTCCGGCTTCTGGTGCCACTCCGGATGGCCCGCCGTTTCGCACAGCCGCTCCCACAACCGGCCGGAGGAAGCGGCGATGTTGATATGCCCGTCCGAGGTGGGGAACACGCCGGTGGGGATGCCGGTCGGGTGATCGTTGCCGGCCTGCTTGGCCACCTCGCCTGAAATCAGCCAGCGCGCGGCCTGGAAGTCGAGCATGAAAACCTGCGCCTCCAGCAGGCTGGTCTGCACCCAGCGGCCGCGGCCGGTGCTGTGGCGCTGGAACAGCGCCATCGAGATGCCCATCGCCAGCAGGTTGCCCGCCGTCAGGTCGTCGATCGGGATGCCGACGCGCATCGGCCCGCGGCCGGGCTCGCCGGTGATCGACATCAGCCCGCCCATGCCCTGGGCGATCTGATCCACCCCGGCGCGCTTACCATAGGGACCGGTCTGGCCGAAGCCGCTGATGCTGCCATAGACGATGCGCGGGTTGATCGCGTTGACGTCGTCGTACGACACTTTCAGCCGGTGCTTCACCTCGGCGCGCATGTTCTCCACAACCACGTCGGCCGTCGCCGCCAGCTTCATGAACGCGGCATGGCCCTCGGGCGATTTCAGGTCGAGCTGAATCGCGCGCTTGTTGCGATGCAGGTTCTGGAAGTCGAAACCGTCGCGCTTGCCGGTCACGCCCTCGCCATCGCCCGGCGGCTCGATGCGGATGACATTGGCGCCCCAGTCGGCCAGGTGACGCACGCAGATCGGCCCGGCGCGGGCCAGGGTCAGGTCGATCACGGTGATGCCGGCCAATGGCAACGCCGCGTGCGCGTCTGCCTCCGGTAATTGAGCGTCGTTCATGGCCGCCTCCTGTGTTCGGCGGAATGATCCTCCGGTTGCCGCTTCCGCTCAAGCCCGCGCGCCCCTATTTGTCGCGCATGGATGATGTCGATCTCGCGCTGATCCTGGCGTTCGACGGTTCCTCGTCGGTGACGCTGGACGAATTCGCCATGATGGCCAGCGGCTGCGCTGCGGCCCTGCGCGACCCGGCGATCGCCGCCGGGCTGACGCTCGGCCCGTCAGGGGGCAGTCTGCTGGCCGTGCTGCTGTGGTCCGGCGTCGGCGCGCAGGAGGTCATGGTGGAATGGACCCGCGTGGCCAGCGAGGCCGAGGTTCAGGCGGTGGCCGACCTGGTCGAGAACATGCCCCGCGTGGTCCCGGCCGGGCAGACTGCTTTGGGCGACGCGCTGGCCGTATGCGTCAAACTGCTGGCCACCGCCCCGGTCGGCGCACGGCGGCAGGTGGTCGACATGGTCGGCGACGGCCG
>CAIRTN010000038.1 GCA_903881515.1 uncultured Rhodospirillales bacterium | reverse complement strand
GCCTTTGTCCGAGCCGAGCAGGATGTAGCCGGCATTGGAGAAGCGGTTGGCGGCGTTGCCCGTCAACGAGTTGTCGGAACTGATGGTCAGCGATCCGCCGGTATCGAGGATCGGGCCACGGAGGTAGAAGTCGCCGCGCAGCGTGGTGCTGTTGATGACCGTCTGCGTGATGTTGATAGCGAGCTTGTCGCCCGCACCGGCCTCTTTGATGAAAGCATCGGTCGAGAGGTAGCCGGCGTCGTTGATCGTAACCGAGGCTGCAGTGCCGGCAATGCTGATCTGGGAGTTATTGCCGCCGCCGCCGTTGGTATTGAGGTCGAAGCCGGAGATGGCGGTGCCGGCGGTGCCGATCGTGCCGTTGTTCTGCAAATGGCCAGTGAAGTTCAGCGTCGTCTGGTCGCCCAGCGTCAGACTGGCTTGTACGAAGTTCTGGTCGGTGAAGTTGAACGTGTCGGTCCCGGCGGCAACAATGGTCATCGAGGTAACGGTGCCGGCACCGTTGGAGTCCAACGTCGCGCCCGCCCCGACATTGATCGTGTCGCCGTCGCCTGGCGTCGTGCCTGTGCCAGAGGCCAACGACCAGTTCGCCGCCTGCGTGGCGTCGTTGAGGTCGTTGGTCCCCTTGTTGCCGATCCAATTGAACGTCGACATAGCCACCCTCTGCGCCGTTTTGTGCGCAGGTCAAATATCGGGGGCGTAGGGGGGCGATGTCGATCTTTTGCTGAGTTAATCGAAATATGTGCGGGGCGTTACACACACGTCAGTGTGCATGCTTAACAATTCATAAGGTATTGAAAAGACGTATAAAATTCTCGTAACATCGCGATTAATCGATGCGCCGCCAGAAT
Source organism: uncultured Rhodospirillales bacterium (assembly GCA_903881515.1). Classification (GTDB taxonomy): domain Bacteria; phylum Pseudomonadota; class Alphaproteobacteria; order Acetobacterales; family Acetobacteraceae; genus CAIRTN01. Next base: position 3,172 of record CAIRTN010000038.1, on the reverse strand, counting down.
TTTGGGGCTATCATGCATCGGGCGCATAATATATATGCGTCCGATGCATGGAATGGCCGGTGATCAGGCCGCCGTGGTGATCTGATCGATCGCCGCGAGATCGTCGGCGGAGAGCTTCCAGCCGCCGGCCTTGACGTTCTGCTCCAGTTGTTCCGGCCGCGTTGCACCGGCGATCACGCTCGACACCGGCGCCTGCGACAGCAGCCAGGAAAACGCCAGTTCCAGCGCGGTATGGCCCTGCGACTCGGCGTAGTCGATCAGCTTCTCGCTGATCTGCCAGTTGCGGTCGGTCAGGTAACGTTCAGCGAGGCGCTCGGTCTTGGTCAGGCGCGCGCCTTCCGGCATCGGCGCGTTGCGGCGGTATTTGCCGGTCAGCAGCCCCGAAGCCAGCGGGAAATACGGCAGCAGCCCCATGCCGAGATGACGCGCCGCTGGCATCAGTTCCTTCTCGGCGCCGCGCACGACCAGCGAATACTCGTCCTGGCACGACACGAACGGCGACAGCCCGCCGGTGCGCGAAATCCACGCCGCCTCGGTCATCTGCCACGACGCCCAGTTCGAGCAGCCGACGTAGCGAACCTTGCCCGATTTCACGAGATCGTCGAGCGCACGCATGGTCTCCTCGATCGGGGTCAGCGGATCGAACCGGTGCACCTGATACAGGTCGAGATAGTCGGTCTGCAGCCGCTTCAGGCTGTCTTCCACCGCCGCCATGATGTACTTGCGCGACGCGCCCTGCTTGGCGCCGCTGTCGTCCATCGGCATGCAGAACTTGCTGGCCAGCACGATGCGCTTGCGGTCGGCGCCCAGGATCTTGCCCATGGTGATCTCGGAACCGCCGCGCTCGCCATAGACGTCGGCGGTGTCGAACAGCGTGATGCCCAGGTCCATCGCCTTATGGATCACCAGCTTGGCGGCATCGTCATCGATGCGGGCGCCGAAATTGTTGCAGCCCAGCCCGATGGCCGAAACGCGCAGGCCGGAACGCCCGAGATTACGAATCTCCATGACTCAACTCCCCCTTGTTGCAGATGTAGCGCGGCGCCAGAGCGCCGTTACTGGCTGGTGCCGCCGAAGCCCAGGAACCCGGCTGCTGGAGCCGGCGTGCCGGGGTCATTGGAATAGTGGACCACCGCAGCACTCGTCGGTTGTTTTGCCACCGCGACGCGCGCGGCGGTAACCGGCGCCGGCGCGGGTTTGGCAACCGGGCGCGGCGCCTCGACGGTCGTGGCCTTCTGCGCGACGCGGGCGCTGCGTGCGCCGGGCGCAGCATTGCGCAGCGACAGCAGCAGGAAGGTCAGGTCGTTGCGGCCGAGGTCGATCGCCTCCTCCAGCGCGGTCAGGCCCAGGATGTTGCGGGCCTCGATATCCGCCCCGCGCGACAGCGCGTCACGCGCTGCGGCGACATCGCCGCGGTTCACCGCGTCGAACAGCGCATCGTTCGGGCCAAGCAGATTGACCGTGTCGCTCGGCGGCGCGACGTCGCTGCTGCGCGCGCCGGGCAGGCCCGGCGGCTGCAACGGACGGGCGGTCATCGCGGCGCGGCCGGCGATCGCCTTGGACGGGTCAGCCGGGTTCTTGGATGATTCGACGATCGACTGCGCCTGGGCGGCCCCGCAAACGAGCAGAACCAGCAGCGACGCGGCAAGGGAATTTGTGCGGAGATGTGCCATGGTTCCCTTCATAGCTCAGACGCGGTTCAGCCACCAGAACCCGGCGTTCAGATAGGTCGCATAGCTCACCCAGGCCAGATACGGCCCCAGCAGCCAGACCGCGATCCGGTCGAGCGGGGCAAAGGCGCGGATCGTCCACGCGATCGACAGCCACAGCGGCACGATCACCGCCAGCCCCGCCAGCGGGCTGTGCAGCCAGAAAAATGCCGGGCTCCACGCCGTGGCGAACGCCAACTGCCAGCCCCCACACCCGCATCACCCGCGCCGTGCCCACGCGCCGCCAGATCCGCCAGCCCGCGGTGCCGATCATCACGTACAGCGTGGTCCAAACCACTGGAAACACCCAGCCGGGCGGCGTGCCGGGCGGATAGGCCAAGGTCAGATACCAGCCGCGCACCTCAGGCTGGGTGAGCGCCGAGGCGGTCATGCCGCTCAGCTGGCAAAGCCCGATGAAGCCGACCAGGGCGAACAGGCTGGCGCGGCCGGTAGGTGGGGTCATGGTCTGGAAAGCACGAACTCCTTCAACTTCCCTCGCGCCGCCAGGCCAGCAGCGCGAGCCCCAGAATCAGCGGCAACGCCAGCCCGGCGGGCAGCAACGGCGTGGCGGCGATACCCGTCACCACATGGTCGTGCCGGCGCAGCAGACCGATCCAGTTCGACCCCGCCCCCTCGCGCCCTGGCTCGCTGCGGCGCAACCCGGGCGCGCCGTTCGGATCGAGCCAGTGCACCGAACCGCCGCTGGCGCGCACCAACGGCGAAAGCCGCGTCGCGGTGGCGCGCAGATCGGCGATCTCCGCCGGGTTGGTCGTGCCGGCTGCGGCAAAGGCGCTGCGCTGCCCGTCATTGGCCTGCCACACCCCCGGCGTCAGCGCCGGCATCGACGCCTCGGCCTGCCCCGGGCCGAGCGGGTTCAGCGGCAGCGTGCTCTGTTTGCCGTCTGGGTCGGTGATGCTCACCGCCGGCGGCGGCGCGTCCTCGGTGCTGCGCCGGGCGACGGTCATCCGCCCGTCCTCGATGCGCGCGGTCAGCGCGTTCTCCTCCAGCTCCGGCTCCTTCATCAGCCAGTGCGCGATGCGGCGCAGCAGTTCCGCCTGCGGCCCGCCGCCTTGATGCCCGCGCGACCACAGCCAGATCTGATCGGACAGCAGCAGCGCGGTGCGCCCCTCCTCCACCCGGTCCAGCAGCAGCAGCGGCGTGCCATCGGCCTCCAGCAACTGCTCGCCCTTCGGTGCCGCGGCGGCAAGATGCCGGTACCACTGCCCCCAGGTCGCGCCCCCCGCCAGCCCGGCGGTGACCGGATGGCGCTGCCCCAGCTTCGTCACCCCCGGCCGAAACGGCCCCTCGATCACCCCAAGCGGCCCCATCACCGGCCGCGCCGGCAGGATCGCGCCGAGCGGGGAAGCGGCCAGCGAGGCGGTGGTGGTGAATTCCGGCCCCGCGCTCATCAGCAGCGCGCCGCCGGCGCGCACATAGTCGGCGATGTTGCGCAGATAGGCCGG
>CAIRTN010000037.1 GCA_903881515.1 uncultured Rhodospirillales bacterium | reverse complement strand
ATATATGAGAAGAAATTTTTCTGGAATATTTTCAATTCAAAATTCGTGAAAACTCTGCATTCGAACATGAGCACAAAAGACCCTCCCCCCTTATCTTTCTAGCTCTGTGTCCTCTGTGCCTCTCTGGTCAAACTTCTTACTTCCGACAAAGCCCATCCATCCCCCCAAAATGAACAGGTCGGCAGAGCCCTGGCCTGGCCTTTTCCTGCCTTCCGCCCCGCGCATGTGGCCCCCCAAGCCGCACCGCGCTAGCATCGGCCAAAACAGGAGTCCGTCATGGCACGTCCGCTTCGCACCCTCCTCGAGCCGCGCGCGATGATCGTCGCGCCGCAACCCGAGGCGGTGGAGGCCGGCGCGGCGATGCTCGCCGCCGGCGGTTCGGCGGTTGATGCGGTGCTGGCCACCGCGTTCACCCAGGGCGTGGTTGATCCGCTGATGTGCGGCATTGGCGGGCTGGGCGTGATGCAGGTGTTCGACCCGGCGAGTGGTGCGCATGTGGTGCTGGATGGGTTGTCGACCTGCCCTGCGGCCGCGCGCGAGGATATGTGGGCCGATGTGTTCGAGCGGGAGTGTTCGGACGGCTACGGCTATGTGCTGAAGGGTCATCTCAACGAACTCGGCCGCACGGCGGTGACGACGCCTGGCATTCTGCGGGTGTTCGAGGCCGCGCATGCGCGGTTTGGGCGCAAGCCGTGGGCTGACCTGTTTGGCGCGGCCATTGGCTTTGCCGAGGAAGGCTGGATGATCCGCCCGCATGTCGGCGGGGTGATGCTGACAAACGAGGTGGCGTATGGCCGGCTTGCCTATGCGGCGAAGCTGGCGCTGACGCCGGATGGGCAGAAGCTCTATCTGCGGACGGACGGCACGCCGAAGCGGGTGGGCGATCTGGTGCGCAACCCTGATCTGGCGGCGGTGCTCGGGCAACTCGCGCGTGATGGGGTGGAGAGTTTCTACACCGGCGACCTCGCCGCCCGTATTGTTGCGGACATGGCCGCGCATGGCGGGCTGATGACGGCTGCAGATTTGGCGGGTTTCCGCCATCGCGAGCATATGCCGATGGTGGTGAGCTATCGCGGGCGGCAGATCGCCATGCCGCCGCCGCCGGCGGGCGGCATCGTCATCGCCGAGATGCTGCGCATTCTGGAGCGGTTCGACCTGGTGGCCCTGGGGCACAACAGCGCGGCCTATATCGCGGTGGTCGCCGAAGCGATGAAGATCGCCGGCCGCGACAAGGACGAACATATCGGCGACCCCGATTTCCACGTCCCGCCGCTGGAGATGCTGCTGTCCGACGCCTATGCCGACGCCGCGGCGGCGCGGATTCGCGCCGGCGAACGCGCCGACCTCTCCCGCGTGACCGGCGATGCCAAGCACACCACGACGATTTCCTGCATCGATGCCGCCGGCATGGTGGTGTCGCTGACGCATACGCTGGGGGTTCCCTCCGGCGTGATTCCGCCCGGCACCGGCTTCATGCTGAACGGTGCGATGAATTGGTACGACCCGCGCCCCGGCCGTGCCGGCTCGATCGCGCCGGGCAAACGGCGGTTCTCCTCGATGTCGCCCACGATTGTGCTGGAGGGTGGCACGCCGGTGATGACCTTGGGCGCGCCGGGCGGGGCCTGGATCGGCGTGGCCTTGCTGCAGGTGCTGTTGAACGTCATCGACTTTGGCATGGGCATGCAGGAGGCGGTGATGGCGCCGCGTTTCTCCGCCACCACCAATGCCATCGACGTCTCCAACCGCATTCCCCGCGCGGTGCAGCGTGCGGTGGAGGCGCTGGGCTATCAGGTCGTCCGCTCGCCGATGAGCTTCCCGTTCGCCGCCCCGCACGGCATTTCCTGCTGGGGCAACCGGCTGGACGGTGGCGCCGACCCGCAGCGCGATGGCTACGTGGCGGGCGTGCCGTAGGCGCTCAATCGAGCGCATAGCTGAAATGCGTCAATAGCAATTCCCACCTACATATTTTATTGTTAGATATTTAAACATCAAAAGCAAAGGCCAAAACCCGTGTCCCGCACCCCCCTCCCCTCCGCCGCGAACGATCCCGTCGTCCGCAGAATGCGGGAGAGCTGTGCGCGCTTCACCGACACGGCGCAGAATGCCGGCCTGCTCGCCCCGTTGCTGCTGCTGATCGCCGAGGCCTTCGCCTGCCTGTTCGGCAGGCTCGAAGGCATTTTCCTGCTCTGGCGCGCCGGCGCCCTGCCGCCTCCGCCCGCCAGGGCGTTGCCCGCTCCCAAGCCGCTCCGCGTCCCGCGTATGCGCCGCAGCCGCACAACCGGCAAACTCCGCAGCTATGCCCGCCGCCGCGCGCCCATGGTGCGACTGCGCCGTAGCAGCGCCCCGCGCCCGGTGGCCAGCGAACCCAGCCACCCCCACAAGAACGCCCCGCGGCCACGCGTCGACCGCTACCCGAAGCCGCTCGAAACCGCCTGTTATCCAGATGGGAAACCTGCGCCGATATTGTTCCGATATAGAAACAATACCGGCGTTCGGCCTACCTGCCGCGCAGGCTCACCCCATGCGGGAACTTCTTGCGATATTCCCCAACCGCGGTCTCCATGGTCACGAACATCGCGCCCTCACGCTTCAGCACCTCGATCAGATGCTCGAACATGAACATCCGATGCCCGCGCCCGATCACATGCGGGTGGAAGGTATAGGTCAGCACCCCCCAGTCCTGCGTCTTCTTCATGTAGCGGAATTCGTTGATGAAGTTCTCGATCACCAGCCGGGCGTTCATCCCGCCGGGCAGGATGCCGGCCGGCGAGCGGGTGTATTCGAAATGCGGAAAATCATCGAGCGCCCAGGAGATCGGCATCTCCACCAGCGCGGTATCGGGGCCGAACTGCATCGGCTCCTTCAGCGTGATCACATCGCCTTTGCGCGCCTGATACGGGATGTAGTCATGCCCCATCATCGAGGTGTCATAGACAAAGCCGTGCTTCAGCAGCAGGTCGACCGAAACATCGGTCAAATCCCACGCCGGCGAGCGATAGCCGCGCGGCCGCTTGCCGGTCAGCCCTTCGATGGCGGCGATGCCGCGCACCAGCTCCTCCTCTTCCTCCTCCGGCGACAGCGTATTGGGCACCCGGTGGGTCCAGCCGTGATGCGAGATCTCATGCCCATTGGCATTCACCGCCGCGACGCAGGACGGGTAGCTCTCGATCGTGTGGCCGGGAATGAACCAGGTGGTCGGAATATCGAACTGATTGAGCGTGCGCAGGATGCGCGCCGCCGCCGGAATGCCGAAATCGCCCCGGCTGATCGCGGTCGGCGTAACGTTGCCGCGCGCGATGGAGCCGGAGACGTTGTCATGGTCGAAGGTGAGACAGACGAAGTGTTCAGCCATCTATGCAGTCCTTGTCAGGGTCAGAGGGCGGCGGCGCCGAACTCGGTTGGCGAAGCGGGCAGTCATGCGGCGGGCCCTCTTGTGTCGCGGGAGAACAGGATTGAGCCTAGCCGCGTTATCGGCAAGGGGGGATCCATGCGGTTCGCAGGCAAGAATGCGGTCATCACCGGCGCAGCCTCCGGTCTCGGGCGGGAAGTGGCACGCCGCATGGCGGCCGAAGGCGCGGCCCATCTGCTGCTGCTCGACCGCGATGCGGCCGGCCTGGCCGAAACCGAAGCGGCCTGCGGCGGCGTCGGCCACGCGCAGGTGATGAATGTCGCCGACGCCGAAGCCTGGGACGCGCTCGATGCCGGCACCCCCGACATCCTGATCTGCGCCGCCGGCATCCTCGGCCCCGCGGTGCCGATCTGGGAGTGCCCGCCCGAAGCGTGGGACGAAATCTTCGCCGTCAACGTCCGCGGCACCTACCTGGCGGCCCGCAAGATCGTCCCGCTGATGCGAAAGCCCGGCGCCATCGTCAATTTCGCCTCTACCGCCGGCATCGCCGGTTCGGCGGTACTGGGGCCGTATTCGGCCAGCAAGGGCGCGGTACTGATGTTGACCAAAAGCCTCGCCCTCGGATTGGCCACCCAGGACGTGCGGGTGAACTGCGTCTGCCCGGGCTCGATCGAAACCCCGATGCTGACCCAGACCTTCGCCGCCGCCGGCGATGCCGCCGCCCAGTCCGCCCGCGCCGAGGCCTACCGTCAGCGTCACCCGATGCAGCGCTTCGGCCGGCCGGAGGAAGTGGCGGAAGCGGTGCTCTATCTCGCCAGCGATGCCGCCGGTTTCGTCACCGGCGTGGCCTTGCCGGTGGACGGCGGGCGGCTGGCATGACACCCAGGGGGCGATCTGGGATACTGCGGCCAGGAACAGGTTTATCGAAGGGAGAGACGTAACAATGACAATCCGCGGCAAGGCCTATATCGCGGGGGCCTACGAGCACCCGACGCGCAAGGCCCCTGACAAGTCCGTTGCCCAGTTGCACGCCGAATCGGCCGCCGGCGCTCTGGCCGATGCCGGACTGACCAAGGACGACGTCGACGGCTATTTCTGCGCCGGCGACGCCCCCGGCATGGGGCCGGTGAACATGCTGGACTACATGAACCTGCGGGTCCGCCACATGGACAGCACCGACCTCGGCGGCTGCTCCTACATCGCCGCGGTCGCCCATGCCACCGAAGCGATCATGGCCGGCAAATGCAACGTCGCCCTGATCACACTGGCCGGCCGCCCGCGCAGCGAAGGCCATAGCGGCACCGCGGCCCGCCCCGGCAACCCGAACATTCCCGACAGCCCGTGGGAAACCCACTTCGGCCCGAGCACGGTGAACCTGTACGCCATGGCCGCCGCGCGGCACATGTATCAATACGGCACCACCAGCGAACAACTCGCCTGGATCAAGGTCGCCGCCAGCCATCACGCCCAGCACAACCCGCACGCCATGCTGCGCGACGTGGTCACCGTCGAAGACGTGGTGAACTCGCCGATGGTGTCAGACCCGCTGCACCGCCTGGATTGCTGCGTCGTCAGTGATGGCGGCGGCGCGTTGCTGGTGGTGAAGCCCGAGATCGCCAAGGCCCTGAAGCGCCCGCTGGTCAAGGTTCTCGGCGGCGCCGAGGCGATGAAGGGGCAGATGGGCGGCGATGTCGATCTGACCTATTCCGGCGCGGTATGGACCGGCCCCGCTGCGTTCGCCGAAGCCGGCGTGATGCCGTCCGACATTCAGTATGCCTCGATCTATGACAGCTTCACCATCACCGTGCTGATGCAGCTGGAAGACCTCGGCTTCTGCGAAAAGGGCAAGGGCGGCGCGTTCGTTGCGGACGGCAACCTGATCTCCGGCGTCGGCAAGCTGCCGTTCAATACCGACGGCGGCGGGCTGTGCAACAACCACCCGGCCAATCGCGGCGGCATCACCAAGGTGATCGAAGCCGTCCGGCAATTGCGTGGCGAGGCACACCCGAAGGTGCAGGTGCCGAATTGCGGTCTGGCGCTCGCCCATGGCACCGGCGGTCTGCTCGGCAGCCGGCACGCCTCTGCGACACTCATTCTGGAACGGGAGTAATCGAAATGAGCGAACGCAAGATCACGGCGCCCTCCAGCAATCCCGAGAGCGAGCCGTTCTACGCCGCGGCCAAGGAAGGCCGCTTCCTGATCCGCACCTGCACCGGCTGCGGGAAGTCGCATTGGTATCCGCGCACCCTCTGCCCGTTCTGTTTCGGCGCCACCGAATGGACCGAGGCCTCGGGCAACGCGACGATCTACAGCTTCAGTCCGATGCGCCGGGCCGGCTTCACCATCGCCTATGTCACCCTCGCCGAGGGGCCGACGATGATGACCAACTTGGTGGATTGCGACATGGACAGCCTGGCCATCGGCCAACCGGTCAAGCTGGCCTTCAAACCGGCGGAGGATGGCACCCCGGTGCCATGCTTCACTCCAGCCTGACGACGGAGGCCCCGGGGAACGCCACCCCCCGGGGTATTCCCGGCTAGTCCGGCAGTTTCGCAGCCATCACCAGGCGACGCTCCGTCTCCGGGTCCGGCGCCGGCAAACGCCCGTTGGCGAGCAAGCGGCGGGTCTTTGCCAGTTGGTCCATATAAGCGCGGCACGCGCTGCAATAGGCCAGATGGAACATCATCCCGGCGCGGCGAAACCACGGCTGGCTGCCTTCCAGGTAGTCGGTGGCCAAATCGGGAATATCGCGACAGCGTAGCAAGGATGGTCTCCAGAGGTTAATCTGCTGACTCGGCGTTCGGTGTTACGTTACACGAAATTCAGAAATTGGCGGGACCGAACGGTATGACGGACGCTTCGTTTGACGACCCGGCCTTTCTCGCCCGGCTGCGCGCCGGAGACGAAGCCGCTTACCGCCGGCTGATCCGCCGCTACCATGGCTCGCTGGTCGGCGTCGCCAGCGGCATCGTCGGCAGCCGCGCGCAGGCCGAAGAAGTCGTACAGGACACCTGGCTGGCCGTGTTCTCCTCCATCGGCCGCTTCGAAGGCCGCTCAAGCCTGGCCTCCTGGCTGTTCACCATCACGCTGAACCGCGCCCGCACCCGCGTCGTCCGCGAAGGGCGCATGGTCCCCTTCTCGAGCTTCTCCGATGGCAGCGAGGGCGAGGAGCGGGTCGTCGACCCGGCAAGGTTCATCCCGGACGGCCATTGGGCCGAGAAACCCGCTCTGTGGGACGAGATCGATCCCGAACGCATCATCGGCGGCCGCCAGCTTTGGAGCGTGGTGCAGGAGGTCATCGAACGCATGCCCTCCGGCCAACGCGCGGTAATCGTCATGCGCGACATCGAAGCAGTCGATGCCGACGAGGTCTGCACCCTGCTGCAGATCAGCCCGGAGAACCAGCGGGTCCTGCTGCACCGCGCCCGTGGCCGCGTCCGGACCGCCATCGAGCAGACGCTACGTGCGGCCGAAACAACCCAACCGGCTCCCGCAAAGCGCCGGGCGGACCGGCCAGGCGCGCTGCGCCGCCTCGCCGCCGAGATCGTCGCATATGGCCGGGTTATTCCGGGCTCCCTGCTGCACCAGTTCTGCCGACGGCTGTTCCCCCAAGGCAGTGCGACGTAGCATCGCCGACAAACCAAGCGTGCGGGAGGGGCGATGCGTCCGAGAATAGCAGTCATCGGGGCCGGTGCGGTCGGCGGATATGTCGGCGGGCACCTGCATCGGCTGGGCCACGACATAACCCTGATCGACGCCTGGCCGGCGCATGTCGAAACCATCCGGCAGGACGGGTTGCACCTGAGCGGCATGAGCGAGGACGAAAACGTCACCGTCCGCCCGCCGATCTGGCACCTGACCGAAGTTCAGGACATCGCCAAACAGCGCCCGATCGACATCTGCGTCGTCGCGGTGAAATCCTACGACACCGAATGGGCATCGGTGATGATGCGCCAATACCTCTCCCCCAGCGGCTTCATGGTCTCGCTGCAGAACTGCCTGAACGAGGAGCGGATGGCGGCTGCCGTCGGCTGGGGCCGTGTCGTCGGTTGCATCGCCGCGGCGATCTCGGTGGACCTCTACGCCCCCGGCCATATCCGCCGCACCGTGCCGAAGGGCGGCGCCAGCCACACCGTGTTCCGGGTCGGCGAGGTGCATGGCCGGATCACCCCGCGTGTCGAAATGTTGTGCGACATGATCGCCGGGATCGACAGCGTGAAAGCGACCACCAACCTCTGGGGCGAGCGCTGGAGCAAACTGTGCCTCAACGGCATGCGCAACGGCATCTCGGCGGCGACCGGCCTGTCCGGCAACGAAGCCGACCGCAATGAAAAGATCCGCCGCTTTGCCATCCAGCTTGGCGGACAGGCGGTGCGGGTGGGGCAGGCGCAGGGCTACGTGCTGGAAAAGATCGGCAAACTCGATCCCGAGCGCCTAGCCCTCGCCGGCGAAGGTGATCCCGCGGCACTCGCGGAAGTCGAAGCCGTGCTGCTGGCCGGCAGCAATGCCGCCGCGCGCAGCGAATTGCAGCGCCCTTCGATGGGCCAGGACATGCTGAAAGGACGCCGCACCGAGATCGAGTTCATGAACGGCTTCATCGCCGCCAAGGGCAGCGAGATCGGCGTCCCCGCCCCCGCGCACGCGGCGCTGACCGAGTTGGTGCTGAAAGTCTCCCGCGGCGATATTCCAGCCTCGCCTGAAGCAGTGGAGGCGCTGTGATGGCACCTGTGGAACGCTGGTTCGAAGACCTCACCGTCGGCGCCGTCTTCGAATACGGCGACTATGAGATGACCCAAGCCGAGATCATCGAATTCGCCAAGAAATACGACCCACAATATTTCCACACCGACCCGGAAACGGCGAAAGCCAGCAATTTCGGCGGCCTGATCGCCAGCGGCTGGAACACCGCGGCGGCGGTCATGCGGATGCTGGTGGACCATCACCTCTCGCCAGCCTCATCGATGGGCTCGCCTGGGATCGACGAGTTGCGCTGGCTGAAACCGGTCCGCCCCGGCGACCGGCTCCGGCTGCGCATCACGGTGGAGGAGGCGACCCCGTCCCGTAGCAAGCCGGATCGCGGTGTGGTGAAATCGCTGACCGAGGCGCTGAATCAGGACGGCGATGTGGTGCTGTCGATGCGCGGCATGACGATGCTGCGACGCCGGCCAGCCCCTTGACCGTGGACCGCCCTTGCCTGTCCCCCCCGCCATCGCCACCTTAAAAGCCGAACACCCCGGAGCACCCGCATGACCGACGCCCCCGCCTACACGCCCCCGAAAGTCTGGACCTGGAACAAGGCCAGCGGCGGTCAGTTCGCCAATATCAACCGCCCGATCGCGGGCGCCACTCACGACAAGGAACTGCCGGTCGGCAAGCACCCGATGCAGCTCTATTCGCTGGGCACCCCGAACGGCCAGAAGGTCACCATCCTGCTTGAGGAACTGCTCGCGCTCGGTCACAGCGGCGCCGAATACGACGCCTGGCTGATCCGCATCGGCGAGGGCGAACAGTTCGGCAGCGGCTTCGTCGCGATCAACCCGAACTCGAAAATCCCCGCCTTGCTCGACCGCAGCGGCCCCACGCCGATCCGCGTCTTCGAATCCGGCGCCATCGTCATGCATCTGGCCGAGAAATTCGGCGCCTTCCTGCCCACCGAGCCCGCTGCGCGCGCCGAATGCCTGTCCTGGCTGTTCTGGCAGATGGGCAGCGCCCCCTATCTCGGCGGCGGCTTCGGCCATTTCTACGCCTACGCCCCGGTGAAGAACAAATACGCCATCGACCGCTTCGCCATGGAAACCAAGCGCCAGCTTGACGTGCTGGACCGCCGCCTCGCCGAAACCGAATTCCTCGGCGGCGCCAACTACTCCATCGCCGACATGGCCGTCTGGCCCTGGTACGGCAACCTGGTGAAGGGCAGCACCTACAACGCCGGCGAATTCCTCGCCGTCCACGAATACAAGAACGTCATCCGCTGGACCGACACCATCGCCGCCCGCCCCGCCGTCAAGCGCGGCCGCATCGTCAACCGCGTCATGGGCGAGCCCTCCCAGCAACTCCACGAACGCCACGACGCCTCGGACTTCGACCTCAAAACCGAAGACAAGCGCGCCGCGAGCTGATCGCAAGGAAAGAAAGCGGTTCTTTTTTGAAAAAAAGAACCAAAAAACT
>CAIRTN010000036.1 GCA_903881515.1 uncultured Rhodospirillales bacterium | reverse complement strand
TGCTGGCATTCTGACGATGGGATCATCGCTCAGCGGAGCGATGGTTTCCAGGGTCATGTAGCGTGCCCTCTGTACCGTCCATTCGTCGTTCTGCTCCAGCAGCAACGCGCCGATCAGTCGGACCACCGCTGCTTCGTTTGGAAAGATCCCGACGACCTCGCTGCGCCGCTTGATCTCGCCGTTGAGCCGCTCCAGGGGATTGGTGGAATGGATCTTGGCGCGATGCGGGCCGGGGAACTGCATGTAGGCCAGCACGTCTGCCTCCGCCTCATCCATGAAGGCGGCCAGTTTCGGCACGCGGGGGCGGGCCTGATCGGCGACCTCGCGCCACTGTTTCTTAGCGGCCGCCGCATCATCCTGGGCGAAGGCGGTGCCGACCCAGGCCGACACGATGCGGCGCTGCGTCTTGCCGGCATACACCAGGGCATTGCGCATGAAGTGCACCCGGCAACGCTGCCAGGTCGCGCTCAGCACTTTGCTGATGGCGGCCTTCAGCCCGGTATGGGCATCCGAGGTCACCAGCTTCACGCCGCGCAACCCACGCCGGGCCAGGTCGCGCAGGAACTCGACCCAGAACGGCTCGGCCTCGCTGTGTCCCACAGTCATTCCAAGCACTTCGCGGCGCCCATCGGTGTTGACGCCGACGGCGACGATGACCGCCACGGAGACAATGTGATGGTCGCGTCGGGCTTTGACGTAGGTGGCATCGAGCCAGATATACGGCCACTCGCCCTCGATCGGCCGGGTCAGAAAGGTCTGTACCCGCTCATCGATCTCCCCGCACAGGCGGGAAACCTGGCTCTTGCTGATCCCGTCCATGCCGAGCGCTTTGACCAGGTCATCCACCGAGCGGGTGGAGATGCCCTGAATGTAGGCCTCCTGGATGACGGCAGTCAGTGCCTTCTCCGCCATGCGGCGGGGTTCAAGGAAGGCCGGGAAGTAGCTGCCGCGGCGCAGCTTCGGGATGCGGAGCTCGACGGTGCCGGCACGGGTCTCCCAGTCACGGTCGCGATAGCCATTGCGCTGGTTGCGCCGGGTCTCGCTGCGCTCGCCGTGGCCGGCCCCGCACAGTTCGCCCGTCTCGAGCTGCATCAGGCGTTCGGCGGCAAAGCCGATCATTTCGCGCAGGAATGTCGCGTCGGAGCCCTTCTCCAAAAGTGCGCGAAGCGCGATCTTGTCGTCGGTCATCGGGGTGGTCCTTGGGTTAGAGTTGCGTGTTGCAACCCAACACTACCCAAATCACCGCGGTGGCCGCTGACTGGCCTGCCTACGCCAGACTCGTGGCGGTCGCTCCGGCAGGCCAGTCAGCGGCCTCCTACACCACCACCGGGGACACGACCGCTCGAACCCGGCGGAGCCAACTCGGGGCGCATAGACCGAGGGGCTGGCGCGGTTGGTGCGCGTGCGGTGAGGGTAGACGGGCCGGGTTTGGGGAACGGCGGCTGTGCGTCGGCACGGAAAAGCGTGGATTGCCGCGCAAGGTCTCGCAATGACAGTGGAGGGGTTGGTGCGGGTGGGGGAGAGGTTCGTGGTGACGGCGCCGGGGGTGGGGGAATGCGGCGGTAATTGCCGCGAGGTGGATGGTCCTGGATTGCCACGGCGCCAAGTGGCGCCTCGCAATGACGGATTATTATTTTGGTTTATTTATGGGTAAAAGTTTTTTGCTTCTTTTTTTCAAAAAAGAAGATTCTTATTTGCCTTTGAACTCAGGCGCCCGCTTGCCGAGGAAGGCGGCTTTGCCTTCGGCGTGGTCTGCGGTGAGGAACATCATTGACTGGGTGTTGCGTTCCCATTCGAGGGCGTCGGCGAGGCCTTGGGCGAGGTAGGATTTGGTCATTGCGATGGGCAGTGGGGCGGCGGTGGCCAGGGTGGTGGCGAGGGTGAGGGCGGTTTGCAGGGCGGTGCCTGGGGGGGTGATCTGGTCGATCAGGCCGATCTGTTCGGCGCGGTAGGCATCGATCATGGTGCCGTGGATCAGCATCTGGCGGGCGCGGCCTTCGCCGATGCGGCGGGGGAGGGTGTGGAGCAGGCCGAAATCGGCGACCAGGCCGATTTTGCCGAAGCCGGCCATGAAGCGGGCGTCGGCGGCGGCGATGATGGTGTCGCAGCAGAGGGCGAGGCCCATGCCGGCGCCGACGCACCAGCCTTCGACGGCTGAGATGATGGGCTTGCTGCTTTCGATGAACAGTTTGACCAGTTTGTGAGTGGTGCGGAAGCGTTCGCGGCCGGCGGCGAAGTCGGTGACGTTCATGCCGGAGATGTCGCCGCCGGCGGAGAAATGGGCGCCTGAGCCGGTGAGGACGATGGCGCGCAGGGTGGGGTCGGATTCCAGGCGTTCCATGGTGGCGACGATTTTCTCGCGCATGGGGACGGCCAGGGCGTTGCGGCGCTCGGGGTAGTCGAGCGTGAGGATGGCGGTGGCGCCGTCACGGGATTCCTGGAGCATCAGGCTTCGTCCTCGTCGGGGGTGAGGGCCGCGTAGCGGGCGCGGTGCAGGGTGGCGGAGCCGTAGAGGTTGGCGAGCACCATGGCGCGGCGGAGGAAGAGGCCGATATCGGCTTCGTCGGTGTAGCCGATGCCGCCGTGAAGCTGGATGGCCTGGCGGGTGACGAGCATGGCGGCTTCGGCGGCGCGGGCTTTGGCGCGGGAGATTGCGGATTGGGTGGGGTCGCTGGCGGCGGCTTCGACGCTGGCGCGGAGCAGGGCGATCTGGATTTTCAGGTCGGCGGCGCGGTGTTGCAGGGCCTGGAAGGCGCCGATGGGGCGGCCGAATTGCTGGCGGGTTTTCAGGTAGTCGAGCGTGAGGGCGAAGGCGCGGTCGGCGACGCCGAGGAGCATGGCTGCGGTGGCGAGCGTGGCTTCCTCGAGGGCGAGTGTGCCGGGGATGGGGGTGCAGGGGGTGTCGGCGAGGCTGAGCGTGCCGAAATTGCCGCCGTCCTGGGTGCGTTCGAGCGTCAGCGTGACGCCGGGGGCGTTGGCGTCGACGAGGGCGAGGCCTTGGCGGGTGGTGACCAGGAAGGCGTCGGCGCCGGAGGCCATCGGGATGAACATTTTGCGGCCGGTGACGCCGCTGTCGACGATGGTGGTGTCGCCGGTGGGGTCGAGCGAGTTGGCGCGTTCCTGCCAGGCGGGGAGGATGATGCGTTCGCCGGAGAGCAGGCTGTCGAGGTCGGGGCCGCGCAGGGCGGAGGCGGCGAGGACGGCCTGGACCAGGGGTTCGGGGGCGAGGGCGGCGCCGAATTCCTCGGCGAGGGCGACGTATTCGGGCAGGCCGAGGCCGACGCCGCCGTGGTCTTCGGGGACGAGGAGGCCGGGCCAGCCCATGGCGCAGATCTCGGACCAGGTGGCGCGGTCGTAGCCGGGGTCGGTAAAGCGCAGGGCGCGGATGCGCTTGAGGTCGCCGGTGCGGGGCGCGATGCCGGCGGCGCTGTCGCGGATGAGGCGGACGTTGTCGTTCATGGGCGCCCGATCGCAGAAAAGGGAAGGCAAGAATCTTCTTTTTCTGGAGAAAAAGAAGCAAAAAGACTTTTCCTTATTAGGGCTGAGCGGCGGGATCGCGCGCCTCTAAGGAAAAAGAGTTTTTTGCTTCTTTTTTGCAAAAAAGAAGATTCTTTCTGCCACTTGCCTTGTCTTCTCGCGTCAGACGTCACGCCGCTCGATCGCATATGCACTATGCCGGCAAATGCAGCTTCGCGCCGGTCTTGGCCTGAAGCTCGGCGATCGACATGCCGGCGATGAGGTCGACGACGAGGAAGCCGCGTTCGGTGACGTCGAACACGCCGTAGTTGGTGTAGACGCGTTTGACGGCGGCCAGCGCGGTGAGCGGGTAGCCGCATTTTTCGACCAGTTTGGGGCGGCCGTCCTTGGTGGTGTGGTCCATCACCACCCAGAGGCGTTTGGCACCGGCGGCCAGGTCCATGGCGCCGCCGACGGCGGGGGCGGTGTCGTTTTCGCTGGTGGCCCAGTTGGCGATGTCGCCGTTTTCCGCGACTTCGAAGGCGCCGAGGACGCAGAGGTCGAGATGGCCGCCGCGGATCATGGCGAAGCTGTCGGCGTGGTGCACGAAGGCGCCGCCTTTGCGCAGCGTGACGTGCTGTTTGCCGGCGTTGATCAGCCAGGGGTCACGATCGGCGTCGGCGGGTTTGGGGCCCATGCCGAGGACGCCGTTTTCGGAGTGGAAGACGACTTCGCGGTCGAGCGGGACGTGATCGGCCACCGTGGTGGGCATGCCGATGCCGAGGTTGACGTACCAGCCCTCTGGGATGTCTTGGGCGACGCGGGCGGCCATTTGCTGGCGGTTCCAGGGGGTCATGTGTGCCTCCGCTTAGAGTGCTGGGTCGCCGTAGGGCACGTGGACGACGCGGTCCACGAAAATGCCGGCGGTGACGATGTGTTCGGGGTTGAGCTCGCCGAGTTCGACGATGTGCTGGGTCTGCACGATGGTGAGATCGGCGGCCATGGCCATGACGGGGTTGAAGTTGCGGCCGGCGCTACGGAAGGTGAGGTTGCCCCAGCGGTCGGCCTGCCAGGCCTCGACGAGGGCGATGTCACCGCGGAGTGCGGTTTCCAGGATCATGCGGCGGCCGTTGAAGCTGCGCTCTTCCTTGCCCTCGGCCATTTTCGTGCCGACGCCGGTGGGGGTGTAGAAAGCGCCGACCCCGGCGCCGGCGGCGCGCATGCGCTCGGCCATGGTGCCCTGGGGGACGATTTCCAGCTCGATCTTGCCGGCGCGGTAGAGCTCCTCGAACACGGTGGAGGTGGAGCTGCGCGGGAAGGAGCAGATGATCTTGCGGACGCGGCCGAGCTCCATGAGCAGGGCCAGGCCGACATGGCCGCCGCCGGCGTTGTTGGCGACGACGGTGAGGTCTCGAACATCCATGTCGATCAGGCCCTGGACGAGGGCGTTGGGCTGGCCGACGGAGCCGAAGCCGCCGAGCAGGACGGTCATGCCGTCTTTCGCGCCGGCGACGGCGTCGGCCATGGTGGGGACGATCTTGTTGATCATTCTGTGGGGACTCCGATGTCGATCACCGCGTCCACGGCGTAGGCACCTTGGCCTTCGGGCATGACGATGACGGGATTGAGGTCGATGCCATCAAGGGCGGGGCCGGCTTCGACGGCGAAGACGGACAGGCGGGCGAGCATGTCTGCCAGGGCTTGGATGTCGTTGGGTTTGCGGCCGCGTGCGCCGGTGATGACCGGGGCGGCCTTGATGGAGCGGATCATCTGTTCGGCGATGTCGGGGCCGAAGGGGCAGCGGCGGAAGACGACGTCTTTCAGCACCTCGACGAAGAGGCCGCCGAGTCCGAACATGGCGACGGGGCCGAAGACCGGGTCGCGATGGATGCCGAGGATGCATTCGACGCCGCCGGAGAGCTGGCGGGCGACCAGCACGCCCTCGATGCGCGCGCCGTCGACGGCCTCGCCGCGGGCGATCAGGGTGGCGAAGCCAGCGCGGACGGCGTCGGGGGAGCGGATGTCGAGCAGGACGCCGCCGATCTCGCTTTTGTGCAGGATGTCGGGCGAGAGGATCTTCATCACCACCGGGAAGCCGAATTCGGCGGCGGCGGCGGCGGCGGCCTCGGCGGTGGCGCAGGCGCGTTCGGGGGCGGATGGGATGCCGGCGGCGGCGAGGATGCGCTTGGCCTCGGCCTCGGTGGGGGTGGCGTGCGGCAGGGCGATCGGGGGCAGTTCGGGCGGATCGGCGCGGTCGATGGCGGCGAAGGCGTCACCGAAACGGCCCATCGCGTCGATGGCGACGACGGCGCGGGAGGGGTCTTCGAACACCACGAAGCCGTCGGATTCGTAGCCGGCGACGATCTCGGGCGGGGCGAGGACGGACATCACGAACAGGCGGTCGGGGAAGTCGCGCTTTACGGCGTTCATATGCTCGCGGATTTTGGCGGCGATCGAGGGGGCGCCGCCGGTCTGCGAGAAGAAGCCGAGGATCGAGCTGTAGCCGCCGTCGCGGGCGACGGAGCGGGCGAACTGGCCGAGCACCGACATGTCGTTGAACACCTGCGCGGTGCAGTCGACCGGGTTGCGCGGGGCGGAGAAGGGTACGAGGGCCTTCAGCTCGGCCTGGGCCGCGGCGGGCATTTCCGGCATCGCGAGGTCGAGCGTTTCGGCGGCGTCGGCGATCAGCACGCCGCCACCGCCGGAGACGGTGATGACGCCGAGCGTGTTGCGCACGGGGTAGATGCGACGGGTCGCGGTCATCGCGATGTCGATCATCTCCTCGGTGGTGCGGGCGCGGACGACGGCGAAATCTTTCAGCACCGCGTCGGTCACCGCGTCGTCGCCGGCGATGGAGGCGGTGTGGGAGCGGGCGGCGGCGGTGCCGAGGCGGGAGCGGCCGACCTTCATCATCACCACCGGCTTGCGTGCGGCGCGGGCGGCGGCGAGGGCGGCGAGGAAGCTCTCTGATTCGTGGATGCCCTCGGCGTAGGCGGCGATCACGTCGGTGTCGGGGTCTTCGGCGAGCCAGCCGATGACGTCGCCGATGGTGACATCGCCCTCGTTGCCGGTGGTGACGCAGATCGGCGTGCCGATGCGGCGGTCGCGCATCGCAGTGAACAGGTGGGTGCCGTAGGCGCCGGACTGGCTGGCGATGCCGACGCGGCCGGGGATCGGCCAGCCGCCTTCAACCGAGGCGGTGAAGGTTGGGTAGAAGCCGATGCGGGCGTTGAACAGGCCGAGGCAGTTGGGGCCGAGCAGGCGCATGCCGGCGGCGCGGGCGATGTCGACCATGCGGTCCTGGGCTTGCGCGCCGGCGGCATCGACCTCGGCAAAGCCGGCCGACAGCACGATGGCGCTTTTCACCCCGGCGCGGGCCAGGTCTTCCACCGCCTGCACCGCGATGTTGGCGCCGACGGCGACGATGGCGGCATCGGGGACGCTGGGCAGGTCGGCGATGGAGGGGTAAGCGCGCAGGCCGAGGATCTCGTCGCGCTTGGGGTTCACCGGGTAGATCTCGCCGGCGAATTTCTGGTTCAGCATGTAGGCGATGGGGCGGCCGCCGATGCGGGTGGCGTCAGAGGAGGCGCCGAGCACCGCGACGGAACGCGGGCCGATCATTCCGGTCAGGCTTGCAAAGCGCGCGCCCGGGCTGGGCAGGGGATCAGGCATCGGACATTTCCTTCAACGCACGGTCTTTGGCCGCGCTGCCGATCATGCCGGGAGGTTGCCCCACGGGCAACTTGCCCGTGCCTGGATTCAGGATTGCGCGTTCGGCGACAGTACCATGCAGCCGCCACGGCCCTTGGCGATGCGGTCGCAGGCCTGCACGGCGGTGTCGCGCGACAGGCCGGTGAGACGGGCGCGATACAGTGTCGACTTGCCGCTCTGCACCGAACCGACCGCGGGTTTGGCGCTGGCCAGCAGGTCGCGGGCCTGACCGCGCGCGGTGTCGGCGGCGGCGCGGGCCTGGGCCTCGTTGCCGTAGGCGCCGACCTGAATGGCCCAGCTTCCCGGTGCGGCGGCGCCGCGGGCCGGCATGGTATCGGCCATTGCCGGGGCGATCAGGTGAAAGCCGCCGCGAGCAGGCGCCGCGGAGGCGACCTGAATCGGCGGGGCTGAAGGCGGCGGTGGCGGCAGGTTGGTGGCGATGACCGTGCCGTTGCTGGCAAAGCCGCGCGTGCCGCGATTGTCGGCCAGCGCCACGGGCTGGGCGCTACGGCCGCCGCGCGGATAGCGCGGACCGGCGGGGATGTTCGACGGCAGCTGATACATCGCCAGCTGTGCGGCGCCGGAGATTTTCTGCGGCTGCGTGCTGGCGATATTCGGCGCGATGCGCGCGACGTAGCGGCGGGTCTCGTCCGGCAGCGGACGGTTGCGCATCAGGTAGTCTTCCAGGCGGCCCGGCCCGGCATTGTAGGCAGCGAGGAAGCCGGGGGAGCCGTAGACCTCGTACATCTCACGCAGATAGGCGGTGCCGGCGAGGATATTGTCATGCGGATTGTAGGGATCGTCGCCGAGGCCGTAGCGGGCGCGCAGCCCGTCATAGGTCTGCGGCATGACCTGCATCAGGCCCATGGCGCCGGCGCCCGAGGTGATCGGCTGGCCGTTGAGGTATTCCTGCCCACCGGATTCGATGCGCATGACCTCGCGCACCCAGCGCTCAGGCACGTCGAAACGCTGCGCGGCTTCGACGATATAAGGGCCCCAGGGATCGCCGGGCGGGCCGGGGGGCGTGTAGTCGCGCCGGGCGTGCGCCTGGTAGTTGCTGGCTTCCTGGCGCGGACTGCCGCCGGAGCACGCCGCCAGCAGCCCGAGCATGGCAACACAGGTGACCGCACGCAGCACTGCACGCAGCGAGGCATCGGAGCGGCAGGCGTGAATCACGGGCGAAACTCCGTTGCGTCGTTGAGCGGCCGGACGAATAAAGAGCTGCAAGAACGGCAATTTCGAGGCGACCGTTCATCGTAGCTGTGAGCAAGCTTGGCTAAGTCGCTATCCCAAATGCAAGTTCAAAGCAATATGACATGAGTTTCATTTTGCCGTCCCCTTGATCTCGTGGCTGAATGCTCGCGATATGCTAGCTGTAGTGGTCATCGGTGGCCGACGCGCCGCCGTACCGAGGAGGACGCTGACGATGAAGCTGCCGATTCGCCCGATGATGTGGGGAGTTGCACTGGGTTTGGCGCTGAGCGGGACGATTTTCGGCCTGTCGGCCTGCGCGCCGCAGAACACCAACACGACCTATACCGGCGCCGATATCGGGCGCACGGCAAGCGTGTCGTACGGGCAGATCGTCTCGATGCGGCCGGTGACGGTGCAGGCGCAGAACACCGGCGTCGGCACACTCGGCGGCGCCGCCCTGGGTGGGGTTGCCGGCAGTTTTATCGGCGGTGGCGGACGGGCGAACGCGCTGGGCGCGATCGGCGGGGCGATCATCGGCGGCATCGCCGGCACGGCGGTGGAGAGTTCCGCCGGCCAGGGCAACGCGGTGGAGTTCGTCATTCGCGAGGATAGCGGGCAGACCATCGCCGTGGTGCAGACCAATGAGGAGAACTTCCGCATTGGCGAGCGCGTGATGCTGACCCGGGGTGCCCGCACGCGGATTGCGCGCACCGGGGGCTGATCGTCCGCGGTTGCGGGCGGGCAGTGGATCGGCTATCGCGCCCGGCGATGAGCACAGTTTTTTCGGACGCGATGCCGGCAGATCCGGCACTGGTTCTTGACGCCAACCCCTCCATGCGTGCACGGCAGGTGGCGGCGATCCGTGACGTGCGCGATACCGCCGGGCTCTGGCGGCTGTGCTGGACGCTGGCTTGGCTGGATATCCGCCTGCGCTACCGTGGCTCGATGCTCGGCCCGTTCTGGCTGACGCTGTCGACCGCGACGATGGTGGTGGCGATGGGGCTGGTCTACTCCGTGCTGTTCCGCATGCCGCTCGTCGACTACATGCCGTTCCTGGCGTTGTCGCTGGTGCTGTGGGCGTTCCTGCAATCGACGGTGGTCGAGGCCGGTGGCGCGTTCACCGCGGCCGAAGGGATGATCCGCGCGCAGCGCATGCCTTATATGGTGCATGGCGTGCGGGTGGTACTGCGCAACCTGCTGGTGTTTGCGCACAACATCGTCGTGGTGGTTGGCATCGACGTGGTGTTGTGGATCTGGCCGGGCGTCGCCGTGGTGCTGGTGCTCCCTGGCATGGCGATCTGGATCCTGGATGCCTTGGCCATCACCCTGTTGCTGGGCCCGCTCTGCGCCCGGTTTCGCGACATTCCGCCGATCATCGGCAGCGTGATGCAGATGGCGTTCTTCGTCAGCGCGGTGATCTGGAAGCCGTCGCAGTTGAAGGACCACGAATGGCTGCTGTCGTTCAACCCGTTCTACACGATCCTGGAAGTGGTCCGCGGACCGCTGGCCGGCACCGTGCCGGGGTGGGATGTGTATGTGTCGGCCACGCTGTACTCGACTCTGCTGTGCGCTGCCGCCTGGATGTTGTTCGCGCGGGTGCGTGGACGCCTGGCCTTCTGGTTGTGAGCGCCCAATGCGCTTGAAAGCCCCCCACGGCCGCGCCGAAGTCAACGTCAGCAACCTGCGGGTCGATTTTCCGCTGTACCATGGCAACGCGCGCAGCCTGAAGAAGATGGTGTTCCACTCCGTCTCCGGACGGATGGGGGCTGACAAGAACAACCGCGTAGTGGTGCAGGCGCTGCGCGATGTCAGCTTCACCCTGCGCTCCGGCGAGCGGCTGGGGCTGGTGGGCAGCAATGGCGCCGGCAAGACCACGCTGCTGCGGGCCGTGGCCGGCATCTACGAGCCGGTCGGCGGCCAGTTGCGGGTGACCGGCACGATCAATGCGCTGCTCGATCCCAATCTTGGCATGAACCCCGACCTGACGGGGCGCGAGAATATCGCGCTGCGGGCGCTGTATGTCGGCATGCCGGCGGCCATGATTCCCGAGCTTGAACAGGATGTGGCGGATTTCGCCGAACTGGGCGATTTCCTCGACCTGCCCGTGCGCATCTACAGCGCCGGCATGCTGATCCGCCTCGGCTTCGGCCTGGCCACCGCGTTTCATCCGCAGGTGCTGCTGATGGATGAGTGGATCCTGGCCGGCGACGCCAATTTCATGGTCAAGGCACAGGCGCGGCTGGAAAATCTGGTGCGCGGGGCTGAAATCCTGGTGCTGTCCTCGCACGCGCCGACGGTAGTGATGGACTGGTGCACCCGCGTGCTGTGGATGGACCAGGGCCGCATCAAGGCCGACGGTCCGCCGGAAGAGGTGCTGCCGATGTATCTCGGCGCCCCGGTGAAGCGCGGCGATTAGGCGGTTATCCGCCGATCACTATGACTTCCCTATGCGGCAGCGCCGCCCGGCGTATCGTTTCCCTATGAACTGAGTGTCACTCTTCCACGCTGTCGTGCCCCGATTTTCGGGGCGCCGTGCGGGAGTCTGGCATGCTCGACATCTTATTTCTGGTTCTAGGCCTGGCCGGTTTCGGCCTGTGCCTGGGCTTCGTCGTCCTCTGCGAACGCGTGTAGGGGGCGAAGCCAGTGCTCGACTTCATTCTCGGAGCCGGCGTGACCGTCGGGCTCCTGGTCTATCTCGTGATGGCGCTGCTGCGCCCCGAGCGGTTCTGAGGCTGCCATGACACTCAATGGTTGGCTGCAAATCATCATTTTCTGCGCCCTCGTTCTGGCGCTGACCCGCCCGCTGGGCTTCTATCTCGTGCGCGTGGTGCAGGGTGAGATGACCTGGCTGCGCCCGGTGGAGCGCGGCTTCTACCGGCTTATGGGCGTAGACCCCGCGGCCGAACAGGGCTGGGCGAGCTACGCCATCGGCATGCTGGTGTTCAAGCTTGCCTGCTTCCTGCTGGGCTACGCGCTGCTGCGCACGCAGGGCCTGCTGCCGCTGAACCCGGTCGGGCAGGACCCGGTGCCGGCCGATCTGGCCTGGAACACCGCGATCTCGTTCCTGACCAACACCAACTGGCAGAACTACGGCGGCGAAACCACGATGAGCCATCTGTCGCAGATGGCGGTGCTCACCGTGCAGAACTTCGCTTCCGCCGCGGCGGGCATTGCCATCGCGGTGGCCGTGGTGCGCGGCTTCGCCCGGCGCTCGTCCAAGACCATCGGCAACTGGTGGGCCGATCTGGTACGCATCACGCTGTATGTGCTGATCCCGCTGTCGATCGTCTACACCCTGGTGCTGGTCTGGCAGGGCGTGCCGCAGACCTTGCTGGGCACGGTCGATGCCGTGACGCTGGAAGGCGCCAAGCAGACCATCTCGCTCGGCCCGGTGGCATCGCAGGAAGCGATCAAGATGCTGGGCACCAATGGTGGCGGCTTCTTCAACGCCAACTCGGCCCATCCGTTCGAGAACCCGACCGCGCTGACCAACCTGCTGCAGATGGTGTCGATCTTTTCGCTGGGCGCTGCACTGACCAACTTGTTCGGCCGCATGGTCGGCGACGAGCGGCAGGGTTGGGCGGTGTTCGCCGCCATGGCGCTGATGTTCCTGGCCGGCGTCGCGGTGCTCTACGGCTCGGAAAGCCATGCCAATCCGCTGCTGGCCGGTCTCGACCCTGCGATGGGCAATATGGAGGGCAAGGAGGTCCGCTTCGGCATCGTTAACTCGGCGCTGTTCGCGACGGTCACCACCGATGCCTCCTGCGGCGCGGTGAACGCGATGCATGAGAGCTTCCTGCCGCTGGGCGGCATGGTGCCGATGGTCAACATGATGCTGGGCGAGATCATCTTCGGCGGCGTCGGCTCGGGACTCTACGGCTTTCTGCTGTTTGCCATCATCGCGGTATTCGTCGCCGGCCTGATGGTGGGGCGTACGCCGGAATATCTGGGCAAGAAGATCGAGCAGCGCGAGGTCAAGCTGACCATGATGGCGGTGCTGGTGCTGCCGCTGATGATGCTGGGGCTCACCGCTTTGGCAGTGGTGCTGCCGGGGCCGATGGCCGCGGTGTCGGCATCGGGGCCGCACGGGTTCTCCGAGGTGCTCTACGCCTATGTCTCCACCACGGCGAACAATGGCAGCGCGTTTGCCGGGCTGTCGGGTAACACGATGTTCTGGAACACTACGCTTGGCATCGCGATGCTGATCGGGCGGTTCTTCGTGATCATCCCGGCGCTGGCCATCGCAGGCTCCGTCGCGGCCAAGCCGCGCGTGGCGGCCTCCGCCGGCACGTTCCCGACCAACGGGCCGATGTTCGTCGGCCTGGCGGTGGGCGTAATCCTGATCGTCGGTGGCCTCACCTTCTTCCCCTCCCTGGCGCTTGGGCCGGTGGTGGAGCATCTCGCGATGCTCGCCGGCACCTCGTTCTGATCGCAAGAGACAATCATGCAAGCTGATGTGAGCGGCCGCCGGTCGGCCGCGATCCTCGACCCCGCCATCCTCTGGCCCGCGTTCATCGACGCGTTCCGCAAGCTCGACCCGCGCATGCTCTGGCACACCCCGGTGATGTTCGTGGTTGCCGTGGTGGCGAGCCTGACCACGGTGCTGCTGTTGCGCGACATTGCCGTCGGCAACCCCGGCATCGCCTTCTCGCTGCAGATCAATATCTGGCTGTGGCTGACGGTGATCTTCGCCAACTTCGCCGAGGCGGTGGCCGAAGGCCGCGGCAAGGCGCAGGCCGCCTCGCTTCGGCGCGGCCGGGCCGAAGCAGTGGCCAACCGCGAGGCCGGCGGCGGCATCGAACAGGTCTCCGCCACCGCGTTGCGCCGCGGCGACGTCGTCGTGGTGCGCGCCGGCGAACTGATCCCCGGCGATGGCGAAGTGATCGAGGGTGTCGCCTCGGTGAACGAAGCGGCGATCACCGGCGAGTCCGCCCCTGTGATCCGCGAGGCCGGCGGCGACCGCTCCGCGGTGACCGGCGGCACGCAGGTGCTGTCCGACATCATCCGGGTGCGCATCACCGCCGACCCCGGCAGCACCTTTGTCGATCGGATGATCGCGCTGGTGGAAGGCGCCTCGCGGCGCAAGACGCCGAACGAGATCGCGCTGA
Organism: uncultured Rhodospirillales bacterium; assembly: GCA_903881515.1. GTDB lineage: Bacteria > Pseudomonadota > Alphaproteobacteria > Acetobacterales > Acetobacteraceae > CAIRTN01. The sequence continues at coordinate 11,499 of CAIRTN010000036.1, read as the reverse complement.
ACATCCTGCTCGCCGGCATGACCATCATCTTCGTGCTGGCCGTCGCCACCATCCCGAGCTTCGCCATCTATGCCGGCGGCTCGGTCTCGGTGCTGGTGCTGGTGGCGCTGTTCGTCACCCTGATCCCGACCACGATCGGCGCCCTGCTGTCAGCGATCGGCATTGCGGGCATGGACCGGCTGGTGCGGTTCAACGTGCTGGCGATGTCCGGCCGCGCGGTGGAGGCGGCGGGCGACGTCGATACCCTGCTGCTCGACAAGACCGGCACCATTACCCTCGGCAACCGCCAGGCCACCGAGTTCCTGCCGGTGACCGGGGTCGATCCGCGCGTGCTGGCCGATGCGGCACAGCTTTCCTCTCTGTCCGACGAAACACCGGAAGGCCGCTCGATCGTGGTGCTGGCGAAGGACAGCTATGGCATCCGCGGCCGCGAGATGGCGCAGCTTGACGCGCATTTCGTGCCGTTCACCGCGCAGACGCGGATGAGCGGCGTGGATGTCGAGGGGCGCAGCATCCGCAAGGGTGCGGTGGACTCGATCCTGGACCATGTCGGCGCGGCGCCGGATGGCACGCGGCGCGAGATCCAGGCCATTGCCGAAAAAGTCGCCCGCTCCGGTGGCACGCCGCTGGCGGTGTGCGAGGGCGGCCGTCTGCTTGGCATCGTGCACCTGAAGGACGTGGTGAAGGGCGGCATCAAGGAGCGCTTCGCCGAACTGCGCCGGATGGGCATCCGCACGGTGATGATCACCGGCGACAACGCCACCACGGCCGCCGCCATCGCCGCCGAGGCCGGAGTGGACGACTTCATGGCGCAGGCGACACCGGAGATGAAACTCGCGCTGATCCGCAAGGAACAGGCCGGTGGCCGGTTGGTGGCGATGTGCGGCGACGGCACCAACGATGCGCCGGCGCTGGCGCAGGCCGATGTCGGCGTGGCGATGAACACCGGCACCATGGCGGCGCGCGAAGCCGGCAACATGGTCGATCTCGACAGCGACCCGACCAAGCTGATCGAGATCGTCGAGATCGGCAAACAGTTGCTGATGACCCGCGGCGCGCTGACCACGTTCTCCATTGCCAACGACGTGGCGAAGTATTTCGCCATCATCCCGGCGATGTTCGTGGCGATTTATCCGCAGCTGCAGGCGCTGAACATCATGCACCTGGCCACACCGCAGAGTGCCATCCTGTCGGCGATCATCTTCAACGCAGTGATCATCGTCGCCCTGATCCCGCTGGCGCTGCGCGGCGTGACCTATCGTCCGCTCGGCGCGGCGGCGCTGCTGCGGCGCAGCCTGCTGGTCTACGGTTTGGGCGGCATCGTCGTGCCGTTCGTTGGCATCAAGGCGATCGACATGCTCGTCGCCGCCATTGGCCTCGCGTAAGGAGTGCAAGTCATGCTCAAGGACATTCGCCCGGCTCTCGTCGTTCTGCTGTTGCTGACGGTGGTGACCGGCCTGATCTACCCGCTGGCGATGACGGGTGTGTCGCAGCTGCTGTTCCCGGCGCAGGCCGGGGGCAGCCTGATCGAGAAAGATGGCAAAGTGATCGGCTCGGCGCTGATCGGGCAGAACTTCGCCGATCCGCGCTACTTCCACGGCCGGCCCTCGGCGACCACCGCGCCCGATCCGAAGGACGCGACCAAGACCGTGCCGGCGCCCTACAATGCGGCTAACTCCAGCGGCTCGAACCTGGCGCCGACGGCCAAGGCGCTGGTCGACCGCGTCGCCGGCGATGTCGCCGATCTGCGCAAGGATGGCGTGAGCGAGCCGGTGCCGGCCGATCTGGTGACCACCTCGGCCAGTGGGCTCGACCCTGACCTGACGCCGCAAGGCGCGCTGGTGCAGGTCGCGCGCGTGGCCAAGGCGCGCAATCTCGATCCGGCCGTGCTGCGCCAGTTGGTAGAGCGGCAGACGGAAGGCCGGTTGTTTGGTATTCTGGGCGAGCCGCGGGTGAATGTGCTCGCGTTGAACCTGGCGCTGGATGGGGTTGGCAAGTGAAGTCAGGCCTAAGAAAGGCAAGCAAGCGGTCCTTTTTTGTAAAAAAGGACACAAAAAACTTCTTAATGGGAAAAAGTTTTTTGCTTCTTTTTTTCAAAAAAGAAGGCACTTGCTTGCCCCCTTCTCACCATGGATGACCGCGACACCCGCCCCTCGCCCGACGCGCTGCTGAAGCAGGCAGCGCGCCAGGAGGGGCGCGGGCGATTGAAGATCTTCCTCGGCGCCGCGCCGGGCGTGGGCAAGACTTATGAAATGCTCACGGCGGCGCAGGCGCGGTTGCGCGACGGCGTCGATGTGGTGATCGGCGTGGTCGAAACCCATGGCAGGATCGAGACCGAGGCGCTGGTCGCCGGCCTGCCCGCCGTGGCGAAGCGCCAGCTTGCCTACAAGGACCATGTGCTGGAGGAGATGGACCTCGACGGGCTGTTGAGGCGGCACCCTGCGCTGGTGCTGGTCGATGAACTCGCGCACAGCAACGCGCCGGGCAGCCGGCATCCGAAGCGCTATCTGGATGTGCAGGAGCTGCTCGCGGCCGGCATTGACGTGTGGTCGACGTTGAACATCCAGCATGTCGACAGCCTGAACGACGTGGTGGCGCGGATCACCCGGATCAGAGTGCGCGAGACGGTGCCGGATTCGATCGTGGATCGCGCCGACGAGATCGAGGTGATCGACCTCACGCCCGACGACCTGCTGCAGCGGCTGCGGGAGGGCAAGGTCTATGTCTCCCACACCGCCGAGCGGGCGCTGAAGCATTATTTCTCGCCGGGCAACCTGACGGCGTTGCGCGAACTGGCGCTGCGGCGCACGGCGCAGCGGGTGGATGCGCAGTTGCTGGACCATATGCAGGCGCACGCGATCCAGGGGCCGTGGGAGGCCGGGGAGCGTGTGCTGGTCTGCGTCGATGCCGGCGGCGAGGCGCTGGTGCGCTACGCTAGGCGGATGGCGGACCGGCTGCGGGCGCCGTGGACGGCGGTGCATGTCGAGACTGCCGCCGATCTGCGGATGGCGCCGGCGCGGCGCGATGCGATTGCCGAGGGGCTGCGCCTGGCCGAGCGGCTGGGGGGCGAGGCGGTGACCCTGCCGGGCGCGTCGGTGGCGGCCGAGGTGCTGGCCTACGCACGGGCGCAGAACGCCACGCATATCATTGTCGGCCATCGCGACCGCTTCGGCTGGCGGCCGTCTATCGCGCGGCGGCTGATCGACCGGGCCGGGCCGATCGCGGTGCATGTCGTCGGCGGCAACGATGAGCAGGACGCGCCGCTGCGCGAACGGGTGCCGCTTGCGTTCGTGCCACGGCCGTATCTCGCCAGCGCGCTGTTCGTCGCCTCGGCGCTCGGGATCGGCATGGCGCTGGCGCAGGGGTTGGCGGTGACCAATATCGCGCTGGTGTTCCTCACCGCGGTGCTGGCCTCGGCGGCGATGTTCGGGCTGTGGCCGTCGCTGTTCGCCTGCGGGCTCAGCGTGCTGGCGTATAATTTCTTCTTCCTGCCGCCGCTGTACACCTTCACCATTGCCGATCCGGAAAACGTGGTGACGCTGGTGTGCTTCACCATCGCCGCCGTGGTGGGCAGCAATCTCGCCGCCTCGGTGCGGGCGCAGGCGATCGCCGCGCGGTTGCGGGCCCGCACCACCGAGGAGCTGTACCGCTTCAGCCGCAAGCTCGCCGCCATCGGCTCGCTCGACGATCTGTTGTGGGCCACCGTGTTCCAGATCGCCTCGATGCTCGATGTGCGGGTGGTACTGCTGCTGCCGGATGCCGGCGGCGGCATCGTGCTGCGAGCATTCTATCCGCCGGATGACGAGATGGACGCCGCCGACCTGGCCGCGGCGCAATGGGCCTGGCAGCATAACCGCCCGGCCGGGCGCGGGGCAGACACGTTGCCTGGCGGCCGGCGGCTGTTCCTGCCGCTGACCACCGGGCGCGGGCCGGTCGGCGTGATCGGCGTCGACCGCGATCCGCCGCCGCCGGGCGCCTTGCTGACCCCGGATCAGATGCGGCTGCTGGACGCGCTGGTCGACCAGGCGGCGGTGTCGATCGAGCGCATCCGGCTGGCCGAGGATGTCGATCGTGCGCGCCTGACGGCGGAGACCGAGCGTTTGCGCGCGGCGTTGCTGACCTCGGTGTCGCACGATCTGCGCACGCCGCTGGCGGCGATCCTGGGGGCGGCGACCAGCCTGGAGACATATCGCGCCCATCTCGGCGACGCCGCGCGCACCGAACTGCTGCGCTCGATCCAGGACGAGGCGGAGCGGATGAACCGCTTCATCGCCAACCTGCTGGACATGACACGGCTGGAATCCGGCACCATCACGCCGCGGCTGGAGGCCGCCGACCTCGGCGAGGTGATCGGCAGCGCACTGGCCCGTGCCGGCCGCGTGCTGGCGCAGCACCGCGTGCAGGCCGAGATCGCGCCCGACCTGCCGATGGTGGGCCTCGACGTGGTGCTGTTCGAGCAGGTGCTGTTCAACCTGCTCGACAACGCCGCGAAATACGCGCCGGCGGGCACGATGGTGACGGTGCGGGCGTGGCACGAAGCCGGCGAACTGCATATCGATGTCATCGACGAAGGCGCTGGCCTGCCGGCCGATGCGGCGGAATTGGTGTTTGACAAGTTCTATCGCGTCCATGCCGCCGACCGGCAGCGCCCGGGCACCGGGCTTGGCCTGGCGATCTGCCGCGGCTTTGTCGAGGCGATGGGCGGGCGTATCCTGGCGCGCAACCGCGCCGACCGGCCCGGCGCGGTGTTTGCCATCACCCTGCCGGAGAAGGCGCCCGCATGACTCCGGTCCGTGTTCTGGTCGTGGACGACGAACCGGCGATCCGCCGGCTGCTGCGTACCGTGCTGGGCGCCGAGGGCTTCGCGGTGTCGGAGGCGGAGAACGGCGCGGTCGCGCTGGCGGCGCTGGCCGAGGGGCCTGACATCGTGGTGCTGGATCTCGGCCTGCCCGACATCGATGGCCAGGACCTGATCGGCCGCATCCGCGCCACTTCCTCCGTGCCGATCGTCGTGCTGTCGGCGCGCGAGGACGAGCGCGGCAAGGTCACGGCGCTGGACGGCGGCGCGGATGACTACGTCACCAAGCCCTTCGGGGCGGCCGAACTGATCGCGCGCCTGCGCGCCGCGCTGCGGCACCGTCTGCAACAGGCCGGCACCCCGGCGGTCTTCGTCGCCGGCGATCTGTCGGTCGATCTGGTCCGGCGCATCGTGCTGCGCGCCGGCCAGCCGGTGCATCTGACCCCGCGCGAATACGATATCCTGGCGCTGATGGTGGGCCAGGCCGGCCGTGTGCTGACGCACCGGCATATCCTCGGCAAGCTGTGGGGGGCGTCGGGCGATGTGCAGCAGTTGCGCGTCTATGTCCGGCAGATCCGCCAGAAGCTGGAAGCAGACCCCGAGCGGCCGCGCCATATCGTCACCGAGACCGGGATCGGCTATCGCTTGGTAACCGACGATGCCTGAAGGAGCCGTCTTGACGATCGCAACCCTGTTGCAGCCGGCCGACATGCACCTGGGCGTGCGCGCCGCCGACAAGCCCGCCGCCCTGGCGGCCCTGGCGCGCCTCGCCCCCGGCGACCCCGCCGCGCTGCTGTCCCGATTGAACGCGCGCGAAGCGCTGGGCTCCACCGGCGTCGGCGGCGGCATCGCCATGCCGCATGCCCGGATCGACGGGCTGAGCGGCGTGCGCGCCTGGTTCATCCGGCTCGCCCGGCCGATCGAGTTCGCCGCGATCGATGGCGGCAAGGTCGACCTGCTGTTCTTGCTGCTGTCGCCATCTGGCGATGACCAGGCGCATCTGGCCGCGCTCGCCGCCCTGTCCCGCCGTCTGCGCGCCCCCGGCGTTGCCGCGGCATTGCGGGCCGCAGCCAAACCCGAGGCGGCCCACGCCCTGCTGGTTGGCTGAGCCCCCCTTGCAATCGGCCATCGGCGGCCCAAAACCAGTCTGACAACCAGCCGGAGCGCCCGCGTGGCCCTTGATGACCCCCAGCCCGCCAAGCGTCCGGCAATCCAGTCGCTGCGGCTGCTGCTGCCCTATCTGCGTCCCTACGCCCTGCGCGTCGCCGGCGCGACCACCGCGCTGCTGATCGCCGCCGGCCTGGTGCTCGGCCTCGGCCAGGGCGTGCGCCAACTTATCGACCGCGGCTTCGGCCACGGCAGCGCCGCCGAACTGGACACCGCCGCCCTCGGCATGTTCGCCGTCGTCGCCCTGCTCGCGGTCGCCACTTACAGCCGCTACTACCTCGTCTCCTGGCTCGGCGAACGCGTCGCCGCCGATCTGCGCCGCGACGTGTTCAACAAAGTCCTGACCCTCTCGCCCGACTTCTTCGAAACCGCCCGCACCGGCGACATCCTCTCGCGCATGACCGCCGATGTCGCCGTGTTGCAGGCCCTGACCGGCTCAGCGATCTCGCAATGGGTCCGCAGCGTGCTGATGACAACAGGCGCGCTCACCATGCTGGTGATCACCTCATCCAAGCTCGCCGGCATCGTCGTCGTCGTGGTCCCCGTGGTGATCGTGCCGGTGATCCTGTTCGGCCGCTGCGAAAAGAAGCTCTCCAAGCTGCAACAGGAACGCATCGCCGATCTCGGCGCGCAGGCGGAGGAAACCGTCAGCTTCATGCGCACCGTGCAGGCCTTCACCCATGAGGCGATCGACCGCCGCAACTACGCCGCGGCCACCGAAGCCTTCATGAACGTCGCGCTGCGCCGCATCCGCGTTCGCGCGATCCTGATCCTGATCGTGATCATGCTGGGCTTCGGCGCCATAACCTTCAGCCTCTGGGTCGGCGGGCGCGACGTTCTCGCCGGACGGATCACCGGCGGCGAACTCTCGGCCTTCGTGTTCTACGCCATCCTGGTCGCCACCTCCGGCGCCACGATCAGCGAACTCTGGGGCGAGGTGCAGCGCGCCGCCGGCGCGGCGGACCGCGTGCTGGAACTGCTCGCCGAACGCCCCGGCATCGTCACTGCCCCGGTCCCCACGCCCTTCCCGTCACCGGTGGTCGGCCGGATCGAATTCGCCGACGTCGATTTCCGCTACCCCGCCCGCCCCGCCATGCCGGCGCTCGACGGCGTCAGCTTCAGCATCGCGCCCGGCGAAATGGTCGCCCTGGTCGGCCCCTCCGGCGCCGGCAAAACCACCGTGATGCAATTGCTGCTCCGCTTCTATGACCCGCAATCCGGCCGCATCACCGTCGATGGCATCGACATCGCATCCGCCGACCCCACCGCCTTACGCCGCCTGATCGCCCAGGTTGCCCAGGACCCGGTGATCTTCTCCACCAACGCCCGCGAGAACATCCGCTACGGCCGCCCCGACGCCACCGACGACGAGGTCCACGCCGCCGCCGAAGCCGCCGCCGCCGATTTCATCGCCGACCTGCCGCAGGGCTTTGACACTTTCCTCGGCGAAAAAGGCGTCCGCCTCTCCGGCGGCCAGCGCCAGCGCATCGCCATCGCCCGCGCCATCCTGCGCGACTCGCCGATCCTGCTGCTCGACGAAGCCACCAGCGCGCTCGACGCCGAATCCGAACGCGCCGTGCAGCACGCCCTTGCCGTGCTCGCCGTCAACCGCACCACCCTGGTCATCGCCCACCGCCTGGCCACCGTGCGCCGCGCCGACCGCATCATCGTCATGGACCAGGGCCGCATCGTCGCCATCGGCCGCCACGACGACCTGGTCACCCAAGGCGGCCTCTACGCACATCTGGCGAGCCTGCAGTTCGGCCCGGCATAACCGACGCATAACAAAATGATATCGAAATAATATCCACCGTCCAAGCGTCGGAAAACGCAGTAAAATGCGATAATATAACCTTGCGAACATCCGCCTGACGCCCGGGCTCCGGCCGCAGACGTTGCCCACTTGCGTCCAGTCGCCGCCCCGGGCATATGCGGAGTTGACACAACGGTCCGCGTGCCGATCAGGGCGCGCGGTACTTCGCCAAGAACGGAGGACGCAGCCATGCGGCTCGCGGTACTGAGGGAGCGACGGGCGTTCGAAACGCGCGTCGCGGCGACGGTCGATACGGTCAAGAAGCTGATTGCACTCGGCCTCACGGTCGCTGTGGAAACCGGCGCCGGACTGACCTCTGCCATATCAGATGCAGAATATCAGGGAGCCGGCGCGGAAATCGCAGCCGATCCGGCCGCGGCGCTCGCCGGGGCCGGCATCGTCTTCGCGGTTCAGGCGCCGGAGGAGGCCGAGCTAGCGCAGATCCCGCGCGGCGCCCTGCTGATCTGCACCGCCGGTGCGGTCAACGACCCCGCACTGGTCCAGCGCTTCGCCGAGGCCGGCATCGACGCCGCCGCGATGGAACTGCTGCCGCGCATCACCCGCGCGCAGTCGATGGACGTGCTGTCCAGCCAGGCCAACCTCGCCGGCTACCGCGCCGTCATCGAGGGCGCCGGCGCCTTCGACCGCGGCTTCCCGATGATGATGACCGCCGCCGGCACCGTGCCGCCCGCCCGCGTCTTCGTCATCGGCGCCGGCGTCGCCGGCCTGCAGGCCATCGCCACCGCCCGCCGCCTCGGCGCCATCGTCTCCGCCACCGACGTGCGCCCCGCCGCCAAGGAGGAGATCAAATCCCTCGGCGCAACCTTCGTCGGCGTCGAGGACGAGGAAACCGCCAAGCAGACCGGCCCCTACGCCGGCCAGCTCAGCGACGCCTTCCGCAAGAAACAGGCCGAGCTGATGGCCGTCACCATCGCCAAGAACGACCTGGTGATCTGCACCGCCCTCGTCGCCGGCGGCCGCGCCCCGGTGATCGTCACCGCTGACATGGTGAACGGCATGAAGCCCGGCAGCGTGGTCATCGATCTCGCGGCTGACGGCGGCGGCAACTGCGCGCTGACCGAACCCGGCAGCTCGATCGTCACCCCCGGCGGCGTGAAAATCGTCGGCTGGCGCAACTGGCCCGGCCGCATCTGCGTCGCCGCCAGCCAGCTCTACGCCCGCAACCTGCTCACCTTCCTCACGACGTTCTGGGACAAGGAAACCAAAGCGCCGAAACTCCCGGAAGGCGACGATATCGTGAAGGGCGTGATGCTCACCCGCGGAGGCGCCGTCGTGCATCCCCGCTTCCTGCCCGCTCAAGCTGCCTGACCCGGAGAGACGCGATGGCAACCCCCACACAGCTTGTCGAACAGGCCCAGGCGCTCGCGGTCAACGCGAACGAACTGGCAGCCAAGTTCGCCGTCCTCGCCGGGGCCGCCGGCCCGATGGCCGAGGCGGTCGAACCGTTCACCTTCCTGCTCGCCATCTTCCTGATGGCCTGCTTCGTCGGCTACTACGTGGTCTGGAACGTCACCCCGGCGCTGCATTCGCCGCTGATGGGCGTCACCAACGCGATTTCCTCGGTGATCGTGGTCGGCGCCATGCTGGCCACGGGCATGTCCGACAATAACTGGGCCCGGGCCTTCGGCTTCATCGCGGTGACGCTCGCCAGCGTGAATATCTTCGGCGGCTTCGTCGTGACGCAGCGCATGCTCGCGATGTTCAAAAAGAAAAAGTGAGTAGAACGCGATGTCCGCCAGCCTGACCTCGCTCATTTACCTCGTCGCAGCCGTCCTGTTCATCCTGGCGCTGCGCGGCCTGTCCAACCCGGAAACCGCCCGACAGGGCAACCGGATGGGCATGATCGGCATGGGTATCGCCATTGTCGCCACCCTGGCGCATAGCGGCATGTCGCTCACCGGCTTCATGCTGATCGCCCTCGGCATCGCCCTCGGCGGCACCGTCGGCACCGTGGTCGCCAAGCGCATCCAGATGACGGCCCTGCCGCAGCTCGTCGCGGCCTTCCACTCGCTGGTCGGCCTCGCCGCCGTGTTCGTCGCCGCCGCCGCGCTCAACGCGCCTGAGTCCTTCGGCATCGGCACGCTCGGCCATGTGCACACCCAAAGCCTGGTCGAGATGTCGCTCGGCCTCGCCATCGGTGCCATCACCTTCTCCGGCTCGCTCATCGCCTTCGCCAAGCTGCAGGCGCTGATGAAGGGCAACCCGATCACTTTCCCCTTCCAGCATCAGATCAATCTCGGGCTCGGCATCCTGCTGGCGCTGCTGATCATCTGCTTCGTGCTGACAGGCAGCCAGTCGATCTTCTGGATGATCGCCGTCCTGGCGATCGCGCTCGGCTTCCTGCTGATCATCCCGATCGGCGGCGCCGACATGCCGGTCGTCGTCTCCATGCTGAACAGCTACTCCGGCTGGGCAGCCTGCGGCATCGGCTTCACCATCCAGAACCTCGCCCTGATCGTCACCGGCGCGCTCGTCGGCGCCTCCGGTGCGATCCTGTCCTACATCATGTGCAAAGGCATGAACCGCAGCATCTTCAACGTGCTGCTCGGCGGCTTCGGCACCGATAGCGGCGCCGGCCCGGCCGCCGCCGGCGGTGGCGACCGCACGGTGAAAGCCGGCAACGCCGACGACGCCGCCTTCATCATGAAGAACGCGTCCAAGGTGATCGTGGTGCCCGGCTACGGCATGGCCGTCGCCCAGGCCCAGCACGCCGTGCGCGAAATGGCCGACATGCTGAAGAAGGAAGGCGTCGAGGTGAAATACGCCATTCACCCCGTCGCCGGCCGCATGCCCGGTCACATGAACGTGCTGCTCGCCGAAGCCAACGTGCCCTACGACGAGGTGTTCGAACTCGAGGAAATCAACTCCGAGTTCTCCACCGCCGACGTGGTCTACGTCATCGGCGCCAACGACGTCACCAACCCCGCCGCCAAAACCGACAAAACCAGCGCGATCTACGGCATGCCGATCCTCGAGGTCGACAAAGCCGCCACCGTGCTGTTCGTCAAACGCTCCATGGCCTCGGGCTACGCCGGCGTCGACAACGAACTGTTCTTCCGCCCCAACACCATGATGCTGTTCGGCGACGCGAAGAAAATGACCGAGGAAATCGTCAAAGGCCTCGGGCACTAGGTAGGTAACAAGGCCAGGGGCTTTGCCCCTGGACCCCACCAAAGGCCGCGGGCCTTTGGAAACCTATCCATAAGCTTGAACACCAACGTACGTGCAGCGGCGAAGCCCAAAGAATCTGATGGCTCCGCCGCTCCACGCTCAACGCCGAGCCAACCGGTTAAACCACACACTTATGGATTGGGTTTCCAAAGGCCCGTGGCCTTTGGTGGAGTCCAGAGGCAAAGCCTCTGGTGGGGTCCAGGGGCAAAGCACCTGGCCTTGCCTTCACCTTCTTAGCGACTAATGCCGCCACCCGTGATACCCACCGCCCCAACCGCCGCGGTATCCGCCGTAGTACCCAGGCGCCACCACGACCGGGGCGCTGTAGTAGCCTGGCCCCTCCGGCACATAGGCAACGCAGCCCGGCAGAGCGAGCATCACAAACACGATCAGCAGGCCGTAAACTGTTTTGGCACGGGACATGGCTTGCGCCTCCAATGGGTCCGACAGCGTCAAAGGGGATGTCCCGTCTGCTGTTGAAAAGCGCTCGGGCGGCGTGGCTCTTTGATGAGGCTATGCAGCGTTTCGG
>CAIRTN010000035.1 GCA_903881515.1 uncultured Rhodospirillales bacterium | reverse complement strand
CGCACCCGCGTGCCGGGCGCGGACCGCGTGGTGCTGTCCACGCATAACCATAACGACCTCGGCCTGGCGGTCGCCAACACGCTGGCCGCGGTGCGTGCCGGGGCGCGGCAGATCGAATGCACGGTGAACGGCATCGGCGAGCGCGCCGGCAATGCCTCGCTGGAAGAGGTGGTGATGTCGATCCGCACCCGGCCGGATGCGGTGCCTTGCAAACCTCGCATTGAAACCCCGCTGATTTTGCGCACCTCGCGCCTGCTGGCGACGATCACCGGTTTCGATGTGCAGCCGAACAAGGCGATCGTCGGGCGCAACGCTTTCGCCCACGAGTCCGGCATCCACCAGGACGGCGTGCTGAAGAACGCCGCGACCTACGAGATCATGACGCCGGAAAGCGTCGGCTGGACCAAGACCAACCTGGTGATGGGCAAGCATTCCGGCCGCGCCGCGTTCCGCGACAAGCTGCGCGCGCTGGGCTATGGCGAGATCGGCGACAATCAGTTGAACGACGCGTTCCGCCGCTTCAAGGATTTGGCGGACCGCAAGAAAATCGTTTATGATGAAGATATTACAGCCCTTGTTGATGACGAGGTGATGCGCGATCACAACCGTATCAAGTTCATCAGCCTCGATCTGCACGCCGGCAGCAAGGCCCCGCCGCGCGCGGAAATGGAGCTGGAGGTCGATGGCGAGGTGATCTCCGCGGTCTCCAGCGGCGACGGCCCGGTGGACGCGGCGTTCAAGGCGATCCACATGATCTTCGCCCACGAGGCCACGTTGCGGCTGTATTCGGTCGGCGCGGTGACCGAAGGCACCGATGCGCAGGCCAAAGTGACGGTGCGGCTGGAGGAAGAGGGCAAGATGGTGGACGGCCAGGGTGCCGATACCGACACCATCGTCGCCTCGGTGCGGGCCTACGTCCACGCACTGAACAAGCTGCTCGTCAAGCGGGCACGCACCGCGCCCGAGGCTCTGACCGCCTGATTCCGCACGGGAAGGGGGCAAAACCCCCTTGCCGTGCAAGCTTTCCCCGCCCCCGCCCGGTTGCGCCGCGCGTGGCACCGGCCTAGTTTTGGTGCGATGCAGCGAATAGGGCGGCGGTGTCGCCAGCCCACAAGGAGGGCGCATGGCCGGGACTGTCACAATCACGCTTGATGGCACGAACAAGAAGATCACCGTGCCGTTGATGGATGGCACTGTCGGACCGTCGGTGTTCGATATCCGCAAGGTCTATAACGAGCTCGGGGTGTTCACCTACGACCCTGGTTATGGCGGCACGGCTGCCTGCGACAGCAAGATCACCTATATCGATGGCGACGTCGGCGTGCTGCTGCACCGCGGCTATCCGATCGAGCAACTGGCCGAAAAGTCGAGCTTCCTGGAAGTTGCGCATCTGCTGCTGAACGGCGAACTGCCGAACGCCGCCGAGAAGGTCGATTTCGAGAACGGTGTGCTGCGCCACACCATGCTGCACGAGCAGTTGCGCCGGCTGTATGACGGCTTCCGCCGCGATGCGCATCCGATGGCGGTGATGTGCGGCGTCGTCGGCGCGATGAGCGCGTTCTATCACGACAGCCTGGACATCCAGAACCCCGACCACCGCCGGATCTCGGCGTTCCGGCTGATCGCCAAGGTGCCGACGATCGCCGCCTGGGCCTATAAATACTCGATCGGCCAGCCGTTCATGTATCCGCGCAACGACCTGGGATACGCGGAAAACTTCCTCTACATGATGAACGCGGTGCCGGCCGAGCCGTACCACGTCAACCCGGTGCTCGCCCGCGCGATGGACCGCATCTTCATCCTGCACGCCGACCATGAGCAGAACGCCTCGACCTCCACGGTCCGGCTGGCTGGCTCCACCGGCGCCAACCCGTTCGCCTGTATCGCCGCCGGCATCGCCAGCCTGTGGGGGCCCGCGCATGGCGGCGCCAACGAGGCGGTGCTGCAGATGCTGGCCGAGATCGGGCATGTGAGCAACGTGAAGCCGTTCCTGGAGACGGTGAAGGACAAGAACAACCACGCGCGGCTGATGGGCTTCGGCCATCGGGTGTACAAGAACTACGACCCGCGGGCGAAGATCCTGCAGCAGAGCTGCCACGAAGTGCTGCAGGAGCTCGGCATCAAAGGCGACCCGCTGCTCGACCTGGCGGTGGAACTGGAGCGGATCGCGCTGAGCGACCCGTATTTCGTCGAACGCAAGCTGTATCCGAACGTCGACTTCTATTCGGGCATCATCCTGAAGGCGATGGGCTTCCCGACCAGCATGTTTACCGTGCTGTTCGCGGTAGCGCGCACCGTCGGCTGGATCAGCCAGTGGAAGGAAATGATCGAGGATCCGTCGCAGCGTATCGGCCGTCCGCGGCAGGTCTACACCGGCGCCACCTCACGGGACTATGTGCCGCTAGACCAGCGCGGCTAAGTCGCAGCACCGCCTTTCGTCTTGGGAAAACCCCCGGCGGGCACTGGCCTTCCGGGGGTTTTTCACGTTTGCGCAACGTTAATTCGTCGTATCCGGACGCGTGCCATCGTAGGCATCGTGCCGCCGTCACGGTGTTTTCCACAGGCTGTTGATAAGTTCCCGCAACAACAAATGCCAAGGGATTCAAAAGACTCATGAATCCTGGCGCCAGCACCGCACTACAAACGCACCTTGTGATGAGTCATGCGCGGCAATTCACGCGGAATTAATTGACGCATTTACGCTGATGGCTGCGATGGAGCGCGACGTCTGGCGATTAAGCATCTGACAATACGAAATTTTTTTCTTTTCGTTGGAGAATTGCCGTCACTACATTGCTTTACACGCCAACCAGCGAGCGTGGCGTGCAATGGGGAAAACCGATGACGTCTTACCGATCGCTCGATGCCCTCGTCCGTTACCGCCTGCGGCAATGGCCTCAGCGCCCGCCTGGGCTTGGCAGCAACCAGCAAGCCTGGTTACGTGGCCGACCGTCTGATGAAACAAGTGCTTCGCACCCGTTCCTGAAGTTTCCTGGTAGCGAACGGCTACGCACTCTGCCCGACGGGCTCTGGCTGAACTTCGGTGGCACGGCTGTGGAACCTTTTGTGGATATCTTTGCCATCGAGGCGTGCAGTTCGCTGGCCAACCTACTGGACAAGCGTTCGCGCTTCGCGCCGAGCACACAGTCTCTGCTGGCGGTGTGCCCGGTGCCGTGGCTGCTGGCGCCGGTATTGCCGAACGATGCAACGCCGCGCTGGCAGGTCACCGGCGTGTTGCGCCACGCGCCGACGCTGCCGCTGGTGCTTCCGGTGCGAGACATCCGGGTGATGTATGCGCTGAAGCAGAACCACTACGAGGGGTTCGCGGGTAGCCAGTTGCCGCATCCGCATGAATATTTCCTGCCGATGGACGCGCTGACCGCCAAGGATGCGCATGAGGACCCGACAATCCAGGCCTTTGTCGGCCGGGCGACGGCGGCGGCGAATTTCCTTACCGCAGCCCGGGCAGCTGGAGCATCAGGTCGGGGGCGTCGGTGCAGAGGCCATCGATTCCCCAGTCCAGCAAACATGCCGCTCGCTGGGGATCGTTTACCGTCCAGGGGCGAACCGACAGGCCCAGCGCCTGGGCCCTGCGGATGACTGCCGCGTCCAGCGTGTCGTGCCGTGCGGCCCAGATGGCCGGGCCACCGGCAGCTTCGGCCACGGCTTCCGGGGTTCCCTCGGCGCCGGTCAGCCAGGCGAGTTCCACGGTCGGATAGGCGCGGCGCATGTATTGCAGGCCGCGCCAGTCGAAGGAGCGGACGCGCAGACGATCGAGAGCGCCGGCTTCGCGGGCGACCTGCATCACGATGTCGGCCATCGCTTCCGGCGCCACCGTCGAGTCCGGCTCCTTCGGCAGCGTTTTCAACTCGGAATCGATCAGCACATCGGGCAGGGCGGCGAACACCGCGGCGAGGGTTGGGATGCGGGCGCCATCGACCGGCACCTGGCGCGGGTGGTGGGAGGCGTAGTCGCTACCGGGGCGCAGGCGGCCGGCGTCTTGGGCGGCGATCTCGGCCAGGGTCATCGCGCGGATCAGCCGGCCCGGGGGGGCGACCCAGGCGCCGTCGGGGCCGCGGATGATGTCGGGGTGCAGGCGCACGTCATGCGCCACCACCGCCACATCGTCCGCGGTGACCGCGACATCGAGTTCGATGCTGCGGATGCCGAGCGCACGGGTGGAGAGAAACCCCTCGATGGTGTTTTCGGGGAACAGGTCGCGCGCGCCGCGATGGCCTTGCAGTTCGAACGGGTTTTTCATGCGCGCTGTCTCGCGCTGACTTGCCAAACCGTCAAGCCGGCGCGAGGCTTCGCGGCATGGAAACGTCTCGCACCCTTGGTGTTCTCGGCGGCATGGGGCCCCTCGCCTCTGCCCATTTCATGATGCGGCTGACCCAGCTGACGCCGGCCACGCGCGACCAGGAGCATATCCCGGCGGTGCTGTGGTCCGACCCCAGGGTGCCCGACCGCACCCGCGGCAAGCTGGAGGGCGGGGCAGACCCCCTGCCCTTCCTGCTGCGCGGGGTGCGCGGGTTGAAAGCGGCGGGGTGCGGGGCGATCGCGATCCCGTGCAACACGGCGCATGGCTGGTACGAGGCGATGGCGGCCGAGGGGTTGCCGATCCTGCATATCGTCGATGCCGCCGCCGACCAGATGGCGCAGATCGCACCGACCGGCACCATCGGGCTGATGGCAACCGCGGCGACACTGCGGATGCGGCTATATCAGGACCGACTGGAGGCGCGCGGCTGGACCTGCATCACGCCGGATGACGAGGAAATGGCCAGTCATGTCAGCCCGGCGATCGCGCGGGTAAAGGCCAACGATGTCGCCGGCGCCTATGCGCCGCTGGCGGAGATCGCGACGCGGCTGGCGGCGCGGGGGGCGCGGGCGGTGGTGCTGGGGTGCACCGAGATCCCGTTGGGCATCCAGGCCGGGCCGTATGAGACATTGCCGGTGAGTCTGGTCGACAGCATCGACGCGCTGGCGCTGGCCGCGATCGCCTGGGCGCGCCCGGCCTCGTGAACGCCGCCAGCGTCGAGACGCGGGCGTCCTGGCATGCCGCGTTTGCCTCGCTGGCGATCCTGTCGGTGACCTATGCAGCACCCTTGGTGCTGGTGGTGGCGCTGAAGCCGATTGCCGCCGAGTTGCAGGCGCCGCGATCGGTGCCGGCGCTGGCCGCGGCGCTGGCTTCGTTCGGCACCGGGGCGGGCGGTATTCTGATGGGGTGGGCGTCGGAGCGGCTGGGGGTGCGGATGGTGGCCGCGTTCGGCGGGCTGTGTGCGGGGCTTGGGCTGGTGGTTTCGACGCTGGCGACGCCGCTGGCGCTGTATCTGGGATACGGGCTGCTGCTGGGGCTGTTGGGCAATGGCTGCCTGAATGCACCGTTGATGACCTATGTTTCGCACTGGTTCGACCGCAGGCGCGGCACCGCCTTGGCGTTGATCACGTCGGGGCAGTACATCGCCGGGACGATCTGGCCGGGGATCTTCGAGCGCGGCATTGAGGCGTTTGGCTGGAAGGCGACCTCGCTGGGGTTCGCGGCGCTGGAGATCGTGGTGGTGGTGCCGATCGCATTGCTGTTCCTGCGCCCGGCGCCGCGGGCGGCGGGGGGTGGACGAACCGGCGGGGGCGCGCAGGGGGGTGCGGTGCTGGGGTTGCCGCCCAATCTGGTGCTGGTACTGATGACGGTGGCGATTTTCCTGTGCTGCGTGCCTATGGCGCAGCCGAGCGTGCATTTGGTTTCGTTCTGTACCGATATCGGGCTGTCGCCGGCGCGGGGGGCGGCGATGCTGTCAGTGTTGCTGGCGTGTGCGTTCATCAGCCGGCAGTTCTGGGGCTGGGCCGGCGATCGGATCGGCGGGCTGCGCACCATCCTGGCCGGGAGCACGGCGCAGGCGATTGCGCTGTCGCTGTTTTTGACCACGCAGGACGAGGCGAGCCTGTTTGCGATCTCGGCGGCGTTCGGGTTGGGGTTTGGGGGGATCGTGCCGAGCTATGTGCTGGCGGCGCGCGAGCTGTTTCCGGCCAGCGAGGCCGGCTGGCGCATCCCCGTCATCCTGTTCGGCGGGCTGCTGGGGATGGCGACCGGGGGCTGGATGGGGGGCGCGATCTATGACGCCTATGGCAGCTACGCCGTCAGCTTCGAGCTGGGGGTAGCTGCCAATCTGGTCAATCTGGTGGTGATCGGCTTCCTGGTAACGCGCGGGCGGTTCCGCCGTGCGGTGTATGCCTGACGGTCAGCAGACCCACTGGAAGCCGTCGATGATGAAGTTCTGGCCGGTGATGAAGTTCGGCTCGACGGTGGCGAGGAAGCAGACGAGTTCGCCGACGTCCTGCGGGGTGCCGAGACGGCCGAGGGCGATGCCTTTCATCAGTTCCGGGCCGCGGGCCTTGGTGAGCGAATTGCCCAGCTCGGTTTCGATCACGCCGGGGCAGATCGCGTTGATCGCGATGGTGGGGCCGAGTTCCTTGGCCAAAGCGCGGGTCATGCCGATGATGCCGGCCTTGGCGGCGGCGTAGGAGAATTTCGACACCGCGCTGGTGACGCCGCCGGAATGGGCGTTCAGCGAGGACATCGAGACGATGCGCCCGCCGCCGCCGGCCAGCATGTGCGGAGCGGCGTGGTGGATGTAGTTGAAACAGGACTTCAGGTTGACCGCGATGGTGCGGTCGTAGGACTCCTCGGTAATTTCGAGGATGCCCGCCGGGTTGCCGCGGCCGGCGTTGTTGACCAGCACGTCGATGCGGCCGAAGGCGGCCATGACGCCGGCGACGACCTCGCCGGCGCGGGCGAAATCGGACACGTCGGCTTCAAAGACCTCGACACGGGCGCCGAGGGCTTCGAGTTCGGCTTTGGTGCGGGCCATTTCGGGGGACAGCATATCGACGATGGCGATATCGAGACCCTTTTTCACCAATGCCGTCGCACAGCCACGGCCGATGCCGCGCGCCCCACCCGTCACGATTGCCAGTTTACGCATCGAAGCCTCCCTTGCCGGAGTCGCCACTCGTCCCCGCTGCATGCATAGTGACAACAAAGACCGAGGGGCGAAAATGGACGAAATCCGCATCCCGCATAGTTCGCATTGGGGCAGCTTCACTGCGGTATGTCGGGGCGATGCCTTGACGGTCGAGCCGCATCCGGCGGACCCGGATCCGAATTTGCTGATCCAGAATTTCCCGGCGGCGTTGCGGCATCGCGCGCGGATCGCGCGGCCGATGGTTCGGCGAGGG
>CAIRTN010000034.1 GCA_903881515.1 uncultured Rhodospirillales bacterium | reverse complement strand
TCCTCGCCGAAGTCCCGCAGGCCGGCCGTATCCTGCGCCCGCTCTGTCACATGTTCGCCATCGACCCGCCGGCCGCCATCAAACGCAGCCCCGCCCCGCGCAAGCCGCGCCCGAAGCAGCCCAGGCCGGTGCCGAAACAGCATCGTGCCTCGATCTTCACCACCCCCGCCCGCTTCCATCTCAAGGTTCCCAGACTTCGATCTGGAAAAGTCTGATGGACGGCCGGGGACACGTGTGCCGTAAATGTTCCGTTATAGAAACAAATACGCCTCAACCCGCTTCCGGCACCCCCAACGTCAGCATCAACCGGTTCGCCCAGTTGAAGAATGCCGCCCCATGGATAGCGTCCGAAATCGCCAAATCGTCCAGCCCCGCCGTACGCAGCGCCGAGACACTGTCGGTGTCGAATGCCAGCGGAATCGCCGTCAGCGCCACCGAGGCCGCCACGATCGCGTTCCAGCGGGCGCCCAGATCGGCGTCCACCCCCTCGGCCAGCAGTTTGTCCACCGGCTCCGGCGTCTTGGAGAACTGTGCCGCGAACCGCGCATGCACCGAGGCGCAGTAGATGCAGCCGTTCAGCCGCGACGTCGCCGCCGCCGACAACTCCCGTTCCGCCCGCGGCAGCCCGGCATTCGGATTGTAGAAGATGTCCTTGTCCGTCCGCGTGCGCGCGCCAAGGATATCCGGGTCGCGCGCCAGCAGCATGAAATACGGCGACTTCGCCCTCGCCGGGTCCACCAGCCCGTCGCGATGCCGATCGGTCAGCTCCTCGGCCGGCAACGGCTCCAACCACGGCCTCCAGCCCAGCATGGCGCGGGTGAATTCGGTGGGTTCCTGATGCTCGGGATAGATAATGACGACATCGGTCATGGCTCTAGCTCCCCGGATTGGCCGCAAGCGCGCGCAGTCCAACGATCACGCGCACCTGAAACGAAATAAACGCGATCAGCTGCGACAGCGTCACGATGCCGGTCGTCGACCACCCCGCATCGATCAGCGCCTGCAACGCCGGCGGCGCCGCATCGCGCGGATGGAACACCAGCAGATGCGCATGCGTCAGTGCCGCCGCCAGCCGCCGCCCCAGCGCCGCTGGTGCCGTATAGACCGGCCCCTCGACATCCTCCGCGCTCAGCGGTCCGGCGGGATAATGCCCATACGGCCCGCTCCCGCTTCCCGCCGCCACTGCGTCCGCGACCGCCGCCGCCAGCGCCGCGTCGCCCAGCGCCTCGGCATAGAACGCCGCGATATCGGCTTGCCGATGCAGCCCGGCGACGAACATCGCCACCGCGTTGCGCTCGCTCAGCGACATCTCCGCCGTGCTGTCCGGATGGAACAGCGACAGATAGCTCGTCTGCGCATTGTCCCGCGCCTGCTGGCGCTGCGCGCGGATCAGATCCAACCGCGATCCGGGCGCGATGCCCACCAGCCGGTCGATCACATCGGGCACTGAAGCACTCATCTTCGGTTCCTCTCAGTTTCCGTCGCGCCAGCCAAGCGCCGGGGCAACCTTCGTGGCGAACAGCTCGATCGATCGCAGCACATACGGATGTGGCGGGTCCATCGAATGCACCTGAAAGGCGATATCGGTGCACCGCCGCAGCGTGCGGTCGCCGTCCAGCGAGGCCGCAACCTCCTCGGGGGTGCCCACATGGCTGTCGCCGGCCGCAATCAGCGTCTCGACCGAAGCCGCCGCCAGCACCGGGTCCGGCTTCTTCACGGTGCGGAACCGGCGCAGCCCGATCTCCGCAAACCGCAACATCTCCTCCCGGTCATCGCCCACCAGCACACTGCGCGACCCCATGATCCGCGGTGCAACCCCTGCCGGCAGTGCCGCCACATAGGCATCGATGATCGGCTCCTGAATCTCGGCCAGCGTCGCATCCGGCGCGGAGGCCTCGCGCGGCTGGGTGCGCGACAGCATCAGCCCATCGCCCGCCAGCCCGGCTCTGCGCCCGCCCGCCACCGTGAATGTCGCCTGCCACACCCGTTCGCCCAGATGCGGCGCAGCGGGATACAGCCGGTTGCCGCCGGCCAGCGCCTCGCCGCGCCAGGTCTCCAGCACAATGTCCAGATGCCGCTCGAAGATCGCGGTGCGCTGCGCGTTGTCCTGCCCGAACGCCGGGAACGACGACGGCGTTCCCCCCGGTCCCATGCCGACCTCCAGGCGCCCGCCGCTCATCAGGTCCAGCACGATGCAATCCTCGGCCACCCGCACCGGCAATTCCAGTGGCAGGGTGATGATCCCGGTGCCCAGCCGGATGCGCTCGGTTCGCGCCGCGATATAGGACAGGAACACCAGCGGCGAGGGCATGCCGCCCTCATCCTCGTTGAAATGGTGCTGCGCGATCCACGCGGTGTCGAACCCACAGCGCTCGGCACAGACGATCTGCTCCACCGCCATCCGGTAGCGCTCCGCCGGCGGCGCGATGTCGAGTATCCGGGTGAAGAAGCCGATCCGCTTCGCCGTCACTGCCAGCATCCTTCCTGAAATCCACTCACGCCGCCGTCGCCTTCGCATCCGGCCCGCCCAGATACGCATCGCGGATCTTCGGGTTGCGCGCCATCTCGCCGGCCTCGCCCTGCAGGATGATCCGTCCGGTCTGCAACACATACGCGTAATGGGCGATCTGCAATGCCAGGCTCGCATTCTGCTCGACCATGAACACCGTCACCCCCTCGCGGTTCACCGCCTGGATCAGCTCGAGCACCCGGTCCACAAACAGCGGCGACAACCCCATCGTCGGCTCATCCATGCAGATCAGCCGCGGCCGCCCCATCAACGCCCGCGCCATCGCCACCATCTGCTGCTCGCCGCCCGACAGCGTCCCCGCGCGATTTTCCAGCCGCTGCCGCACCCGCGGAAACAGCTCCAGCATCCGTTCCAGATCGCGTGCAATCACCAGCCGGTCGCTGCGCGCAAACGCCCCCATCAAAAGATTCTCGCGCACGGTCATCGCGCCGAACAAACGCCGCGCCTCCGGCACGCTGCCGATGCCCTGGCGGATCACCTGGTGCGTCGGCAACCCGGTGATGTCCCGCCCGTCAAAGCTCACCCGCCCGGCCCGCGGCCGCAGCAGCCCCAAAATCACCTTCATCGTCGTCGATTTGCCGCTGGCATTGCCGCCCAGCAGGCTGACGATCTGCCCCGCCCGCACCGACAGGCTCAACCCGAAATGCACCTGCACCGGCCCGTAGAACGTGTCGATCCCCTCCAGCCGCAGCAGCTCCGTGCTCATGCCACCGCCTCGCCGCCCAGCTCGCGATGCCCCAGATAAGCCTCGATCACCGCCGGATTGGCGCGCACCGCCTCCGGCGGCCCCTCGGCGATGATCTGCCCGTCATCCATCGCGATCACCCGGTCCGACAGCCGCATCACCAGATCCAGCTTGTGCTCGATCAGCAGGATCGTATGCCCCTCCGCCTTCAGCCCGCCGATGATCGTCGTCATCTCCGCGGTCTCGCTCTCATTCATCCCCGCCGTCGGCTCGTCCAGCAGCAACAGCCGCGGATGCAGCGCCAAA
Source organism: uncultured Rhodospirillales bacterium (assembly GCA_903881515.1). Taxonomy (GTDB): domain Bacteria; phylum Pseudomonadota; class Alphaproteobacteria; order Acetobacterales; family Acetobacteraceae; genus CAIRTN01. Next base: position 3,610 of record CAIRTN010000034.1, on the reverse strand, counting down.
GCGCGAGCAATCTCCACCCGACGCCGATTGGCATAGGACAGGGAATACGCCGGCTGCTCCAGCCGCGGCGTCAGCCGATCGCCGAACAGGGCCGCAATCCGAGCGACCTCGTCGGCCAGCGCCGCCTCCTCGCGCACCACCGAAGGCGGATGGATCAACGCCGTCACCAGCTCCGCCAACGCTCCCAGCCCCGGCAGCCGCGGCCGAGCCGCCCGCAGCCGGTGATGCGCGCCGACCAGGATGTTGTCGCGCACCGACAGGTTCCCTAACACCCGGCCATGCTGATACGTCCGCGCCAGCCCCAGCCCCGCAATCCGCTCCGGTGCCCAGCCGGTGATCTCCCGCCCGGCAAAGCGCACACTGCCCCGATCCGGCACATCATGCCCGCTCAGCAGATTGAACAGCGTGGTCTTGCCCGCCCCGTTCGGCCCGATGATCGACAGAAACTCCCCCTGCGCGATCGCCACATCCACTCCGGCCACCGCGTGCACCCCGCCGAATGAGCGCACGATCCCCTTTGCTTCCAGCAGGCTCATACCGTCCCCAACACGCCCTGCGGACGGAACCGAATCAGCAGCAGCACCACGCCGTAGATCAGCATCCGGTATTCCGCCGTGCCGCGGAACATCTCCGGCAGCGCGGTCAACGCCACCGCACCGACGATCGCGCCCAGCAAATTGCCCATCCCGCCCAGTATCACCATCGTCAGCGCGGTGATCGATACGGTCGAGGTGAAGGTCTCGTTGTTGATGTAGGAATACAGATGCGCGGCGATGGCGCCGCTCACCCCGGCGCCGAACCCGGCGAAGGCGAAGCCGATGCCTTTATAGCGATCCAGGCTGACGCCGTAGGCGCGCGCGGCGACATCGTCGTCGCGGATGGCGCGGAAGGTGCGGCCCAGATGCGAGCGCAGCAGCCGCGATTGCAACAGCGCGAGCACCACCAGAACGGCGAGGCTCGCCCAGTAAGCCGCCTGCGGGCTGTCCAGCTCCAGCTTGCCGATCGCGAGCGGCGGGATGTTGGTCACCCCCATCGGCCCACGGGTCAGGCTTTCCCAGTTCAGGATCACCAGGCTGACGATCTCGCCGATGCCCAGCGTGGCGATCGACACGTAATGCGAGCGCAGCCGGAACGCCGGCGCAGCCAGCGCGGTGCCAATCACCGAGGTCAACACCCCGGCCGCCGGCACGCTGGCCCAGATCGGCCAGCCCGAATCCAGCGCCAGCAGGGCCGAGGCATAGGCGCCCAGCAGCAGCAGTGCGGCGTGGCCCAGCGACACCTGCCCCAACGTGCCCGCCACCAGCGTCAGGCTGATCGCCAGCATCGCCATCAGCCAGGCGTTGGTCATCACCTGCAGCATGTAGGCAATATTGGGCAGCAGCGGCAGCACGACGGCCGCGGCAAGTGCGAGACCAACCGCCCAGGGCGGAATGCGCAGCACCCGGCTCGGCGCGACGAATGTGCCGGTCATCGGCTCCGGCGGCGTCACCCTGGCGCTGGCGAACAGCCCGTTGGGCCGCAGCACCAGGATCAGCAGCAGCAGCACAAAGCTGAACAGGTTGCGGTAGGACGATCCGAACAGCGCCACGCCATAGCTCTCGGTCAGCCCCAGCAGCAGCGACCCCGCGATCGCGCCGGGCACATTGCCCATGCCGCCGATCACCTGCGCCACCACGCCTTTCAGCGTCGCCTGGAAGCTCATCGCCGGGTCGATATGGTTGAAATACATCCCCACCAGCAGCCCCGACAGCCCGCCAAGCGCCGAGGCGATGGCAAACACCGCGCGGTTCACCGCATCGGTATCCACCCCCATCTGCCGCGCGGCATCACGGTCCTGCGCGGTGGCGCGCACCGCCCAGCCCAGCTTGGTGAAGCGCAGGAAGAAATACAGCACCCCCGCGCTGACCAGCCCGGTCGCGGCGATCAGCAGGTCCAGCGCCCCGATGGTGCCGCCGCCCAGCGAAATCCGCCAGTTCGGCAGCGGGGAGGGTAGGGCCCTCGGGTCGGGGGTGAAGGCGATCTGCAGCAACTGATCCAGCACCAGGCTGATGCCGATGGTGGCCAGCAGCGGCGCGATGCGCGGTGCGCCGGCCAGCGGCCGCAGCCCGATACGCTCGATGGCGATGCCCAGCCCGCCGCAGACGATGATAACCGCGAGCGCGGTCAGCGGCAGCGGCAGGTGCAGATACGTAAAGCACGCCCAGCCGACATACGCGCCGACCGCATAAACCGAGCCATGCGCGAAGTTGATCAGATGCGAAACACCGAAGATCAGCGCAAGACCGACCGCGACCAGCGCATAGATATTGCCGATGATCAGCCCGTTGATCGTGTAGTCCAGCCAGGAACCCAACACCTCGCTCCGTCAGGCGGCCTTCTGCCCGTCCCAGACCTGGAACGCGCCGGACTTTACCCGCAGCAGGCGGTAGTTGGCGCCCTGCACGCGACGCGTCTCCGTGTTGAAGGTCACCTTGCCGTAGATCACGCTGGGCATGTCGCGGATTTCCGTCAGCCCTGTCTGCATCGCCTCGCGCGTGGTGCCGTAGCGCTCGCACAACGCGGCGAACAGCATCATCGTGTCATAGGCGCCGGCGCTGAAGCTGTCCGGTTCCAAATCGTATTTCGCCCGGTAGCGCTTGACGAAATCCTGCACCTCCGGCCGCGGATCGCCCGGGAAGAACGTGCTCATCACGCTGACGCCCTCCACCCCGGCGCCGCCCAACTCGATGAACTTCGGCGAGTAGTTCGAAGTCCCGGCCAGGATCGGCAGCACCAGCCCGGAATCGCGGGCCTGCCGGCAGATCAGCGCCCCATCGGCGTAGTAGGACAGCAGCACCAGCCCATCCGGCTTGCTGTCGCGGGCGCGCACCAGCGTCGGGCGGAAATCCTGCTCGGCCGGCAGATAACCCTCGACCGCCACCACCTCCAGCCCCAGCCCCGGCGCCGCCTTCAGGAACGCATCCTTCGCCGACCGCCCCCAATCGGTGTTCAGGTGCAGCAACGCCGGCCGCTTCATCCCCAGCTGCGCCGCGAACTCCGCCAGATGCGGCTGCTCCTCGGCCTGATTGGTGGAGTTCGACCACATGTGGTCGCCACCCTTGGTGAAATCCGGGTGCGAGTTGGTGAAACCGAACTGCACCAGCTTGGCCCGCTGATAGATCGGCGACGCCGCCATCGAGGCCGGCGAGGCGAAATCGCCCAGCTCGATGATGATCTTCGGATCGGCCACCAGCTTCTGCGCCACCGCGACGGACTGCCTGGGGTCGGACTGGCTGTCCTCGAACACATACTGCACCGGCCGGCCCTTCACTCCGCCCGCGCCGTTGATCTGGTCCAGCGCCAGGTCGAAGCCGCGCTTCCACTGTGCGCCATACTGCGCATTCGGCCCGGTCAGCGGCCCGCTGACCCCGGCCGTGATCGGCTCCGCCGCCTGGGCAACGAAGCTGGACAGCGCGGCGGCGGAGGTGCCGGCTAGAGCGGTTTCCACGAGACTGGAATCGAATATCTTGCGGCGCGGTGCGGATGTGTGATTCGTAAGCCTCCGGTGGGTTTGGCCGGGAGGGGATCATGCTTTGGCAGCACGGTAAGCCGTATTCGCAGGATTTGCGGG
>CAIRTN010000033.1 GCA_903881515.1 uncultured Rhodospirillales bacterium | reverse complement strand
TCGCCACCGCCGCCTCGAACGTCACCGGGATCGCCCCTTCCTCCGGCACCGCATGCGACAGCACCGCTCCGCCCTTCTTCCACATGAACTCGCGCGCCAGCCACATCGGCGCGATCCACACTTCCTCGGACTTCATCCCCGTGATCAGCGTTTCATGCGACGGATAGATCTTCGGATCGAGCTTCTTCAGGTCCAGCAGCATCTTCTTCGCCGGCTCCCAATTGCTCATCGACCCACCACCCGCAATCGCCGCCCCGAAGGCGACCACCGCGTAGTTGAGATCGGGAATCGCGACACGGCCCTTGTAGGCAGGGTTCCACAGATCGGCGAAGCCCTTCGGCGGCGTCTTGATCTTCTCCGGGTTATACATGATCACCTGGGCGGAGACGATGTGCGGCACGCTGTAAGGCTTGTTCAGCGCCCCGATGATGTTCTTGCCGTTCTTCAGCTTGTCGAACGGCACGGCATCGAACACGCCTTGCAGGTTCATCTGATACATATCGGCGTCGCTGAGATGGATCACGTCCATCGTCCCGCGCCGCTGCGCCTTTTCGGCGATCAGCTTGGTCTTGCGGGTATCCTGGCTGCCCAGGTCCTGCAAAACCTCAATCCCCTGCGGCTCCAGCAACGGCTTCTCAACGTTGCGGGCCAGCAGTTCGCCGTAATCCCCACCCCAGGTGGATACGACAACCTGGCCACCCGCACGCGCGATGGACGGCATCGCCAGCGCGCCAGCGGCGGCCAGCAGTGAACGACGGGCGATCATGCCTTGAACTCCTTGTTCCAAAAATCGAGCAGTTGCGAGGCGTTCTGCGCCATGTAGGCATAGTCAGGCACGTTGAACTTCGCCTGCTGCGCCTCGGTGAAGCCGATATTCTTCATCAGTTCCGGCGGCACCGACACGTTGGCGATGGTCGGCGCGTAGAACATCTTCTCCGCGAAGCGAAGCTGAGCGGCCGGCTCCAGCATGGCGTTCAGATAGGTGAAACCGTTCGCCTTGTTCGGTGCGTTACGAGCGACCCCCGCACCGGATGCGTAGGTGATCGCCCCCTCGGTCGGCACCGCATGCGCCAGCCTGAGCCCGCTGTTCTTCCAGAACATCCCGCGGGCCAGCCACAGCACATTGATCCAGATCTCCTCGCCCTTCAGCGCCACCGCGGTGGCCTCGTTGGATGGGTAGATCTTTGGCTGCACCCGGGCCTTCAACTCCATCAGCGCCTTCTTGCCCGGCTCCACATCATGCACCGAACCACCATGCGCGATCGCGGCCATCATGATGTTGGTGGTGTGCAGGATATCGACCAGGCCGACCTTGCCCTTGTATTTCGGGTCCCACAGGTCAGAGAACGAGGCCAACCCGTTCGGGATCTTGTCGGGATTATACAGCACGACCATCCCGGAATAGATCTGGTTGATGCCGTAGGACAGCCGCTGCGAGGGCAGCACGTTCTTCAGGTTGGGCACGTTGTCGGTGTTCACCGGCTCGAACACGTTCAGCAGCGACATCGCGTAGCTGTCGACATCCGACAGGCACGCCACATCCATCGTCCCCCGCCGCGCGGCGCGCTCTGCGGTCAGCTTGGTCTTGCGCGGATCCTGGCTGGCCACGTCCTGCAGCACCTCAATGCCCTGCGGGGTGAGGATGGGCTTGTCGATATTGTCGGCCAACAGCGCGGCATAATCGCCGCCCCAGGTCCCGACGATCACCTGTCCGGCGGCGCTGGCCATGCGCGGCGCGGCGGCAAGGGCAGCGGCACCGGCAAGCAGGCCGCGGCGGCCGAAGGATGCTGTCATGGGTTCAGGCTCCCTGTTGTTCGGTATCTGGCAGGATCCGGCCGGCGGCCGCATCCCAGGTCAAAGCGACAATGTCGCCGGTCGCAATACGGCGCAGCGGATCGCCCTCGGGCGGCGTCGGCCGCGTGACCAGCACGCTGCCGGCATCGGTCTCGACATGCCAGTCGGTGAGGCCACCGAGATAGGTGATCATGCCGACGCGCCCCGGCAGCCCACTGGCCGCGATGCTCACCCGCTCCGGCCGCACCACCAGCGCGCCCCGGCCATCCGGCGCCGGCTGCGACGGCAGCACGGTGGAACCGGCACGAAACACGCCGCCTTGCCCCACGCCCTTGAACACGTTGCAACGGCCGAGGAAGCTCGCAACAAACAGATCAGCCGGCCGCTCATACACATCCTCGGGCGTGCCGACCTGCCGCACCCGGCCGCGATCCATCACCACCAGGCGGTCGGCCATGGTCAGCGCCTCCTCCTGATCATGCGTCACAAACAGGGTGGTCAGACCCAGCCGCTGTTGCAGGCTGCGGATTTCCACCCGCACCTCCGCGCGCAATCTGGCATCGAGGTTCGACAACGGCTCATCGAGCAGGAACACCGTGGGATTGACCACCAGCGCCCGCGCCAGTGCCACACGCTGCTGCTGCCCGCCCGACAACTGCGCCGGCCGCCGCTCACCCAGCCCCTCCAGCCGCACCAGCCGCAACGCCTCGACGATCCGGCTCTCCCGCTCGGACTTGGCGACGCCGCGCATTTCCAGCCCGAAGCCGACATTCTCGGCCACCGTCATATGCGGGAACAGCGCGTAGCCCTGAAACACCATGCCGGTATCGCGCGCATAAGGCGGCAACGTGCTGACATCCTTGCCGCCGATCAGCACCTGCCCCTCGGTCGGCGTGATGAAACCGGCGACCATGCGCAACGTCGTCGTCTTGCCGCAGC
>CAIRTN010000032.1 GCA_903881515.1 uncultured Rhodospirillales bacterium | reverse complement strand
GCTCGACAACGGCGCCTGGGTGCCCACCTTCCCCAACGCCGAATACCTGTTCTCCGCCATCGAGCTTGAGCATTGGCAGGCCCGCCACGCCAAAGACCCGCTGGCCTCACCCTGGATTGGCGACAGTGTGCTGCCGATCCTCGACGCTAAACGCGAACGCCTGGTCACCAGCGAAGACGCGATCGGCGACAGTGTCCGCCTGATCCCAACCCCGGGGCACACCATCGACCATTTCTCCGTGCTGGTCGGCGCCGCCGGACAGGACGCGCTGATCACCGGCGACATGATCCACTCGCCCTTGCAGGCCCGCTACCCCGAGCTTGGCATGCGCGCCGATTATGATCAGGTCCAGGGCGGCGCCACTCGGCGCAAGATCTTCTCCTGCTATTGCGACACCTCCACACTGATCTGCACCGCGCATTTCCCGCTGCCCTCGATGGGCCGGGTGACAAAATGGGGCGAAGGATTCCGACTGATGGCAGACGTACCATGACCGGCTGGCCCGAAATTCTCTACGCCGACCTGCGCGGCGCCGGCATCACCCAGTTCGCCTATGTGCCCGATGCCGGCCACCGCGTGCTGATCGACAGCGCGCTGGCCGATCCCGAGGCCTACGCCATCCCGCTGACCACCGAGGAGGAGGGCGTCGCCATGCTGGCCGGCGCCGATCTCGGCGGCTCCCGCGCCGTGCTGCTGATGCAGTCCTCCGGCGTCGGCAACTGCATCAACATGCTTTCGCTGATCAATGGCGGCCGCTTCCCGTTCCTCACCTATGTCTCGATGCGCGGCACCTTCGGCGAGGGCAATCCCTGGCAGTTCCCGATGGGCCAGGCCACCCGCAAAGTGCTCGAAGCCATGGGCGTCATCGTGCTCGAAGCCGACACCGCCGAGGACGTCGCCGCCTGCACCAAGGCGGCGCTGACCATGGTGTTCCAATCCGAACAGGCCGTCGCCATCCTGCTCAGCCAGCGCCTGATTGGCGCCAAAGCGTTCTGAGGTCCCCATGCAACTCCTGAAGATGCAGACAGCGACGTTGCCAGACCCGGTGCTGGACCGCCGCGAGGCGGTGCCGGCCCTGTTGGGCGACTTCTCCAGCTTCCTCGCCGTCGCCGGCCTCGCCGGCGCCGCCCAGGAACTGATCTATCTCAGCCAGGAATCGCCCAGCGTCTTCGGCCTGGTCGGCGCCATGGGCGCCGCCCTGCCAATGGCCATCGGCCTTGCACTGGCCCAGCCCAAGCGCCGCGTGCTGTGCCACACCGGCGACGCCGAACTGCTGATGACCCTCGGCGCGCTCGCCACCGCCGCGGTGATGAACCCGCCCAATCTGCGCATTGTCGTCGTCGACAACGGCCGCTTCGGCGAAACCGGCAATCAGCAAAGCCACACCGGCCTCGGCACCCGCATCGACACCATCGCCGCCGGCTGCGGCATCCCCGCCGTCATGGTGGTCAACACCGCAGACGAAATCCCCGCCGCCCGCGCATTGCTGCACGACGGCGACGGGCTGTGCTTCATCCTGCTCCGCGTCAAGGAAGGCCCCGCCCTGAAACTCCGCCGCGACTTGCGCGCACATCCCGAGCGGGATCGGTTTCGGCGGGCGCTGCTAGGCAAGTAGTCCCTTTTTTGAAAAAAAGGGACCCAAAAAACTTCAAAAACAACACGTTACCCCGTAGGGCGGATGAGCGAAGCGTAATCCGCCACCTCCGCGCCAACACACAACAACAAAAAAATCCCACAAAAGCACATTTTTTCCTTGCGCAAATTCTAACCACACTCTATAACGTTAGAATGAACGCATGGGACGGCTTCCTCACCTCGCTGCACGGAACTGTCGCCACAACTGCGTCCAGAATCCTGCTCTGGCTGCAAGTCCGCCATCTTTTCAACACCTTGAATGAAATGTTCAGCGCCTGGAAATCCGGCGCGCTCCCCGCGATGCCCATCCTGCCGCCGCCGCCTGCGCCCGTTCCGGCCGCCGCCCCGGCACCCCCGCGCGCCAGAGCCACGCCCCGCATCACCCGGCCGCGCGCCGCCCGTGCCCGTACCGCGTCCGCCGCAACCCCTGCGCCCCGCACGGCCCGGCCACGCCCCACCTACGCCCCCGCGCCGCAAGATCGCCGCGCGAGCCCCAGCACGGCCCTCGAACCAAGTCTAAAAATTTGGACTTATTGGCGCCAAGGGGCGAATTGCGCCCTAATTGTTCCGTTTACGCACCAAAAACATAGGAAATCGCAGATTTCGCTGCCGCAACCCCGCTCGCGAAGCACCCTTGCAGCAGATACCCCCCCCGTCGGCGCCTCCCAATCCAGCATCTCGCCGGCCACAAACACGCCCGGCCGGTTACGCAG
>CAIRTN010000031.1 GCA_903881515.1 uncultured Rhodospirillales bacterium | reverse complement strand
TGCGCGACGTTTTAGCGGGACCCTGAAGCGCGAGCACAAGCTCGATCAGTTCTTCCCGGCTCAGGCGCTGCAAATCAATGCGATCCATGCCCCATGGATTCAGAGATTGGAGTCCATGGCAAGGGGGTGGGTAATTACGCTCCAGAGGGGGTATTGAGAAGGGGAGCGCTTTGTATGTTCAGCAGTTCGACCAGACCACGTATATCGCTCGATCTCTGAACTAGGTCGATGAATAACTGATCTGCTGTCTTGGTACACCCCAACCCTGTGAGATCCGTTTCATCTATTATGAAATCGATCCTCGTCCGTTGGATGGCCGGTAGTCTTCGATCAACGATGTATCCCATGACTCTTGTGCTTCCTTAACGGGGCGAGCAATTGGCGCCTCCGAGTTATATTCTCCCGCAGACCGGCCCACCTGAGAAGGGCAGGATGCCGATCCCGTAATTAGTGGACCGGTATCTTGTAAGGACGCAACGATGATACCCATGATACAAGGACATTGCCATCCATGAAGTTGTGAAGCCTACCCGCCCTTCTTCCCACTCCTCCAACACCCCACTCAAACCACCCCCACCCCAAAAACCGCCACCGCCGCCCCAATCGCCTGCGTCCCCCAGAACGGCAACCGCACATCCCAAGGCACCTGCCAGTCCACCAGCACTAGCAGGAAGATAACCGGGGTGAACGGCCCCACCCCGATCAGCACCATCACGCGCCCCAGCACAACCGCCAGGGCGCGCCACCCCCTCACCCCACCGGCGTCGTCTGCGCCAGCGGCGCCAAAGCACTCACCCGCGTATACCAAGCCGCCAACTTCGGCGCAGCATCCCGCCAAGGCTCATGCGGGAACCGGAAATCCAGATACCCCAGCGCGCAGCCCAGCGTGATTTCCCCGATCGTCGTCAGTTCGCCCAGGCTGTCCGCCTCGGCCTCGAACGCCGCGATCGCCATCTTCACCTTGCCCCTCTGCAACGCGATCCAGCTCACCCGCCCCTCATCCCGCGGCAACCCGATCTCGCGGCGCCGCGGCTGGCTCGCATCCAGAATCCCGTCCGCCAGCAGGGACAGGCTGACCACTCACGCCATCGCCCAAGGATCGACCACCATAAGCCCACACCCCTCGAACCCGCCCCTATCCCGCGTAACGACCCCCGCGCCATGAGCCCGCGCGATCGCCGCAATCATCAGATCGAGTGTCGCCGTCGGCCGGCCCGCCAGACGGCGCATCGCAAAAATCTCGGCATAAGCGCTTGCGGCCACCGCATCGAACGGCAGCACCCGGCCCTCGAAATCCTCCTCGAACATCGCCCGCGCCGCCGCCGCGAGCGTGTCCCGCCGGCGGCCTTCCGGCATGATGGAAAGGCTGGACAAGATCTCCGCCTGGCAAACAGCCGCGGTGAACAGATCATCCATCCGCTGCGCCGCGATCCACGTCGCAACCTCCGGCGATGGCGCGTGGCTCATCATCGCCGACAACACATTGGTATCCAGCAAGAACATCAATCGAACCGCGGCGGTTCACGCGTCGTCGTGCGCGGTGGCACCTCCAACTCGACCCCGCCCAACGGGGCGAAACGGGCGCGAATACGCTCATAGAGATTGCGTTCCACCACGCGCTCAGGACGCTTCAAGGCGGTTTGCAGAATATCCCTGGCCTCCGCCTCCATCGATCGCGCGTGCTGCGCGGCGCGCACCCGCAGCCGCTCTTTGAGCGCCGGTTCCAGGTTCCGGATCGTCAGCATGGCCATGGCTAAGTCTCGCATCAGGTTGACTACAATGTAGGCAATGCAGTCATTGCATGCAACCACGACCCAGCCGGATCAATGATCCGCACGCCCATTCCCCTTACCGCCGCCCCCGAAACCCCACCCAAACCACCCCCACCCCACAAACCGCCACCAAAGCCCCAATCACCTGCGTCCCCCAGAACGGCAACCGCACTTCCCAAGGCACCTGTTAGTCCACCAGCACCAGCAGGAAGATAACCGGGGTGAACGGCGCCACCCCGATCAGCACCATCGCGCCCCCCAGCAAAACCGCCAGGGCGCGCCAGCCCCTCACCCCACCGGCACCGTCTGCGCCAACGGCGCCAACCCGCTCACCCGCGCGTACCAGGCCGCCAGCTTAGGCGCCGCCTCCCGCCAAGGCTCATGCGGGAACCGGAAATCCAGATACCCCAGCGCACAGCCCAGCGTGATCTCCCCGATTGTCGTCAGGTCCCCAAGCGTGTCCGCCTCGGCCTCGAACGCCGCGATCGCCATATCAACCTTGCCCTTCTGCAACGCGATCCAGCTCACCCGCCCCTCATCCTGCGGCAACCCGATCTCGCGGCGCCGCGGCTGGCTCGCATCCAGAATCCCGTCCGCCAGCGCCTGCTGCTGCAGCGCCTTCCACCGCGCCGGCCCCGCCGGCGGAAACAGCCCCGGCGCGCTACCGATGCTGTCCAAATATTCGCAGATCACCGGGCTGTCGTACAGCGCCATCCCGTCATCCGTCATCAGCGTCGGCACCTTCGACAGCGGATTCACCGTCTTCAACACCGGATCGGTCGTACCGATCCGCCAGATCTCAACTTTATCGGCGATCCCACGCGCCACGGCGCACGCCATGGCTTTGCGCACATACGGGCTGGCCGGCGAAAAGGCGATTTTCATGACATAGCGTCCCCTCAGGTTCAGGCCAGCAGACTGCGACACGAAACCCGCCTCGGCAATCACCCCCGGCACAAACCCCCGCCGAAGGCCATAAATCAGAAAGTTTGTTTGGTTCTTTTTGTTCACAAAAAGAACAGCTTGCCTCCCTACCCCTTCGCTTTATCCGTCCGCCCCCCCGGCCAAGCCCCCCACTAACCGCCCACCAACCCCCAAGCCCCCTCCGCATCCGCCGCAAACTGCACCAGCCGCAGATCCTTCCGCCGCAGCATCCCCGCCTCCACCAGATAATCCCAGTCGATCAACCGCCGCCAATACACCTCATCCACCAGCACCACCGGCACCACCGGCACCACCGGCACCACCCCCATCCGCCGTGTCTGCCTTAACGTCAAAATCTCGAACAACTCGTCCAGCGTGCCGAACCCGCCCGGAAACACCACCAGCGCCCGCGCCCGCATCGCCAGATGCAGCTTGCGGATCGCGAAATAATGGAACTGGAACGTCAGCGCCGGCGTGGTGAACGCATTCGGCTTCTGCCGCTTCGGCAGCCGAATATTGAACCCGATCGCCGGCGCCCCCGCGTCATGCGCCCCGCGGCACGCCGCCTCCATGATCCCGCCGCCGCCCCCGGTCGCGATCACATTGTCCAGCACCCCATCCACCGGCCGCATCACCGGCCGCGCCCTCCTGTCCAACGCCGCCGCACCCGCCCCGAAACCATCGGCGCCCCCGACTGGCACAACGACCGCGCCGCCCTGCTGCTCGATATCGAGGAAGCCCTGGAGCACGCCAGCGATACCACCCGCGCCGCGCTCATCGTTCGGCTTAGGAAGGCGATACCGGAATAAGCAGTCCCTTTTTTGTAAAAAAGGGACCCAAAAAACTTTCCTTTCTCCGCATTTTTTTCCTTGCCAACGAGCGACAAGTTATATAGAAACACATTCATGGCTATAATGCCCCTGGCCCTCATCGCGACTGGCCAATTCCAAACCCTTACCGCCCGAGCGCGGCACGCCGGGAGTACTGCGTTCGAAGTGATCCTGCTCTGGCTCGCCTTCCGGCGCCTTTTCACCGCGCTCGAAAATCTGTTCACCGCCTGGCGCTCCGGCGAACTCCCGCCAATGCCCGTCCCCCCCGCGCGCGTCGAGGCCGAGCCCGCCCCCCGCACACCCGAAATCCGTCCCCGCGCCAGCGCCACACCCCGCGCCCGTCATCCGCGCGCCCCCCGTTCGCCCCGGCCGCAACCGCGCGCCACACCCGCGCCCCGGCCGGCCCGCCCACACCCACCCACCCCCGCGCCCCGGCTCATCGCCCCCGCGCGCCCAAGTCACCCCCCAATCCCCTTGAAATTCAAAAATCCAGCCTGGCCGCCGCGGGAGACATGCGCTCATTTTGTTCCGTTTAAGAAACAATCTAGGTTACAAGCCCTTCTTGCCATCCCGGCCCAACCGCGTTCATCTTCCCGCCCCCGATGACAGGCCGCATGATCGAATTTCAATCCGCCCCCGGCTGGCTGCCCCGCAAGCGGCGTGTCTATGCCATCGGTGATATCCACGGCTGCGCCAGGCAACTGCGCGACCTCCACCGCCAGATCCGCGCCGACCTCACGGCCCGCCCTGGCTCGATCCCCCTGCTGGTCCATCTCGGCGACTATATCGACCGCGGCCCCGACAGTTCAGGCGTGCTGGAACTCCTCGCCGGCAAAATGCCCGCCCCCACCATCAACCTGCGCGGCAACCACGAAATCGCCATGGCCGAAGCTCTAACCGGCGACGCCGCCGCCGCCACCGACTGGCTCGTCGCCGGCGGCGAGGCCACCCTGCAAAGCTGGGGCGCCGACCCCAAAGCCCCCGAAACCTGGTCCGCCCAGATCCCCGCCAGCCATCGCACTGTCCTCGCCCGACTGGATCCGTATCACGAAGAAGGCGGCTACGCCTTCGCCCATGCCGGCATCCGCCCAGGAATCGCCCTGCGCGCCCAGTCCGAACACGATCTGACCACGATCCGCCAGCCCTTCCTCAGCAGCGAAGCCGATCACGGCCACATCGTCGTTCACGGCCACACGCCGAAATTCGCCCCGGAAATCCGCGACAACCGCATCGGCATCGATACCGCCGCCGTATTCGGCGGGCCGCTGACCTGCCTGGTGCTGGAGGAAGACCGGCTAGGCTTCCTCTACGCCTAGGCCGCCCGCTTCGCCGGCGCCCGGTTGCGCACCCCGATCTCCACCAGCACCGCATCCACCGCCGTCACGAAGCCGGCCATATCCTCGGGCGTCAGCGCGCCGATGCAGCCAACGCGGAAGCTGGGCGCCGGGGTGTTGTAGAAATTGCTGATCAGGTAGCCGTGCCGCTTCAACCCGTCGACAAATGCCTGCAGGTTCCACGCGGCATCGTCCGGCGCATGCGTGTTCATCACGATCGGCCCCTGCTGCGCACGCGAAAGCGTCGGCGTCAGCCCGATGCTCTCCATGCCGCGATACAGCGTGTCGAGATTCGCCTGATAACGGGCCAGCCGGGCCGGCTGGCCCCCCTCGGCATCGTACAGATCAAGCGCCACCGCAAAGGCGGCAATAACCTGCGCCGGCGGGGTAAAGCGGATCGAGCCGGGGCCAAGCCGCAACGTCTGCGCATAAACGTCGGCCAGGTCGAGCGACCAGCTTCCAGCCTGCCCCTTGCAAGCGGCCAGCCGGTCCAGCGGCGCAACGGTGAAGGACATCCCGGGCGTGCCCTCCAGGCACTTATTGGCGGTAAACACCATCGCATCCAGCTCCGGCATCGCCGAAACGTCGAGCGGCAGGGCCCCGAACGCCGAAACCGCATCAAGGATCATCCGCCGTCCGGCAGCGCGAACCACGGCGCCAACCGCGGCGGGATCATGGATCACCCCGGAGCCAGTCTCGCTGTAAACCAGTCCGACATGGCTGATCGTCGGGTCGGCGGCGAGGGCGGCGGCGATCAACGCCGGCTGCACCGGGTAATTATGGTCCACCGCCAAAGTCACCGCATCGCGCCCGGCCTCGCGCGCCAGACGCACCATGCGATCGGCGTAGGAGCCAACAGCGGGAACGAGAATACGCCCGCCGACCGGCAGAAAGGTGCGGATCGCAGCCTCGACGGCAAAATGGCCGCTGCCAGGCAGCGCCAGCGTCATGTGGCTTTCGGGCGTCCCACCGGCCAGCGCGCAGATCCGGGCGCGAATCCCGGCATAAACCGCGCGGAACGCATTGTCCCACGGCGCAATATCCTGCGCCATCGCGGCGCGAACCTCTTCGCGCGTGGAAACCGGGCCGGGGATCAACAGCTTCATCGGGCAACACCTCATGCAGAACCGGCTGCATCGCACGGCTTTGCGGCGGAATCCAGACAAGCACCGCGACTGGTCCGGGTGGAGGCAAGCTGCTAGGCTCCGCTCAGCCGGCGCCGCAGCGCGCCTATCCATCGGAGAAGCCAGATGCGCGTCACCGTCGTGCAGATGAATTCCGGCGCCGACAAGGCGGAAAACATCGCCCAGGCGCGGCAGCTGATCGACGCCGCCGTCACTGCCGACAACCCGCATATCGTCAGCCTGCCCGAGGTCTGGTCGAGCATGGGCGGCGACCGGGGCAACAAGTTTGCCAACGCCGAGGATCTGCCGCCGCTGGGCAGCAACGAGCCGGGCGGGGCGGCGTATGAGTTTCTGCGGGCGACGGCGCGGGAGAAGCGCATTCATGTGCATGGCGGCTCGATCGGCGAGCGCGGCGGGGAGAAGCTGTTCAACACCACGGTGGTGTTCAATCCGCAGGGCGCCGAGATTGCGCGGTATCGGAAGATCCATCTGTTCGACATTGTGACCCCGGATGGGCAGGGGTTTCGCGAGAGTGCGACCTTTGGCTCGGGCGACGCGATTGTTACCTATGAGGCTGATGGGGTGAAGGTCGGCTGCGCGATCTGTTACGATGTGCGGTTTCCCGAGCTGTTTCTGGCGCTGCGCCGGACGGGGGCGGAGCTGATTTTCCTGCCGTCGGCGTTCACCTTGCAGACCGGCAAAGACCATTGGGAGACGCTGATCCGGGCGCGGGCGATCGAGACGCAATGCTGGATGGCGGCGCCGGCGATGTGGGGCCGGCATAAGGAAGGCAGCGGCGAGGCGCGGTTTACCTATGGCCACTCGCTGGTGGCTGACCCCTGGGGGCATGTGGTGGCCAAGGTTTCTGATGGCACCGGCTGGGCCACCGCGCGGATTGACCAGGCGGTGACGGCCCGGGTGCGGCGGGACATGCCGGTGCTGGAACACCGGAAGCTGGTTTGAGCCCTCAGCCGACCCGTATCGGCTTTCTCGCCGCGCCGACGCAGCTTGCCACGGAGAGCCGGGCGCGGCTGGTGGCGCGCTATGGCGATTGTCCGCTTGATCAGGCGGAGATTGTGGTGTCGCTGGGTGGCGACGGGTTCATGCTGGAGACGTTGCATCGGTTTCTCGGCCGTACGATGCCGGTTTACGGGATGAATTGCGGCTCGGTCGGCTTCCTGATGAACAGCCATAACGAGGACGATCTGCCGCGCCGGCTGGCCGAGGCGCAGCCGGCGAGCCTGCATCCGTTGCGGATGACGGCGGTGACGGCGGGCGGTGCTGTGCATGAAGCACTGGCGCTGAACGAGGTGTCGCTGCTGCGCGAGTTGCGCCAGGCGGCGAAGATCCGCATCAGCGTGGATGCGAATGTGCGGTTGCGCGAGTTGATCTGTGATGGGGTGTTGATTGCCACGCCTGCGGGCTCGACGGCGTATAATCTGTCGGCGCATGGGCCGATTGTGCCGCTGACCGCCAATCTGTTGCCGTTGACGCCGATCAGTGCGTTCCGGCCGCGGCGCTGGCGCGGGGCGTTGCTGCCGAGCACGGCCGAGGTGCTGTTCGAGGTGCTGGAGCCGGAGAAGCGGCCGGTTGCCGCGGTGGCCGACAGTTTCGAGGTGCGCGACGTGGTGAGCGTTGCGGTGCATGAGGATCGCTCGATCCAGGCCACTGTGCTGTCCGACCCCGGGCAGGGGCTGTCGGAGCGGATTATCATCGAGCAGTTCACTGCGTAATCGGTTGACCCGGCAAAAACAGCCGGGCCGTTAACGCTTCAGCAACCATCCCCAGTCCAATCTTGCGGCAGGCAGAACGCCCGCCCGCAGGAGCAAGTGCGCATGACCGCGCCCGATCACGTCGCTGCACTCAGGTCCGCCCGATGAATTCCCTGTTGGAAGGGCTGAAGGCGCTTGGCGCGGCGCGGCTGGTGGCGATGGCGGCCGTTGGCATCGGCATGTTCGGGTTGCTGGCGGTGCTGGCGATGCGCGGCGGCACCGATCGGATGGCGTTGTTGTACGCCGATCTCGATCCGCGCGAGGCGGGGCAGATCGTTGAGGCGTTGGAGCGTCAGCATGTGCCGAACCAGATTGGCGGCGGGGGGACGTCGATTTTGGTGCCGGCGGATCAGATCACCCGGATGCGGGTTTCGCTGGCCAAGGAAGGGCTGCCGTCGGGCGGCTCGATCGGCTACGAAATTTTCGACAAGGGTGATGCGCTAACCACCACCCAGTTTCAGCAGAAGATCTCGGAATCCCGCGCGCTGGAGGGGGAATTGTCGCGCACGATCCGCGCCATCAGCGGGGTGCGCGCGGTGCGTGTGCACCTGGTGATGCCGCGGCGCGAGCCGTTCGCGCGGGAGGCCCGGGAGGCGCAGGCCTCGGTGCTGGTGACATCGGTCGGCAATGGCCGGCTGGACCGCGAGGCGGTGCAGGCGATCGTCAATCTGGTCAGTGGCGCGGTGCCGGGTTTGCGGCCGCGCAACATCGCGGTGATCGACAGCAAGGGCAATGTGCTGGCGCGCGCCGGGGAGCCCGCCGGACAGGCGGAAAGCAGCGCCGGCGTTACGGAGATCAGGCGCGGGCTCGAGGTGCGGTTGGCCCGGGCGGTGGAGGAAATGCTGGAGCGCAGCCTCGGGCCGGGGCGGGTGCGCGCGGAAGCGACGGTGGAGATGGATTACGACCGCATCCAGGAAACCCAGGAACGGTATGATCCGGACGGCCAAGTGGTCCGCAGCACGCAGAGTGTGAGCGACAACACCAAGTCAACCGAGGCCAGCACGACCGTCTCGGTGCAGAACAACCTGCCGAATGCCGATGCCGGCAAGGAAGGCGCGGGCAATCAGGAACAGCGGCAGGAAGAGACAACGAACTATGAGATCGGCCGCACCGTGCGCACCTTGGTGCGCGAGCAGCCGCAAATCCGCCGGCTGAGCGTCGCGGTGCTGGTGGATGGCGCCGATGAGAAAGATGCCGGCGGGGCTGCGAGGTGGCGTGCCAGGACGCCGGCTGAGCTTGAACAGATCGCCCGCGTTGTCCGCAGTGCTGTGGGCTACGACGCCAAGCGGGGCGATACTGTGGAAGTGGTCAACCTGCCGTTTGCCAACGACGCCGATCCGGTCGCGGCCGAGAAGCCGGGGCTGTTGGGCGTGGTGCTCGACAAGGCGGATTTGCTGCGGTTGGGGCAGAATGCGGTGTTTGGCGGCATCGCCCTGCTCGCGCTGTTGCTGTTCGTGCGCCCGATGGTCAATCGGCTGGCCACGATCACGCCGGTGGGCCCGGCGGCAGCGTTGCCGGGACAGGCGAGCGCGAGCAGCAGCCTCGCGGCGCTGACCAGCAGCGGGGTTGCGCTGCCACAGGCCAGCGGCGTGCCGCGTCTGCCGGCGCCGGCGCATGACGGCGAGGAGTCCGCGATGGTGGACGTGGCGAATGTCGAAGGGCAGTTGCGGGCGTCATCGATCCGGCGGCTGTCGAACCTTGTCGACTCACATCCCGAGGAAAGCCTGACCATCGTTCGGGCGTGGATGCAGGAGGGCAATGGCTGATGGCACGCGGAGATACGGTGCGCGGGATTGCTGGGCCACAGCGGGCCGCGGTGCTGATGCTGGCGTTAGGTGAAGAGCAGGCGGCGCGACTGTTCAGCATGATGCATGAAGACGAGATCAAGGAAATCTCGGCGGCGATGGCGCAGCTTGGGCCGGTGCGGGCCGATACGATCGAGCGGCTATGCGGCGAATTCGCCGAGCAACTCGGCGGCGCCGGAAACCTGGTTGGCAGTTTCGAGAATACGGAGCGGCTGCTGCTGAAGACGTTGCCACGCGATCGCGTCACCCAGATCATGGAAGAGATCCGCGGCCCGGCCGGGCGCACGATGTGGGACAAGCTGGGCAACGTGCATGAGGCGGTGCTGGCGAACTACCTGAAGAACGAATACCCGCAGACCGTGGCTGTGGTTTTGTCGAAGGTGCGGGCCGATCACGCGGCGCGCGTGCTGGCGATGCTGCCGGACAGCTTCGCGATGGAAGTCGTCATGCGCATGCTGCGGATGGAGAGCGTGCAGAAGGACGTGCTCGACGGCGTCGAAAAAACGCTGCGGTCGGAGTTCATGTCCAATCTGGCACGCAGTTCGCGGCGCGACGCGCACGAGATGATGGCGGAGATCTTCAACAATCTAGACCGCCAGGCCGAGGCGCGTTTCATCGCTGCGCTGGAGGAACGCAACCGCGAGGCGGCGGAGCGGATCAAGTCGCTGATGTTCACCTTCGACGATCTGCAGCGGCTGACGCCGATGGCGGTACAGGCGCTGCTGCGCGTGGTGGAGAAGGAAAAGCTGCCGCTGGCGTTGAAGGGAGCGTCGGAGAAGTTGCGAGAGCTGTTCTTCAAGAATCTCTCCGAACGCGCCGGCAAGATGCTGCGCGAGGAGATCGACGCGCTTGGGCCGGTCAAGCTGCGCGACGTGGACGAGGCGCAGGCCTCGATCGTCGCACTCGCCAAGGACATGGCGGCGCAGGGCCAGATCGAGATTGGCGAAAGCAAGGATGAAGAGCTTGTCTACTGATTTGTGCAACTGCAACGCCCTGAACGGAGCGCACCATGTCCGGTGAAATGGAACTCAGCGAGCTTGCCGACCCGGTCGCCCCGCCGCCCGAAACCGGCGGGCCGCGCAATGCCCGCGATCTTGAAGCGGTGTACGACATTCCAGTCACCGTCAGTGCTGTGCTGGGCAAGGCGACGATGCAGGTGGCGCAACTGCTTAAACTCGGCCGGGGCGCCGTTGTCGAGCTGGATCGCAAACTCGGTGAGGCGATCGACATCTATGTCAACAACCGGCTCGTCGCGCGCGGCGAAGTGGTGATGGTCGATGACAACCGCCTGGGCGTGACGATGACGGAAATCGTCAAGACCGATCGGGGAGTTTAGGGGCATGCGCCTGCTGATCATCGGTGCGCTTTCCGGCGAATTGGCGCGCGCGGCGCAGATGGCCCTGTCGCGCGGCGCGTCACTCGATCAGGCCGATAATGCGGCGATGGCGCTCGGCATGCTGCGGCGGGATGCGCGGGTGGATCTGGTGCTGTGCGATCTCGCCGCGGGTGTTCCTGGGTTGCTCAACGCCTTGGCGCAGGAGCGGATTGCGACGCCGGTTGTCGCCTGCGGCGTGCATGCCGATGCCAAGGACGTGGCGGCCGCGATCAAGGCTGGGGCACTGGATTTTCTGCCGTTGCCGCCCGACCCGGATCTGATCGCCGCGATCTTGGATGCCGCCGCACGCAGCAGTCACACGATGGTCGCGCGCGATCCGGTGACGTTGCAGATGGTACGTCGGGCTGAGCAGGTGGCTGGCGCCGATGTGTCGGTGCTGATCACTGGCGAGAGCGGCACCGGTAAGGAAATTCTCGCCCGGCATATCCATCGGCGTTCGCGGCGTAGTGCGGGGGCATTCCTCGCCCTGAACTGCGCGGCCATCCCGGAGGCATTGCTGGAGAGCGAACTTTTCGGCCACGAAAAGGGCGCGTTCAGCG
>CAIRTN010000030.1 GCA_903881515.1 uncultured Rhodospirillales bacterium | reverse complement strand
TTTCACCAATGCCGTCGCACAGCCACGGCCGATGCCGCGCGCCCCACCCGTCACGATTGCCAGTTTACGCATCGAAGCCTCCCTTGCCGGAGTCGCCACCCGTCCCCGCTGCATGCATAGTGACAACAAAGACCAAGGGGCGAAAATGGACGAAATCCGCATCCCGCATAGTTCGCATTGGGGCAGCTTCACTGCGGTATGGCGGGGCGATGCCTTGACGGTCGAGCCGCATCCGGCGGACCCGGATCCGAATTTGCTGATCCAGAATTTCCCGGCGGCGTTGCGGCATCGCGCGCGGATCGCGCGGCCGATGGTTCGGCGAGGGTGGCTGGAGCACGGGCCAGGCCCGTCCGACCGGCGCGGGCGGGAGGATTTCGTGGCGGTGGGGTGGGACGAGGTGCTGGACCGGCTGGCCGGCGAATTGCGGCGGGTGCGGCCGGAGCAGGTGTTCGGGGGGTCGTATGGCTGGTCCAGCGCCGGGCGGTTTCATCATGCGCAGAGCCAGATCCATCGATTCCTGAATACCAGCCTGGGCGGCTATGTGCGCTCGGTGAACAGCTACAGTGCCGGGGCGTCGGGCGTGGTGCTGCCGCATATCCTGGGGCCGTTCGAGGCGGTGACGCGGCAGGTGGTGACCTGGGAGCAGGTTGTCGCGCACAGCGAGATCGTGATCGCGTTTGGCGGCATGGCGCTGAAGAATTCGATGGTCGCCGGCGGCGGGGTGACGCGGCATACCGAGCGCGGCGCGATGAAGGCGGCGGCGGAACGCGGGTGCCAGTTCATCAACGTGTCCCCCCTGCGCGACGATCTGCCGGGGGAGGCGCATGCGGAGTGGGTGGCGCCGGTGCCGGGCAGCGATACCGCCTTGATGCTGGGGCTGGTGCATACGCTGGTGCGTGACGGGCTGCACGATGCGGGGTTCCTGGCGCGATATTGCGCTGGGTGGGAGGAATTCCTGCCGTATCTGCTGGGCACAAGCGACGGGGTGGCGAAGTCGGCGGAGTGGGCTTCGGGGATCACCGGGCTGCCGGCGGCGCAGATCGAAGGCCTCGCGCATCGGCTGGCGGGCCGGCGGGTGCTGGTGACCGTGGCGCATGCGTTGCAGCGGGCGGAATGGGGCGAGCAGCCGGTTTGGATGGGCGCGGTGCTGGCCGCGGCCCTCGGGCAGATCGGGTTGCCGGGCGGCGGCTATAGCTACGCGCTGGGGGCGTTGGCGCATTACGGCAAGCTGGCCAATGCCGTGCCGGCGGCGGGGTTGCCGCAGGGGGTCAATGGGGTGAAGGCCTTCATCCCAGTGGCGCGGATCAGCGACATGCTGCTGAACCCCGGCGCGCCGTTCGAGTATAACGGGCAGCACCTGACCTATCCGGAGATCAGGCTGGTCTACTGGGCCGGGGGCAATCCGTTCCATCATCACCAGGACATCAACCGGCTGCGCCGGGCATTCGGGCGGGTGGATACGCTGGTGGTGCATGACAGCGCCTGGACCGCCACGGCGCGGCATGCCGATATCGTGCTGCCGGCGACGATGACGCTGGAGCGCGAGGATATCGGGGCAGCCGGGACCGACCCGGTGATGATCGCGATGCACAAGGTCGCCGAGCCGTTCGGCGAGGCGCGGGACGATTACGCGATCTTCTCGGCGCTGGCGGAACGGCTGGGCTGCGGGGCGAAATTCACCGAGGGGCGGACGGCGCGGGAATGGCTGGTGCAGTTGTACGAGCACACGCGCCGGTCGCTGGCGCATCGGGGGTATCCGGCGCCGGATTTCGAGACGTTCTGGGCGAATGGGGAGATCGTGCTGCCGCAGGGGCCGGACGATGGCGGGATTGTCGGGGCGTTCCGCGCCGACCCCGAGGGGCATCCCTTGCCTACGCCGAGCGGGCGGATCGAGATCGCGTCCAAGGTGATCGCGGGGTTCGGGTATGAGGATTGCCCTGGTCATCCGGTTTGGATCGCGCCCGTGGATGTGCCGACCGGGCGCGCGCCGTTGCATCTGATCGCCAACCAGCCGGCGACGCGGCTGCACAGCCAGTTGGATTTCGGCGGGCATTCCGATGGGTCGAAGCGGCGTGGGCGGGAGGTGCTGACGATGCATCCCGAGGACGCCGCGGCGCGGGGGATTGGCGAGGGCGATGTGGTGCGGCTGTCGA
This sequence comes from uncultured Rhodospirillales bacterium, assembly GCA_903881515.1. Lineage (GTDB taxonomy): Bacteria > Pseudomonadota > Alphaproteobacteria > Acetobacterales > Acetobacteraceae > CAIRTN01. The sequence continues at coordinate 2,904 of CAIRTN010000030.1, read as the reverse complement.
ACGCGCGCGGGGCCTGTCTGGCGACGGCGCGGCTGAGTGTGGATATCCGGGCGGGCGTGGTGCAGCTGCCGACCGGGGCCTGGTACGATCCGGATGATGCCGAGGCGGAGGCGCCGCTGTGCGTGCATGGCAATCCGAATGTTCTGACGCGCGATGTGGGCACGTCGCGGTTGGCGCAGGGGTGCACCGGGCAGCACACGGTGGTTGAGGTGGCGCGGTATGACGGGAATCTGCCGCCGATCCGGGCGTTTGACCCGCCTGGATGAATTTGTTTCGTATACGTAATAAATAAGACGCAATTCTCCCCGGACACCAAAACTGTTTCAATTTTTGGAATTGGTGCTGGGGGGCGCCAGGGGTGGACAGGCGCGAGACTATTGGCGGGTTGCCAGCGTGGCACGCTCGGGGCGGGTTCGCGCCGGAGCGGCGTGGCGGGGGCGATGCCGCGCACGCGCGGGTGCCGGGTGTGGCGGGGGCGTGGCGTTGCGGACGCAGTTCGGATGCGGGGTGGCGCGGGGGCCGGTTCGGCTGCCATCGGGGCGGGTGGTGGCGGCGGCGGGAGTTCGCCGTTGCGCCAGGCGGTGAAGAGTTGATCGAGGGCCGCGGTCAGTCGGCGCAGGGTGAGCCAGAACAGAATTTTGGACGCAGTTGTGGCGAGCGTTCCGTGCAGCGAGGTGAGGAGGCGGTCCCATGCGTTCATTTTAAAGTTATGGCATTTCGTTAGAATTTTTGCAAGGAAAAAATATTCTTTTCGAGCTTTTTTTCCGTTAAATCGCTGCCCGCGTTTACGTAACAGAAACGGGCATTCCTGACAAAAATGCGTTACAAATGGGCTGCGACGGAGATCGAAAGGGCTGATCATGCGCGCCGGCTCGCTGGTTTCGTGGACCATGGTGATGCTGGTTTCGTTCAGTCCGGCGATGGCGCAGCAGCGCAACTGTCAGGCCTACTGGACCGCGCAATATAAATGCATGCAGGGCTGCGGGCCGTGTGCGGGCGGGGGTGGCGGCCGGTACGAGGATGATGCGCCGGCACCGCCCGATCCCGCGATGTTGGCGTTTCAGCAGCTTCGGCCGCGCATGATCGCGGTGATCCAGGCGATGGCCGACGGGTTCCTGGATCGCGATGCCTGGATGGCGGCGCTGCCGGGAACACCCGATGCCTATGTCGCGGCGACCGACCGGATCCACCGCACGCTGGTAGGCCAGGCGTCGGCGCTGCAACGGCAGGCGGCGGGCTATAATGCCAATCTGGCAAATGCGGGGCGGCGGCAGCGCGAGGCCGGACGGCTGGCGGAGTTGGAGCAGGACAACAGCGCGATGCGCGCCTGGCTGAAAGATGCCGAGCAGGCGGCCGCGGCAAGCCGGCAGTACACTGCGATCACCGAGGAGATCGAGGCACGCGCCAGCGTGCTGCGCGCGGCGATCAACGACGAGCAGCGTGTGGCGCTGGCGGCGTTCTCGGTGCTGTTGCCGTCAAGCGCGTTGCCGCGGGATATCCGGGTGGTGATCCCCGGCCCGCCGGCGCAGAAGCGGGCTGAGCGGTCGGAGGTGCCGGAGCCAGCGAAGCCGCCGCGTATCACGCCGGGCGTCTTTCCGGTGCATCCGGCCTATGAGCCCACCGATCAGCAACCGCGTTACGATGCGGTGCCGGGGCTGTCGGGGTCGCTGGAGGCGCGGACGGCGCAGATCGAGGCGGATGCACGGACCGCGCGCGAGGCATTCAACAAGCGGAACGACCTGCGGTCGCTGTTCGACATGACGAAGGTGGCGGCCGCCAATGTCACCGACCGGATCGACCGTGCGGCCAAGGAGCGAAACCAGTTGATGGAGCGGGTGGCGCAGGTGTCTGGTGTGCCGGAGCAACTGCGGCAGGTCCGGCTGGCGGCGGTCGACGCGCGCAACAACGAGCGGGCGCGCTTCGTGACCTATGCCGCGCAGGAATGGATGTGGGAGCGGGCGGAGAAGCGGTACATCCACGGCATTTCTGACGCGATCAAAGTCTCCGACTATTACCGGCGCAACCGCGGCACGCTGCAATCGAAGCTGGAGCACATGGATCGGGAGGAGATCCTGCGGCTGTACGAGGAGGATCGGTTCAACGTGCTCAATCTGCCGGAAGCGCTGAGCAAGGCGGTTGAGGTTGGAGAGTTGCGGGACAGCGTGCTGACGCTGCTGGAGCATGGGCATTTCTATGCCGAAGAGGCGGCGCGGCTGGGGGCGACGGGTTCGCCAGGCGAGGTCGAAGACTTCGTCAGCGACATGTTCGAGGGGCTGACGGACGATGCCCGGGAGATCGTGAAGGCTGACGCCAAGCTGCTGCACCTGGAAGGTCCGTTCGCGGCGATCGCGGCGCGGCTGTTTGTGCCGGACCCGTAGGGGGGGCTGCGATGTTTGGCTGGCAAAGCGAGGCGATGGATCGCCGGTGCGCGAGCGGGGCTCGCCGCAGCAGGCTGCGAGGGGTGAAAATGCAATTTTATGTAATGCAATATATTATTAATACATAAATTATATCGTAATTAAGTTGATGATATTTACTTATTGTTTTATATTTTTTTCATAAAATAATGGATCTGCATAAACGAACATGCTAAATAGTAAACCAAGCGATGACGCGCGCTAGAAATTTCTCTATCGCCACTCAGCGTATTGATTGATTGAGCGACGTAGACCTTTGGTCGGGGCGCTAACGCGGTATCACGCTTTGCAAAATCCCTAGGAAGAGGAAGCATATTGCCATGACCGAAAGTAACGCGAGGCATCTGCGCGTAATTACCCACCCCCATTTTGAAGCGTGATTTTCCGCGCTGGGGCGCGCCGGGCGATTGTCAGGCCAGCGTGGCGACGATGACGTCGAAGGGGTTCGCGCCCTTGAGCCTGGCGGTGTCGATTGTGGTTCGCACGT
>CAIRTN010000029.1 GCA_903881515.1 uncultured Rhodospirillales bacterium | reverse complement strand
GTGCCGGGGAACGGTCGATGTGGGTCTTGCTGGTCTTGGGGCCATACCGATATACAAACTCATACTTCGGAGAACGCCATGCTGGTGAACTGACTGCCCAGATCGGCGGATCTGGAGCAGCGCGCACTGCCGAACGACCGGCAGCCGCCTGCGTGTTACTTTGCCGTTGCGTTCGGCCTTTCTTCCAGGCGGGAATGGCCAATCAACCGGTCCGATTTTCCGGGGCCACCGTATTACCGCAATTGCGACACCACACACCCCGCTCTTAACATCCCCCATGCCCGTTTTCCCCCAGCGCATCCGCGCCGTAGCCGCCCCAGCCATCCCCACCGCCCGCGCCTGGGCTGCCAGCTATCGCGGCCAGGCTGGCCCCGTGATCGACGTCACGCAGGCTGTCCCGGGCTACCCCGCGCACCCCGACCTGCTCAACCGCATCTCCGTCGCCGCCCGCACCACGGTCTACGGCGACATCACAGGCGACATCGAACTCCGCGCTGCCCTCGCCGCGGATCTGCGCGCTTGCTACGGCACCGCAATCGAGACGGCGGATGTGGCCATCACTGCCGGCTGCAACCTCGCCTTCACCATGGCGATGACCGCGCTCGCCGGCACCGGCGACGCCGTGATGCTGCCCGCCCCCTGGTATTTCAATCACCACATGGCGCTGACCATGCTCGGCATCGAACCGGTCGCTTTGCCCTGCCGCCCCGAACAGGGTTTCGTGCCAGACCCCGCCGAGGCCGCCAAGCTTATCACGCCCACCACGCGCGCCATCGTCCTCGTCACCCCCAACAACCCCACCGGCGCGATCTACCCGCCCGAGACCATAGCCGCCTTCGCCGAGCTCTGCCGCGCCCGCGGCCTGTTCCTGGTGCTCGACGAAACCTATCGCGACTTCCTGCCGAACGGCCGGCCGCACGAGGTCTTCGCCCTGCCGGACTGGCGGGACTTCGCCGTCCAGCTCTACAGCTTCTCCAAATCCTACTGCATCCCCGGCCACCGCACCGGCGCCATCGTCGCCGGCCCCGCGGTGCAGGAACAGCTCGCCAAGGTGCTCGACACCATGCAGATCTGTCCCCCCCGCGCCGCCCAGGCCCCGCTCGCCTGGGCCATAGAGGCGCTGCGCCCTGGCGCGAGGCCAACCGCGCTTTGATGGCCAACCGCGCCAACAGCTTCCGCGCCGTCGTGGCGCAACTGCCCGGCTGGCGGGTTGATGCGCTCGGCGCCTATTTCGCCTATCTCCGCCTGCCCGCATCCGCGCCCGACGCGGTGGCCGCCGCCGAACACCTCGCCGGCCAGTGCGGCCTGATGACCTTACCTGGCCCGTTCTTCGGCCCCGGACAGGAACGGCATCTCCGTCTCGCCTTCGCCAATGTCGACGAAACCGCCATCGCCCAGATCCCCACCCGCCTGCTGGGAGCCAACTGGCCATGAGCCTCACCGCCCGCATCGGCATGCTGAACGACGTGCTCTGCGCCCAATCCGTGCTGTCCTGGGACTCCCGCACCATGATGCCGTCAGGCGGCGCCGACTCCCGTGCGCGGCAGATGGCCACCCTGATCGGCCTGGCGCGCGAGATCCTCGTCGCCCCCGAAACGGCCACCGCCTTGGCCGCCGACGACATCGCTGGCCTCAACCCCGACCACCCCCACCGCCGCGCCCACGAAACCACCAGGGCCGCGCACGATTTCCACCGCCGCATCCCCGGCGACCTGCTCGCGCGCCGCGCCGCCGCTCGCGGCGTCGCCAACGGCGCCTGGATCAAGGCCCGCGAAACCTCCGACTTCGCGCTTTTCGCCCCGCATCTGCACACCAGCTTCGCCCTGGCCCGCGAATTCGCCGACGCCGCTGGCTGGCAGGCGCACCCCTACGACGCCCTGCTCGCGCTGTACGAACCCGGCGAAACCGTCGCCTCGCTCACCGCCCTTTTCGCCCGCCTGAAATCCGGCATCGCCCCCATCCTCGCCGCCGCGCGCCAGCGCAGCATCCGCACCGATTTCCTCACCCGCCCCTACCCGGAAGCCGGCCAGCAGCGCATCGCCCGCCATTTCGCGGAACTGCTCGGCTACGACTTCAACCGCGGCCGCCTCGACGTCACCGTCCACCCGTTCGAGGTCTCGTTCACCCGCAACGACGTCCGCATCACCACCCGCTACCGCCCCGATGCCCTGGCCCCCGCGCTGTTCGGCGCCATGCACGAGACCGGCCACGGCCTCTACGAACAGAATGTCGACCCGGCACACACCGGCACCGCCCTGGCCACCGACCTGATCGGCCTCTACGCCGTCGGCGGCGCCAGCTTCGGCGCCCATGAATCCCAGTCCCGCCTGTGGGAAAACCATGTCGGCCGCAGCCTGCCCTTCTGGCAGAAACACTTCCCCACCGTGCAGGCCGAATTCCCCGACGCCCTGTCCGACGTCACCGCCACCCAGTTCCACGCCGCCGTCAACGCCGCCAACCCCGGCCTGATCCGCACCGAGGCCGACGAGCTTACCTACGACCTGCACATCATCCTGCGCACCGAACTCGAAGCCGCCCTGATCGCCGGCGACATGCGCACCGACGACATTCCCGCCGCCTGGGCCAAGGCCATGCACGACCAGCTCGGCGTCGCCGTCCCCAACGACCGCCTCGGCTGCCTGCAGGATATCCACTGGTCCTCCGGCATGGTCGGCAGCTTCTGCAGCTACACCATCGGCAACGTCATGGCCGCCCAACTGATGCAGGCCGCAAAACGCATCCCCGAAATCGCCGACGGTCTGCAAACCGCCCACTACACCCCACTCGCCGACTGGCTCCGCCAGAACATCTGGACCCACGGCCGCCGCTTCACCCGCGACGAACTCCTGCTCCGCGCCACCGGCAGCCCGCTCACCCCAGAACCCTACCTCGCCTACCTCCGCGAAAAATTCGCCTGACCGGGTAGGGCAGGGGGCCCGCCCTTGCCTTCCCCCCGCCCGCCTTCCAAACTTCCCTGGAAGCATCCAGGCAAAAGCAAAATGAACTCCACAGGCGACGGCACGCCCCGCAGCAGCACCATCATCACCCGCGTCGAACTGCACACCTTCGCCTTCCCCATCGAGCACCGCAGCGCCCACGGCCTGCACACCGTCAACCGCACCCGCGTCGCCGTCCGCGTCTTCACCGCCGACGGCTCGATCGGCGAATACGTCGGCGGCAACGAGACCATGATCAGCCAGGCCAAGATCTGCGGCCGCAAACTCGTCGGCTACAGCGCCTTCGAACGCGAACTCTACTTCGACGCCATGAAGCGCGACCTGCGCAAGAACGACAAAATGGGCATCTCCCCCTTCGATATCGCGCTGTGGGACCTCGCCGGCAAACGCGCCAACCTCTCCGTCAGCCAGCTCCTCGGCGGCTGGCGTACCCGCCTGCCCGCCTACGCCAGCACCTGGTTCGCCGGCGACGAAACCGCTTTGCCCACCCCGCAATCCTTCGTCGACTTCGCCGAGCGCTGCTACGAAATGGGCTACCGCGCCTTCAAGATGCACGGCTGGGAAACCGGCGACGTCGCCAAGGAAGCCGCCGCCATCCGCCTGCTCGGCCGCACCATGGGCGGCCGCATGGCCCTGATGCACGACGCCGCCTGTCACCTGCGCACCTTCGCCGACGCCCTTGCCGTCGGCCGCGCCTGCGACGACGCCGGCTTCCTCTGGTACGAAGACCCCTACAGCGACGGCGGCCTCTCCGCCTTCGCCCACAAGAAACTCCGCCAGCTCATCCGCACCCCCATCCTGCTCGGCGAACACGTCCGCGGCCTCGAATCCGTCGCCACCCTCCTGCTCGCCGAAGGCTCAGACTTCGTCCGCGCCGACCCCGATTTCGACCTCGGCATCACCGGCACCATGAAGATCGCCCACCTCGCCGAAGCCCTCGGCCTCGACATCGAACTCCACGCCCCCGGCCCCGCCCAGCGCGCCTGCATGTCCGCCATCCGCAACACCAACTTCTACGAACTCTCCATGGTCGGCCCCTCCGGCGGCATCTTCACCCAGCCCTCCTACACCTGCGGCTACACCGACCACCTCGAAAAAGTCGGCCCCGACGGCTGCTTCCCCGTCCCCACCGGCCCCGGCCTAGGCGTCACCGTCGATTGGGACTGGATCGCCGCCCACCGCACCGAACTCAACGTCTACCAGGGGAAAAACTGAGATGCGCCCTCTCATCGCCCTCGCCCTCCTGCTCACCGCCTCTGCCCAGGCCCAAACCCTCCGCCTCGGCTACCGCACCGAACCAACATCCCTAGACCCGCACTATCACAACGCCACCCCCAGCTCGCAGATCGCGCTGCACGTCTTCGACGCCCTCACCGCCCAATCCACCGCCAGCCTCGCCATCCTCGAACCCCGCCTCGCCCTGTCCTGGACCGCCACCTCCGAAACCACCTGGGAATTCAAACTCCGCCCCAACATCCGCTTCGCCGACGGCACGCCCTTCACCGCCGATGACGTGGTCTTCACCTACCAACGCGTCCGCACCGTCCCCACCCCCATGGGCGGCTACGTCAACTACCTCGGCTCCGTCAGCACAGTCGAAGCCCCCGACCCGCTGACCGTCCGCATCCACACCACCTCCGCCTCCCCCTTCCTCCCCTACGCCCTCTCCCGCATCTTCATCCTCAGCCGCAAAATTCACGCCGACGCCCCCACCGAAGCCTTCAATTCCGGCCGCGCCCTCATCGGCACCGGCCCCTACCGCGTCACCGCCAACACCGGCATGACCCGCCTCGAACTCGACCGTAAACCCGACTACTGGGGCACCCAACCGATCTGGCCGCACGTCTCCACCCGCGTCATCGGCAACGACGCCTCCCGCCTCGCCGCCCTCCTCGCCGGCGATGTCGACGTCATCGAAACCGTCCCCACCCAGGACGCCGCCGCCATGGCGCACGACCCCCGCGTCACCCTCAGCCCCGTCGTCTCCCAGCGCGTGATGTATTACTGGTTCGACTGGCTGAACCCCGGCCCCTCCCCCAACTACACCGACAACGACGGCAACCCGCTGCCCAAAAACCCCTTCTCCGACATCCGCGTCCGCCAGGCCTTCCTCAAGGCCATCGACCGCAAAGCCATCGTCGACAAACTGATGGAAGGCTTCGCCCTCGAGGCCAGCCAGTTCATGCGCCCCGGCGAACCCGGCCATAACCCCGCCGTCACCATCGTCCCCTACGACCCCGAAGGCGCCCGCCGCCTCCTCGCCGAAGCCGGCTACCCCAAAGGCTTCCGCCTCAGCATCCACGGCCCCTCCGACCGCTGGAACAACGACGGCCGCGTCGTCGCCACCGT
>CAIRTN010000028.1 GCA_903881515.1 uncultured Rhodospirillales bacterium | reverse complement strand
GGTTGCTCCACCGGAGTTCGTGCCGGCGGTGCTGGAGGCGCCGGTGGATAGCCCCGCTGCCGCGGCGACGCCGAAGCGGCCGCAACGGCGACGAACGGCCGGATCAATCGAGCTTGAGATCGACGGCGTCATCGTGCGGGTCGGCACCGGTGCGCGGCCGGCGGCAATCGCAGCGGTGATCCGGGCATTGAAGGCCGGGTCGTGATCGGCCCGACCGGCGCGGTCAAGGTGATGATGGCGACGAAGCCGGTGGACTTCCGCAAGGGCGCCGAAGGCCTGGCGGCCCTGGTGCGCGAGGTGATTCGGACCGATCCGTTCTCCGGCGTAGTTTATGTGTTCCGGGCGAAGAAGGCGGATCGAATCAAGCTGATCTTCTGGGACGGCACCGGTGTGGTGCTGGTCTCAAAGCGGCTGGAAGGGAGCCAGTTCCGCTGGCCCAAGGTCGAGGATGGGGTGATGCGGCTGAGCGCGGCGCAGCTCTCGGCCTTGCTCGAAGGGCTCGATTGGCGTCGCGTTCATGAACTGCGGCGAACTCCGTCGCCAACGGCGGCAAGCTGATCAAAAAGCCCCTCGTGGCAGCCAAAAATGATCGCAAGCTACTGGCAGATATGATCTAATCTGGCTTGTGACTGCTCCCGCCGATGCCCTTCCAGACGATACTGGCCAGCTCAAGGCGATGCTGATTGCCGAGCGCGCGGAAAGCGACCGGCTGCGCCTGATCATCAAGGAATTGCAGCGTCACCGCTTCGGGCGCCGTGCCGAATCCCTGCCCGAAGACCAACTCCAGCTTGCCCTCGAAGAGGCCGAGCAGGTCGAGGCTGCGGGCCATGCCGAGACCGAGGCCAAGGAACCGGCCGAACGCCAGAAGCGCGCCAACAAGCGCCGGGCTAATCGTGGGGCGCTGCCGGCGCATCTACCGCGCATTGATATGGTCATCGATGTTGAGAGCATGGTCTGCCCGTGCTGCTCTGGCACGCTCCACGCCATCGGCGAGGATGTTGCCGAGCGTCTGGATATCGTGCCGGCCCAGTTCCGGGTGCTGGCAGTACACCGCCCGAAATATGGCTGCCGCGCCTGCCAGGATGTTGTGGTACAGGCCCCCGCGCCAGCCCGTCTGATCGAAGGCGGATTGCCCACCGAGGCGACGGTCACCCAGGTCCTGGTCTCCAAATATGCCGATCATCTCCCGCTCTATCGCCAGGCGCAGATCTATGCCCGCCAGGGCGTCAATCTGGATCGCTCGACCCTGGCCGACTGGGTGGGACGCGCCGCCTTCTTGCTCCGGCCGGTCCAGGAACGGATGTTCGAGAAGCTGAAGGCATCCGGCAAGCTGTTCGCCGATGAGACGAGAGCGCCTGTGCTCGATCCCGGACGCGGCCGAACCAAGACCGGGCAGCTCTTCGCCTACGCACGCGATGACCGGCCCTGGGGTGGAGCGGATCCACCCGGCGTGGTCTATCTCTACGCCCCCGATCGCAAGGCCGATCGGCCGATCGCCCATCTCGACGGCTTCGCTGGCGTTCTGCAGGTGGACGGGTACGGCGGCTACACGGCACTGGCGAAGAGGAAGAATGCTGTCCAGCTCGCCTTCTGCTGGGCCCATGTCCGCCGCCGCTTCTACGAACTCGCCCAGGCCGGTCCGGCACCGATCGCCACCGAGGCGTTGGAACGGATCGCCGCCCTCTACAAGATCGAAGGCGAGATCCGCGGCCGGACGGCGGAGGAGCGGCGCGCCATACGCCAGGAGCTGACCCGCCCGCTGGTCGAGGCACTTGAGCCCTGGCTGCGCGAGAAGCTCGGCCTGATCAGCCAGAAGACCAAGCTCGCCGAGGGCATCCGCTATGCGCTCTCGCGCTGGGACGGATTGCGTCTCTTCCTCGACGATGGCCAGGTCGAGATCGACAACAACACGGTCGAACGCGCCATCCGTCCGATCGCCCTCAATCGCAAGAATGCGCTCTTCGCCGGCTCGGACGGCGGCGCCGAGCATTGGGCCGTGATCGCCTCGCTCATCGAGACCTGCAAACTCAACGCTATCGATCCGCATGCCTATCTGGCCAGCACGATCACCCGCATCGTCAATGGACACCCGAACAGCCAGCTCGACGACTTGCTTCCCTGGGCCTACGCGACGGCGGCAACGCCGGCGCTCAGGGACGTGGCCTGAGGACGACGCTTACCTCCATGAGGCTATGCCCGATGAAGCACAGCCTGGCTTCCATGCCCGGCCCCTTGCGATAGAGCATGGCGTCGGGATCGGTGGTGCTGGCGTGCGTGTCGTTGGACCGCCGCTCGCCCCGGAAGTCCACCGCGGCGTTGCGCCCGCCGCCCTCGTCGCCACCGTCGTCGCCCGTGCCTCCCTTCGGCTTGAAGCTCTTCAGCGACGCCCACGCCTCGATCAGCGTGCCGTCGACGCTGAAGTGCTCGCTC
>CAIRTN010000027.1 GCA_903881515.1 uncultured Rhodospirillales bacterium | reverse complement strand
CAATCGACACCGCCAGGCTCAAGGGCGCGAACCCCTTCGACGTCATCGTCGCCACGCTGGCCTGACAATCGCCCGGCGCGCCCCAGCGCGGAAAATCACGCTTCAAAATGGGGGTGGGTAATTACCTGAAGCGCGAGCACAAGCTCGATCAGTTCTTCCCGGCTCAGGCGCTGCAAATCAATGCGATCCATGCCCCATGGATTCAGAGATTGGAGTCCATGGCAAGGGGGTGGGTAATTACCCAGACGTCGTCCTTTATTTCGTTGGACGCGGGGATTAGTGAAATCCAGTTCCGTAATGCCAATAACAGTTCGGGGCTGAACTATACTGTGAGCGAAAGCTTCGCAATTGATGCTTGGAACCCGATCACTCCGTTTATCTTCTCAACGTCGCTCGGACAGAATTTCAACGTTCCACCGTGGATTTCGTCAGGGGCCTTTACGATCCATGACACTGGTACCGGAGCGGCGGAGGCGAGCGCCGTCTTTGATGTGACGAGCCTGCTTGTGCCTGAACCGGCCAGCCTCAGTGTATTGTTGACGGGTCTTGTCGGTATCGCCCTCCGCCGCCTGCCGAAGCGGCAGGCCGATCGTGCAGGAAAAGGCTTTCGCAAGGCACTGAAAGCCTTCTAAGGCTCTGATATCTGGCGCTTCATCGGGCTGATGCTTGCGCACGGCTACGCCGCTCATCCGCCGCGTTGTCCGGGCCCTTAAAGCCGGAAAGCCGCGAGATCCGCCGCCGCCAGTTCAAGCGACAGGCTCAGCAGGCGTCGCGTGGCTTCGGGGGTCTTGAAGCCGGTATGGGCAGTCAGCGTGACGTTTTCGAGTCGGGTGAGCGGGTGCCCCTCGGGCAGCGGTTCCTGGTCGAACACATCGAGCGCGGCATGGCCGAGATGGCCGGTGGCGAGCGCGTTCAGCAGCGCAGGTTGATCGACCAGCGCACCGCGCGCGGTATTGACCAGGATGGCGCCGGGCTTCATCCGCGCGAGGCGGCTGGCGTCGAGGAAGCCGCGTGTGGCGTCGTTCAGCGACAGGTGCAGCGAAACCGCGTCGGACGTCGCCAGTAGCTCCTCGAGCGGCAGCAGCATGCCGGGGAGCGACTCGGTCGGCGGCGTGCGGTTCCAGGCGACGGTATCCATGCCGAAAGCGGCGGCGATACGCATGAAGCTGCGGCCGATGCCGCCGGTGCCGATGATGCCGACGCGTTTGCCTTCAAGTTCGATGCCGTCGAGCGGGTTCCAGATGCCGGCGCGCAGCGCGCGGTGCATCGGCGCGATCTGCCGGGCGGCCGCGAGCAGCAGCGCCATGGCGTGTTCCGCGACGGTGCGGTTGCCGTAGCCGGCGACGGTGCGCACGGCGATACCCTGGGCGCGGGCGGCCTCGACATCGATATAGGAGCTGGCGCCGGTGCCGAGGAACACGATGCTGCGCAACTCCGGGCATTGCCGCAGCACATGGGCGGGCATCGCGGTGTGGCCGTTCAGCACCACCGTGGCGCTGGCAATGCGATCGACGAGTTCAGCCTCGGAGCTAGGGTCTGCGAAGACTTCGAGGTTCGGGATCAGGGCCCACAGCGCCGGGGTGAATAGATTGCGGACGAAGGGGGAGCAGTCGATGAAGCAGGTGCGCATCCGGGGCCCCGAAATGAAAGAGGCCAGCATGGTGATGCTGGCCTCTCGCGTTGCGCAAGTGGACTGTAATCAGAGACCGTTTGAGAATTCGCTCCAGCGAGTCAGAGGCGGCCTCTTGGCCGCCGCCCGGCGGTGATGTGCGAGCACCGGAGCGGAGCGGCCTGGTGGCCGTGAGCACCGGAGCGCAGCAGATCGCCGTCGGATGACCGCTGGAGTAGAATTCTCAGACGGTCTCTCAGCTGACGACGGTGATCTGTTCCCGACGCAGCTGCACGGTCAGCTCGTCCAGCGCCTTGCCGATGCCGTCGAGCATTTCGCCGATCTCGGCTTCGGAGATCACCAGCGGCGGGCTGAACGCCAGCGAGTCGTTGGGCAGGATGCGGCCGATGACGCCGTAGTTCTCCATCAGCTTCACCAAGCGGGCGCCGACTTTCAGGCCGGGGGCGAAGTTGGTGTGGTTGGACTTATCGGCGACCAGCTCGACCGCGGCGATCAGGCCGGTGCCGCGGACTTCGCCGACGAGCGGATGATCGGCGAAGCGGCGGCGCAGTTCGGACTGCATCACCGGGCCGACGGTGCGGACGTGATCGCCGATCTTCAGCTCGTCGTAGATCTTCAGGGTTTCGACGGCGACGGCGGCCGGCACCGGGTGGCCGGAATAGGTGTAGCCGTGGCCGAAGGTGCCGATGACGTGGCTTTCCTCCTGCAGGCCGCGGAACACGCGCTCGTTCACCAGCACCGCCGAGATCGGCAGATAGGAGGACGACAGCGCCTTGGCGCAGGTCAGGATGTCCGGCTCCATGTCCAGCGTCGTGGTGCCCCAGTAATTGCCGGTGCGCCAGAAGCCGCAGATCACCTCGTCGGCGACCAGCAGCACGTCGTATTTCTTCAGCACCGCCTTGATCTTCGGGAAGTAGCCAGCCGGCGGAATGATGACGCCACCGGCGCCCATGATCGGCTCGGCCCACATCGCGGCCACCGTGTCGGGGCCTTCCGCCAGGATCAGCTTCTCCAGCTCATCGGCGCAGCGTGTGGCGAATTCCTCCTCGGTCTCCCCGGGCAGGGCGCCGTGGTAGAAATGCGGGGTGATGGTGTGCACGAAGCGGTCGAGCGGCACGTCGAAGCTGCGGTGATTGACGGGCAGCCCGGTCAGGCTGGCGGCGGCCAGCGTAATGCCGTGATAGCCCTTCACCCGGCCGATCAGCTTCTTCTTCTCCGGCCGGCCGACGGCGTTGTTGAAATACCACACCATCTTGATCACGGTGTCGTTGGCTTCGGAGCCGGAGTTGGCGAAGAACACCTTGCTCATCGGCACCGGCGAGCGCTGGATCAGCATCTCGGCCAGTTCGATCGCCGGCTCGTGCGATTTCGCGGTGAACGCGTGATAGAACGGCAGCTTGCGCATCTGCGCCGCCGCGGCCTGCACCAGGCGCTCATTGTCGAAGCCGAGCGAGGCGCACCAGAGGCCGGCGACGCTTTCGATGTAGCCCTTGCCGTTTTCGTCGAACACCCGCACGCCCTTGCCGGTGGAGATCACCATCGGGCCGACCTCCATGTGCATCTTGAGGTCGGTATACGGGTGCAACACGTTGGCAATGTCGCGGGCGGCATTGGAATTTGCGCGGGGCGGTGTCATCTGGAGCTCCTGACGGTCCTGTGAGGGGACTGTAGAGCCGGACCGGGCCAAAGGGAACGCCCTTGGGGAGAGCGCGATGACGCAAATCAGTCCGAGTGCCGCCCATTGGGGGGCATTCAACGCCGTGGTGCGCGATGGCAAGCTGAGCGAAACCCGCCCCTTCGCCGGCGACCCCGCGCCGCCGCCCTTGCTCGGCGCCATGCCGGCCGCGGTGCATTCGCCGTTGCGGATCGATCGCCCCTATGTGCGCAAGGGCTGGCTGAACGGCGACCGGCAAGGCGGCACGCCGCGCGGGGCCGAGCCCTTCGTGCCGTTGTCCTGGGATGCCGCGACGCGCCTGGTGGCCGGCGAAGTGGCGCGGGTGCGCGATACAAACGGCCCGGCGAGCCTGTTCGGCGGCAGCTATGGCTGGTCCTCGGCGGGGCGGTTTCACCATGCGCGCAGCCAGTTGCACCGCCTGCTCGCCTCGGCGGGCGGCTATACCGCGCAGCTCACGAACTACTCCTACGCCACCGGGATGACCCTGCTGCCGCATATCGTCGGCACCAATGACATCCTCGATGGCCCGATGGTGGAATGGCCGGATATCTGCGCCAACGCCAAACTCATGCTCTGCTTCGGCGGCATCACGCTGCGCAACGGGCAGGTCAATTCCGGCGGCGGCGGGCGGCATGAAATGCGGCTCTGGCTGCAACGCGCCGCCGATGCCGGGGTGAAGCTGGTCAACATCTCGCCGGTGCGGGGCGACATGCCCGATTTCGCCGGTGCGCGCTGGCTGCCGATCCGGCCGGGCACGGATACCGCGCTGATGCTGGCGCTGGCACATGTCATCCTCGACGAAGGCCTGGAAGATCGCGACTTCCTCGCCGAGCACACCACCGGCCACGAGCGCCTGCGCGCCTATGTGCTGGGCGAGACCGACGGCGTGGCGAAGACGCCGTCCTGGGCGGCGGAGATCACCGGCCTTTCCGCCGATGTGATCGCGGCCGTGGCGCGCGAGGCGGCGGGCTGCCCCACCATGCTCACCGCCGCCTGGTCGTTGCAGCGCGCCGAGCGCGGCGAGCAGCCCTACTGGATGCTGGTGGCGCTGGCCGCCCTGCTGGGCGGCATCGGCAAGCCAGGCACCGGCTTCTCCTTCGGCATGGGCAGCGAGAACGGCATGGGCACGCCGCGCACCAAGGTGCCCTCAGTCACCCTGCCGGCGCTGCCCAACCCGGCGAACTCCTTCATCCCGGTCGCCCGGATCACCGACATGCTGGAGCAGCCGGGCGGGGCGTATCAGTACAACGGCCGCAACCTGCACTACCCCGACACCAAACTGATCTGGTGGGCCGGCGGCAACCCGTTCCATCACCATCAGGACCTCAACCGCCTGCTCCGCGCCTGGGCAAAGCCCGAAACCATCATCGTCAGCGAAAGCTGGTGGACCTCGCCGGCCCGGCACGCCGATATCGTGCTGCCGGCAACGACGACGGTGGAGCGCAACGATATCGGCTCGTCCTCGGCCGACCGCTTCATCCTGGCGATGCATCAGGCGATCGCGCCGGTGGGCCAGGCGCGCAACGAGTTCGACTACATGGCCGACATCGCCGAGGCACTGGGCGTGCGCGAGCGCTACACCCAGCAGCGCGACGAAAACGCCTGGCTGCGGGCGATGTATGGCCGGGCCCAGCAGATCTACGCCCCGCTGGGCGTCGACCTGCCGGACTTCGATGCGTTCTGGGCGGCGGGCCATGTCGAAATCCCGCGCCCGGCGAAGGGCAACGTGCCTTTCACAGCCTTCCGCACCGGCACCGCGAAGCTGAACACGCCCACCGGCCGCATCGAGCTGTATTCGGAGCGCATCGCCGGCTTCGGCTACGACGATTGCCCGGGGCACCCGGTATGGTTCGCCCCACAGGAATATCTCGGCAGCCCGACGGCCGCGCGTTTCCCGCTGCATCTGCTGTCGGTGCAGCCATCGACGCGGCTGCATGGCCAGCTTGACCCGGTCGGCCCGTCGGCGGCCAGCAAGGTGCAGGGCCGCGAGCCGCTCTCGATCGGCCCCGCCGACGCCGCGGCGCGCGGCATCGCCGAGGGCGACATCGTGCGCGTGTTCAACGACCGCGGCGCCTGTCTGGCCGGCGCACGCATCACGGGAGGGCTGCTGCCCGGCGTGGTGCTGCTGGCCACCGGCGCCTGGTTCGACCCTGAGCATCCCGGACAGCCCGGCAGCCTGTGCGTGCACGGCAATCCCAACGTGCTGACGCGCGACGAAGGCACCTCGCGCCTCGGCCAGGGTCCGGTGGCGCAGTCCTGCCTGGTGCAGATCGAACGCTTCGCGGGCGTCGCCCCGCCGGTAAAGGTCAGCGCGCCGCCGCCAATCGAGGCAGCGGCATGAACGATCTCGCCAGCGTCGAAACCGTCGCCGAATACTGGAACCGGCGGCCCTGCAACATCCGCCACTCCACCGCGCCGATCGGCACGCGCGCCTATTTCGACGCCGTCGAACAGCGCAAGTATTTCGTCGAGCCGCACATCCCCGGCTTCGCCGACTTCCCGCGCTGGAACGGCAAACGCGTGCTGGAAATCGGCTGCGGCCTCGGCACCGACGCCGTCAACTTCGCCCGTTCAGGCGCCGACTACACCGGCGTCGAACTGTCAGACGTCAGCCTCGCCCTCGCCCGCCAACGCTTCGAGGTCTTCGGCCTGCCCGGCAGCTTCGCCCTCGGCAACGCCGAGGAGTTGACCAGCCTTGTGCCCGAAGCCAGCTTCGACCTCGTCTATTCCTTCGGCGTCATCCACCACACCCCGCACCCCGAACGCGTGCTGGCGCAGGCGCGTCGGGTGATCCGCCCCGACGGCGAGTTCCGGCTGATGCTCTACGCATCGAACAGTTGGAAAGACGCGATGATCGAACACGGCTTCGACCAGCCCGAAGCCCAGTCCGGCTGCCCGATCGCTTTCACCTACACCCAATCCGAAGTGCGCGCCCTGCTGCACACCGCCGGCTTCGCCGCGACCGACATCCGCCAGGACCACATCTTCCCCTACGTGGTGGAGAAATACGTCCGCTACGAATACGAACTGCAACCCTGGTTCGCCGCCATGCCGCGCGCGATGTTCCGCGCGCTGGAGCAGCGCTTCGGCTGGCACATGCTGATCACGGCGCGGCCGTTGGGCTGAGAAGGAAGGCCAGGGCTCTGCCCGATGAGCGCGAATTTAAATCATTGAAGACAGGCAAGCCTTTCTTTTTGTGAACAAAAAGAACCAAAAAAACTTTTCAGTATATCGCCTTCGGCCAGCCCTCCAGCCGGATATCTGCGCCGGACGCAATCGGATAAGAGTTTTTTTGCTCCTTTTTTTGCAAAAAAAGGAGTGCTTCCTTCCCCTTGGCCTAACT
>CAIRTN010000026.1 GCA_903881515.1 uncultured Rhodospirillales bacterium | reverse complement strand
GTAGTTGGTGCCGGGGTACTGCCAGGACGGGTTGAGGCGGTAGAGGCCGTCGGTGGCGATGGCCATGATCTCATCGAGGTCGAGCGCCGCCTGCACCGCGCGGCGGATGTCGACATTGGCGGTGAGGCCCCAGTTGTTGTTCAGCATCAGGGTCTGGAACGCCCAGGGCATCATCTCATAGGTTTTGATGCTCTTGTCGTCCTTAAGGCGTTTGGCGGCGGCGACGTCGAGGGCTTCGAGCACGTGCAGTTCGCCGGTTTGCAGGCCGGCGGTGCGGGCGCCGCCCTCGGGCATGAAGCGGAAGCTCACGGTGTCGAAATACGCGGTTTTGCGGCCGGTGAAGCCATCACGCTTGTCGTAGGCAGTGTTGGGCACGTAGCCGTCGAAGCGGGCCAGCTTGGCGTGGCTGTCGGGCTTGAATTCGACGAAGCTGAACGGGCCGGTGCCGATCAGGGCGGCCTGGCCGAGGCCTTTGCCGCATTCCTCCTCGGGCATGATCACGAACGGTGCGCGCGGCGAGGAGATTGCCTCGATCAGGCCGGGGAAGACGTTTTTCATCTTCAGCACCAGGGTGCTGGCGTTCGGCGCCTCGTAGGCGGCGACGGATTTCAGCACGTCGGCCGAGCCGCCGATGCGGGCGTAGCGTTCCATGCTGGCCTTGGCGTCGGCCGAGGTCATGGTTTTGCCGTTGTGGAACTTCACCCCGGTGCGCAGCTTGAAGGTGTAGCTCATGCCGTCGGCGGCGATGTCGACGCCTTCGGCGAGTTCGGGCTTCGGGTTGGCTGCCTCGTCGCGGGTGTAGAGCGACTCGTACATATGCAGCGAGATGTTGCGGGAGGCCTGGGCGGTCGTGGTCTGGGCGTCCAGCGTGGGTGGTTGGGCCTGTTGGGCGATGATGACGTCGCCGCCTTTTTTGCCCTGCGCGATGGCTGGCAGCGGTAGGGCGGCGGATGCGAGCAGTCCGGCAGTGAGCGTGCGGCGGCGTAGCATGTTGTTATACTCCCCCATTGAACCCGATTTTGTTGGATGCTGAGGGCAACGGCAGGCTCTTGGCAATAAGCAAATCCCGGCGCAACACTACGCGCATACGAATTTCCGGGGATGTCCATGTCCGCGATCGTCAAATCCTTGTCCGATAGTGCGGCGGAAGCCGAGGAATGGCGGCTGCGCTGCGACATGGCGGCGGTGTTCCGGGTGTGCGCGCGCCTGGGCTGGAACGAACAGATCGGCAATCATAATTCGCTCGTGCTGCCGAAGCAGCGTGCCGGCGACCCCGATACGTTCCTGATCAATCCACGCGGGCTGCGCTTTGAGGAATTGACGGCATCGAACCTGATCGTGTGCGATCTGGCCGGCAATGTGCTGCGCGGATCGGGGGAGTTGCGGCGGGTGGCGTTCTTCATCCATGCGCGCATCCATCTGCAGAACCCGGCGGCGACCTGTGTCTTGCATGTGCATCCGCAGTATCTGACGGCGCTGTCGCTGCTGGAGGAGCCGGAGGTCGAACTGAGCCACTTCAACAACCTGTCGCTGAACGACCGGATTGCCTTCGACCTCGACGCCAAGGCGGGTGCGGACAGCAATGAGGAGGGCGATCGGCTGGCGGCCGTTTTGGGCGACAAGACCATTCTGGTGATGGGCAGCCACGGGGTGAGCGTGGTGGGGCCGGATGTGGCGAGCGCGTTCGACGAACTCTATATGGCCGAGCGGACGATGATGTACCATGCGACGGCGATCGCGATGGGCAAGAAGCTGCGCCGGCTGCCGGAGGCGTCGCGCAAGCACTATGGCGGCGCCTGGGGCGATCGATATGATGCCCGGATGCATCTGGATGCATGGCGGCGCATTCTGGACCGGCAGGAGCCGGATTACGCGAGCTGAGCTTTATTCTACGGGGAGAGAACCTGAATGTCCGCTGTGATCAAGTCGCTGTCCAACAGCGAGGCCGAAGCCGAGGAATGGCGTCTGCGCAGCGATATGGCGGCGGTGTTTCGCGTCAGCGCGCGGCTGGGCTGGAACGAGCAGATCGGCAACCACAACTCGCTGATGCTGCCGAAGGCGCAGCCAGATGACCCCGACACGTTCCTGATCAATCCGCGCGGCTGGCGGTTCGAGGAGCTGACGGCGTCGTCGCTGATCGTGTGCAATCTGGATGGCAAGGTGCTGCGCGGCAGCGGCGAGCTGCGCAAGGTGGCGTTTCATATCCATGCGCGCATCCACTTGAAGTGCCCGACGGCGACCTGTGTGATGCATGTGCATCCGCAGTACCTGACGGCGCTGTCGATGCTGCAGAACCCGGAAATGGCACTGTCGCACCACAACAACCTGATGCTCAATGACCGGGTTGTGGTGGACACGCTGGGCGACGAGCCGGTGGGCGACAACAACGAGGGCGACCGGATCGCTGAATCACTGGGCGACAAGACGATCATGATCATGGCGAGCCATGGCGTGACCGTGGTTGGCGCCACCGTGGCCGAGGCGTTCGACGAACTGCATTCGGCCGAGCGGACAGCGATGTATCAGGTGACGGCGATGAGCACGGGCCAGCCGCTGCGCCGGCTGCCGGACCGGCTGCGCCGGCGCTATAACGGTCCCTGGGGCGATCGGGTGGATGCGCGGATGCACTTGGATGCCTGGCGGCGGATCCTGGATCGGGAAGAGCCGGACTATAAGGAGTAGGCATCGCTTCTTACGTGAGATGTAACCGGGGATGACGCAAATCAGCGTACCGTGAAGCCTCGATTTTGAGGCTATGATGGCCTGCGGCGTTGTGTATGTTGCCCCGCCCGACCACAGACGGTGATGTTATCCAGATGGCCAAGCTGCGTCCACACGTCTTCGTTCTTAGCTGGCCGCCCGTTGTCGCTAACGTCATGACGATAATCGATTCCCTTGGTGGAACCGATTATCGCAAGACGGTCATCGACAAATCGAGGCTGCTGGGACCCGACCTCAAAGGCTGGGAATACATCGGCATTGCCGATGAGAATTACTATGGCCGACAGCTTGAGCTGGCATTGCGGCTGTTCGACGGCGATGTGTTCATCTGCATCACCGGCGACGCCCAGTGCACTGACTGGCCTGGCCTGGTTGAGACCTGTGTGCAGCGTTTCACGGACATCCCGCAGATCGGGGTCTGGTCGCCGGAGATCGACAATACCGGCTGGAACACCGCGCGGGTGTCACTTGGGCCGACGACGGACCCGGACGTGCAAGTCGTCGCGCAGACGGATTCGATTGCCTGGGCGTTGCGCCCCTCGGTTGTGGCGCAACTGCGGGAGCGGAACCTGTTCGCGAACAACCTGGGTTGGGGCATCGATTGGGTGGCGATTACCGCGGCCTATACCCAGGGCCTGGTGGCGGTTCGCGACAAGAAAGCGTTTGTGCATCACCCGATCGGGCGAAGCTATTCTTCGGATCAGGCGCTGATCCAGTTGCAGACATTGTTTGACGAATTGTCGGGGCCGGAGCGGGCCATGCTGTGTTTGTTGCACCGTGCAATGGGGATCGGGCATCCGTTCTCCTACCCGATTCCTTGAACGGCGTGCGGACATGTTAGACCACGGGTGCAGTTTCCAACCGGTTGCGAACTAAGGTGATGCTGATCCGATGAGCAAATTGCGAGCGCATATTTTTGTGCTGAGCTGGCCTGCTGTCGCGGAGAACGTGGCCGCGATGATCGCGGCCCTGGCGCCGGTGGAGGCCAGGAAGACCGTCATCGATACGTCGCGCGCGCTGGCCTGCGACCTGACGGGTTGGGAATATATCGGCATCGCCGCCGACAGCCTGTTCGGCCGGCAGATGGAACTGGCCGTTCGGCTGTTTGATGGCGACGTGTTCATCTGCATCAACGGCGATGTGCATTGCAACGATTGGGCTGAGCTGGTGACGCGGTGCGTCGCCCGATTCGATGCTGTGCCACAGATCGGCGTCTGGTCCCCGAACATCGAAAACACCGGATGGATGACCGCGCTGGTGAGCCTCGGCTTGACGACGGATCCGATGCTGCATGTTGTCGCGCAAACCGGGGCGTTTGTGTGGGCGTTGCGCCCAGCGGTTGTTGAACGGTTCTGCGCGTTGGGCCTGTTTGCCAACAACATCGGCTGGGGGATCGACTGGGTCGGGATGGTGGCGGCGTACTCGAACGGCCTGGTCGCGGTGCGTGACCAGACGGTGAGTGTGGATCGGCTGATCACAGCCGAGGTATCGCCGGATGGCGCGCATGAACAGATGCTCGCGTTGTTCGAGGAACTGACGGGAGCCGAACGGGCACTGCTGTGCTTATTGCATCGCGCGCTTGGAATTGGCATGCCATTCGAGTATCGGATACCGTGATATTTGTATCCGCACAGGCAGAATATGCGCGGACTTTACCATTTCTTTCCGATTGCTGACTGAAATGGCGCTGGACGATCTCCGGCTCATCTGGCAATTTCCCGCCATTCTTGAAATAAAAGGGACTTAGCGATGAAGGTTGTTATCCTTGCTGGCGGCCTGGGCACCCGTCTGGCGGAAGAAACCGAATTCAGGCCGAGTAATTACCCACCCCCATTTTGAAGCGTGATTTTCCGCGCTGGGGCGCGCCGGGCGATTGTCAGGCCAGCGTGGCGACGATGACGTCGAAGGGGTTCGCGCCCTTGAGCCTGGCGGTGTCGATTG